>DATGBR010000334.1:0-19515 GCA_035312605.1 Candidatus Methylomirabilota bacterium
CGGTGCCACCGCGGCCTATCCCTACGTGGACGACCTGCCAGGCCTGGTCGCCCTCGCCCAGATCGGCGTGCTCGAGATCCATCCGTGGGGCGCGCGGGTCGGCCGGATCGATCGGCCCGATCGGCTCGTGCTCGACCTGGACCCCGCGCCGGCCGTGCCGTGGGCGCGGGTGGTGGAAGGCGCGCAGGCCATCCGCGGGCTGCTCGGCGATCTCGATCTGGTTGGCTTCGTGAAGACGACGGGAGGCAAGGGGCTCCACGTGGTGGTGCCGCTCCGGCCGTCGGCCGACTGGGAGGCGCTCCGGGCGCTCGGCGAGGGAATCGGGGCAGAGCTGGTCCGGCGCGCGCCCGATCACTACACGATCAACCCGCTGAAGGCGGCGCGCCGCGGGCGGGTCTTCGTCGACTACCTCCGCAACGTCCGGGGAGCCACCTCGGTGGCGGCCTACTCGCCCCGCGCGCGAGCGGACGCTCCGGTGTCGACGCCGCTCGGCTGGAGCGAGCTGGCGGGCGGAGCGACCCCCGAGGACTTCACGGTGCAGACGGTGCCGCGCCGGCTGGCCGCGCGCAAGGACCCGTGGGCCGACTTCTTCTCGGTGGACCAGGCGATCACGACTCGGACGGCCAGGGCGCTGGCCCCACCGGCCGCGCCGCGACGATCTCCTCCACCGCGTGGCCGTGCACGGTCCCGTCCTGCGCGCAGCTGATCACGTGGTCGGCCTGCTTGAGCACCTGCCAGTTCACGAACGCCTCGCGTAGCTCGCCCGCTCGGTAGTATTCCACGATCTCTCCCTTCTCCTCGTGCACCAGGTCCTCGGTGAAGACGAGGTGGGCCTGGTGCCCGCCGGGCCGGGTCATCCCGCGCAGGCGCGCGAACAGATCGGCGCGCTGTTCGCGGGCCACGTAGTGCAGGCTGCCGCACGAGAAGACCAGGTCGAAGGGCCCGGCCGGCAGCACGCCGGTCGCGGGCCCGCGCACCCAGCGGACCCGGACCCCGCGCGCTTGCGCCAGGCGCCGCGCCTTGGCGAGGCCCGCCTCCGAGGGATCCACGCCGAACACCACCGCGCCCCGCTCCGCGAAGAAGACGCTGTCGCGGCCTTCCCCGCAGCCGAGGTCGAGCACGTAGTCGCCCGGCCGTACGAGCCGGGCGACCTCGAGCGCGAAGTCCGATGGAGCAGTGCCGAACACGTAGCGCTCGGGAGTGCGCGCATACTCTCGCGCCCAGGGACTCCAGGTCGTCTTCGACCGTTGTGATGCGCTCGGCATCAGCTACCCCCCGCACGCAAGCCGGGTGCCAGCGGCGACGCGGGCGCGGATCGTCGCAGGGCGCGAAAAACGCGTGCGTTCCTCGCCGGCGGCCTCCTCGCCGGCGCGCCGCCGGCGGGACGCCGGTAAAGCTTACCGGGTAGTTCGACGCCCCGCCCGATGCTAGGCTACATCCGGTCACCTCGAGGAGGACCACCGTGGCGCTCATCGACAAGCGGGAGTTCGTGGGGCTGGACGGCGTGGCACATCTCTGCACCGGCGGGGAGGCGCCCTGGCTCCGGTCGCACACCACGACCTGCGAGCGGTTCGGGGCCCTCAAGAGCGGCGGCATGGCCGGCCGTGAGGAGATGTTCGCGATCGGAGAGCGGGCACGGGCCCGGGCGGCCCGGGTGCTGGGGGTCGCGCCGGCGGAGGTGGCCTTCCTGGCGCACTCCTCCGAGGGCCTGAACCAGGCGGTGCGCTTGGTGGAGTGGCGCGCCGGCGACAACGTCGTCTTCGCCGATCTCGAGTACCCGTCGTCGATCTACCCGGCCGCGATGCTGCGCGAGCGGGGGGTCGAGGCCCGCGTGGTGCGCACCCGCGCCCACTATCTCTCGCTCGACGACCTCGCGGCCCTGGTCGACCGGCGCGCCCGCCTGATCCTGGTAAGCCAGGTGAGCTACCTGACCGGGCAGCGGCTCGATCTGGCGCGCTGCGCCGACATCGCCCACGGCGTCGGGGCCCGGCTGGCCGTGGACGCCACCCACGCGGCCGGAGTGGTGCCGGTGCCGGGCGGCGCATGCGAATTCGTCGTCTCGAGCTGCTACAAGTGGCTGCTCGCCACCCACGGGGTCGGCCTCTTCGGCTACAGCGCCCGCCGCGTCGGGGAGCTGGTGCCGGCCACCGTGGGCTGGCACAGCGTCGGGCACCGGGGCGGCCCCGACGATCCGCTCGCCATGTCGTGGCGCGCCGACGCCTCGCGGCTCGAGGCGGGTAACCCGAGCCTGCTCGGCCTCGCGGTGCTGGACAACGCGCTCGCGCGCCTGGAACAGCTGGCCCCCGAGGCGGTGGAGCAGCACGCGGTCGGCCTGGGCGGGCGGCTGATCGAGGGACTGCGCTCGCGCGGCTTCTCGGTCCTCACGCCGGAGGCGCCCGCGGAGCGTGCCGGCAACGTCTGCTTCCTGGCCGACGACGCGGCCGGTCTCGCGGGGCGGCTCGCCGGCCTGCGGGTGCTGGTCTGGGGTGGCGAAGGGCGCATCCGCGTGTCGCCGCACGTGCACTGCGACGGCGACGACGTCGATCGATTCTTCGAGGCGCTCGACCGGCTCGGCGCGCGCCCCGGTCAGGCGGTGGCGGCGCACTAGGCCCCACCTGGCCATCCGGCCGGGTCCCGACCTGGCCATTCGGCTGATGTCCGCGGTGGCTTCCTCCCGCATGCTGAGGGCGCACCCTCACCCGTAAGGAGGACACACGAATGGAAGCCCTGCTCTCGCTCTCGAACGATCTGGCCGGCGCGGTGGAGCGCGCCGCCCCATCCATCGTGGCCGTGCACGCGCGCCGGCGCCTGCCGTCCACCGGGATCCACTGGCGCGCCGGCATCGTGGTCACCGCCGACCACACGGTCCGGATGGAGGACGGCATCACCGTCGAGGCCGCGGACGGCCGCTCGCGGCCCGCCGCCCTCGTCGGCCGCGATCCCGGCTCGGACCTCGCGGTGCTGCGCGTGGCGGACCTCGACACCGCGCCGGCCGCGCTCGGGGACGACGGCGCGCTGCGCGTCGGCCACATGGTGCTGGCCCTGGGCTACGGGCCCCGCGCGAGCTGGGGCGTGATCAGCGCGCTCGGCCCGCGCTGGCGCACCTGGCGCGGCGCCGAGATCGATCGGCTGGTGCGCCTGGACCTCGTGCTCTACCCGGGCTTCTCGGGCGGGCCGCTGGTCGACGCGGCCGGCCGGGTGGTCGGCCTGAACACCTCCGGCCTCGCGCGGGAGAGCCGGCTCGCGCTGCCGGTGACCACGGTCGCGAGGGTGACCGACGAGCTGCTCCGGAAGGGCCACGTCGCGCGCGCCTACCTGGGCATCGGCATGCAGCCGGTGCGGCTGCCGGAGCCGCTCCGCGCCGCGCTCGGCCTGCCCGGCGACGGAGGGCTCATCGTGGTGATGGTGGAGCCCGACGGGCCCGCCGCGCGCGCGGGCCTGCTGCTGGGCGACGTGCTGGTGGCGCTCGACGGCGCGCCCACCGGCGACCTGGAGGATGTCCAGGCGCAGCTCGGCGCAGAGCGCATCGGCACCACGGTCACTGCGCTGGTGCTGCGCGCGGGGGCGCGCACGGAGGTGCGCATCACGGTGGGCGAGCGCCCGCGTCGGGGCGCATCGTGAGCGCGGTCCTGACCGCCGAGCCCACGGTCGAGCCGCTCGCCGCGGCCGCCGCCGCGATGGCCGCCGAGCTGGCCCGCGTCACGGTGGAGGTGCGCGGTCGCGGACGCGGCGCCGGCGAAGCGGCGGTGGGCGCGGGCGTGATCTGGCACCCGGACGGCCTGATCCTCACCAATGCGCACGTGGCTCACCGCGACGTGACGGTGGTGCTGGCGGACGGCCGGGCGTGCGGCGCGCGGCTGGTCGCGCGCGACCCGCGGCGCGACCTGGCCGCGCTGGTGGTGGACGCGACCGGACTCCCGGCCGCGGAGATCGGCGACTCGGGCGCGCTGCGGGTCGGCGAGCTGGTGCTGGCGGTCGGCAACCCGCTCGGGCTGGTGCGCGCGCTCTCGGCCGGCCTCGTGCACGCGGTCGGGCCGCGGGCGATCCACGCCGACCTCCGGCTGGCCCCCGGCAACTCCGGCGGCCCGCTCGCCGACGCGCGGGGCCGCGTGGTCGGGCTCAACGCGATGATCGTGGGCGGGCTCGCGGTGGCGGTGCCAAGCCGCGAGGCGCAGCGCTTCGTCCGGGAGCAGCTACGAGGCTGAGGGCGTGACCACGGTGCTGGTGGCGGCGCGCGGGGCCGCGCGGGCCCGGCTCGAGGCGGTGGTTGGCGCCTCGCGCGCCCTGCGCCTGGTCGCGGGACTGCCGGATGCTCCGCTCGCGCGCCGGCTGCAGGCGCTGCGCCCGGACGTGGTGGTGCTCGATCTCGACGGCGGGTGGCTCGACGCCGTCCTGGCCGAGCTGCCGACTCCCGCGGCCGCCGCGCTCGTGGTGCTGGCGGACGCGCCGCGGCGGGTGCGCGCCGACCGGGCGGTCGAGCGCGGGCTCGTCCGCGCGGTGCTGCCGCGCGACGCCACCTCGGGCGAGATCCTGGCCGCCATCGACGCGGTGGTCGCAGGCCTCGTGGTGCTGCATCCGGATGCGCTGGCGGCGCGCCCGCCGCGCGAGGCGCAGCCCGCGCGGGCCGCCGTGGACCCGGCGCAGCCGCTCACCGCGCGCGAGATCGAGGTGCTGGGCATGCTGGCCGAGGGGCTCGGCAACAAGACCATCGCGGTGCGCCTCGGCATCTCGACGCACACCGCGAAGTTCCACGTGGCGTCGATCCTGGCTAAGCTCGGCGCGGGCAGCCGCACCGAGGCGGTGACGGTCGGGATGCGGCGCGGGCTCGTCGTGATCTGACCGGCTACAGATGGAGCTTCATGCCCTCATGCGAGGCCACGAAGCCCAGGCCCTCGTAGAAGCGCCGGGCGTCCGGCCGCGTCTTGTCGATGGTGAGCTGCACCAGGTGGCAGCCGCGCTCGCGTGCCCGCGCGATGGCCCACTCGAAGAGCGCGCGTCCGAGGCCGCGCGAGCGCTCGCGCGCGTCGACCCGCACGCCCTCGATCTGGGCGCGCCAGCCGCCCTGGTAGGTGATCGAGGGCATGAAGGTCAGCTGGAGGACCCCGACCACTGCGGCGTCCCGGCAGGCGACCACCAGCTCGTTGTTGGGGTCGCGGTCGATGGCGGCGAAGGCCTCCAGATAGGACGGCGGCAGCGGCGTCTCGTCGCGCTCGCGGGTGCGGCCCAGCGGATCGTCGGCGAGCAGATGGACGATCCCGGGCACGTCCTCGGCCCGCGCGCGGCGGAACAGCGGCGGGGCGTCAGGCATCCGGCGCCTCGCGCGCGCGCAGGGCGCCGTGATGGGCGGCGTGATGGGCGCGGGTCAACCCCGGCAGCCCGCGGGCTTGTGCACGCGCGTGGCGGAGGCCGGGAACTTCGCCAGCTTGTCCGCGGGCCGCCGCGGGCGCGGCACCAGCTCGCCGCCGCAGTTGGGGCAGCGGCCGTGGAGCACGGTCTCGGCGCAGGCGCGGCAGAACGTGCACTCGAACGAGCACACGCGCGCCTGGTCGGAGTCCGGCGGCAGGTCGCGGTCGCAGCACTCACAGCCCGGTCGCAGCTCGAGCATGGGGCTCCCTCCTCGGTGGGCAACAGAGTATCATCTGGAACCCGAGGAGGAGACCATGGCCAAGAGCGCGGTGACGGCGGAGCGATTCGCCAAGGGCATGACGTTCGACGAGTACGTGACGTACGCGGGCAGCCCCCAGAACCTCGCGCGCGAGGCCTTCGGGAGCTACTACCCCGACGGCGGGGCCATGGGGATCGCGCGCAAGGACAACAGCGCGGTGTTGCGCGAGCGGTACGCCCGGACCCGCCTGGCCGACTACCAGGTCGCGGCCATCAAGTGGCTCGCGGCCCAGCCCGGAGGCCCCGCCAACATCCTGGTGATCTCCGAGGACTGGTCGTCGGACTGCCGACGCGACGTCCCGGCGCTGGCCCGGCTCGCCGAGGCGGGCGGGCTCGCGCTGCGCATCTTCAACCGCGACGGTCAGAAGATCCTCGGTCAGCGCCGGCCCGACCCGGCCGCCTACCCGGACGGCAACCACGACCTGATGCTGGAGCTCATGAACGCCAAGGACGGCGCGGAGTGGGCCTCGGTGCCCGCGGTGGGGGTCTACACCAAGGACTTCCAGGAGCTGTGGCGCTACCTCGAGTACCCCGCGATCTACCACAAGGACCGCGTGCGTGGCCATCAGCAGGCGGCGCGGGCCGGGGAGAGCCCCGAGCAGGCCAGGGATCGCGGCATGAAGGAGTTCGCCGCGATGCAGGCCTCGCCCTTCTTCGGCCTGTGGGCGAGCGCGGGGATCGACGAGATCCTGAGCGCGATCTACGAGAAGCGGGTGGTGTCCTCATAGGAGCAGGTGTCGCCTCAGGAAGCCGACGACGTGCTCACGGTAACCATCCGGGTCCTTCGAGAGAAAGTCCTGGTGCCGTGCGCCGGCGACGACCCATAGATCCTTGGGTGGGACGGCCTCCGCATACAGGGATTCCGATTCCGCGATGGTGGTGTGACGGTCGAGTTGTCCCGCGACCACCAGCACCGGTGCTCCCAGGCGGGGGATGCCGGTGATCGGGCGCAGATCGTCGGGACTGACTCCGAGCCTTGGGTGGAGTTGCGCCAGCAGGAGCGGGGCCACGATCGGCGCGAGGGGCCCGAGCCGGATGCGAATGCGATTCTGCACCGCGGTGCGGACGTCCGGATAGACTGCTTCCAGCACGATCGCGTCGAAGCCGCTCGGCTGAGGACCCAGCAGCACCGCGGCGCCGCCGAGCGAGGTACCGATCACGCCGATGCGGCCGCGCGGCACCCGGCTCCGTAGCCACGCGAGCGCCGAACGCGCGTTGCCGGATTCGCGCAGCCCCAGGGTGATCGTCTCCCCCGGGCTCTCACCATGCGCCTGCAGGTCCACGAGGAGGACCGAGAAGCCCTCCCGCAGGAGCAGTCGAGCGCGTGGCACCATACTGCGCCGATCGGCCCGAATGGAATGCAGGAGCAGCACGGCTCCGCGCTCGGGACTTGCTTGGGCCCACCACGCGGCGAGGCCGGCCGATCCGGGATCGGGAATCTTGATCGCCTCGACCGCGAGGTCGGCCGGCACGGGTACCGGCCGGTGCGCCGCCGCCGTAAGCCGGCTTCCCATCCACCACGAGCCTGCCGCGAGGGCGACCGCACCTAGCAGCACGGCCGCGGCGATCCACCGAACCACCGCCTTCAGGAGGGCGTACTCTCGGCCCGGCGCACGATCTCGGCGACGAAGGCCTCCTTGCCCGCGGTGTAGGCGTCGCGATCGGTCGGATGGCGGGCCTCGAGCTCGCGCTTCAGCCGCGCGTAGCGGGCGACCGCGTCGGGGTGATCGCAGAGGTAGTCGCGGAAGACGAGGGCGGGGCGCGCGTCGTCGGGCGTGCGGACGTGGATGTGGTGGGTGCGACGCGTGCCGAACGGGGGCATGCCCTTCACGAAGAACATGCGGTCGCTCCGCGGGTTCTCCGCCCAGTAGACGTAGTCGAGGCTCTCGATGGGCTCGATCAGGCCCGGCCAGCGGGACTGGTCGGCCGAGACCAGCATGATGTCGATGATCGGCTTGGCCGCGATCCCGGGGATCGCGGTGCTGCCGAAGTGCTCGAGGCGGAACGGGCCGAGATCGAGGCCGGCGAGGATCGCGCGGAGCCGGACGGCCTCCACCTCGAAGAGCGCGGGCCAGCCCGGGTCGTAGGCCACCAGCTCGACCCGGTCTTCCTCCGCGTTGCGGTAGCGCCGGCCGTCGTGGGTCACCCGCGTCACGGGCGGGGCTCCATCAGCTCGAGGCGATTGCCGAACGGGTCGTTGACGAAGACGCGGAGATAGCCCGCGAGCGGCTCGTCGTTGACGATCCCGAGCCCGGCCGCGCGGAGCCGCTCGATCAGTGCCTCGAGGCCGCTCACCAGCAGCCCGGGGTGCGCCTTCTGCGCCGGGCGGAAGTCGCGGTCGACGCCCAGGTGGATCTTGAGGCGCCCGCTCTCGAACCACGCGCCGCCGCGGGCGGCGAGCACCGGCGGCTTGGCGATCTCGGGGATGCCGAGCAACCCGCTGTAGAAGGCGCGCGCCTCCGCCTCGCGCCCGGCCGGCATCGCGAGCTGCACGTGATCGACGCCGACGACGGGCATCAGCCGGCCCGCTCCGCGATGTGCCGGGCCGCCTCCGCCGAGGTGCGCACCGGGATGATCTCGAAGTGCGTGAGATCGTCCCACGCCTTCATCCAGACGTCGAAGAGCGCCCGGTCGTCGGTGCGCATGAGCTGGAAGCAGCGGAAGTAGTCGAGGTCGACCCAGCTATCGACGTACTCGAGTCCCGGCGGGAGCTGCCGCCCCCGCTCCCGGGCCCGGCGATAGATCTCGAGCGCGGCGCCCGCGTTGAAGTACTCGATGACCATGTAGAGCATCAGCGGCCGGGGCTGCATTCGAGGCGATGGGTCAGCGGCGGACCCACCGGGCGCTCGGCCTCGAGGTCCCAGTCCACCGTGAAGATGGTCGAGTCCGGCGCGTGCAGCGCGAGCAGCCGCTCGCCGTCCTTGACCACGATGCTCTCGCCCGGGGTGAAGTCCAGCACGCGGTCCCGGCCGGTCCGGTTGCAGACCAGCATCGGGAGCCCGGTATCGCGGGTGCACTGCTCCCACTCGCCGTTCGGGCCGTGGAGACCGGGAGCCCAGGAGGCGAGGGAGACGAGCAGGCGCGCGCCCTGGGCGTGGAGGCTCTTGGCGATCCACGGCGAGTAGGCGTCCGCGCACACCAGGATCCCGACCGGGCCCACCGGCTCCACCGCGATCGGCGCGACCTGCTCGCCCGGCGTCGACCAGGCCTCGGAGCCGACCGGCAGCGTGTTGACCTTCCGGTGGGTGCCCACGATGCGGCCGTCCGGCGAGATGACGAAGACCGAGTTGTGGAGCGCCCCGGTCCGCGCGTCCCGCTCGGGATGGGAGAGGAAGACGGTCACCTGGAGCCGCGCGATGCTGAGGCAGAGGTCCGCCGTCCAGACGTCGGGCGCTTCGTGGATCCAGTCGGTGCCGATCGCGTCGGCGAACGTGTAGCCGGTGATGCACAGCTCGGGGGTGATCACCCACTCGGCGCCGAGCTCGGCCGCGGCGGTCACCGCGTCCTCCACCAGCCGCCGGTTGTGGGCGAGGTCGCCCGCGATCGGGGCCAGGTGCAGGAAGGCGAGACGCAGGACCATCGGCGCTACTCTCCGAGGCCGAGAGCCTGGCGCAGCTGCTGGCGCTGCTCCTGGACGACCGACCACATGCGGCCGCCGGTGAGCCCGCCGTCGACGATGAGGGCGTGGCCGTTCACGAAGCTCGAATCGTCGCTGGCCAGCCAGAGGGCCGCCCGCGCGATGTCCTCCGGCAGGCCCGCGCGCTGGATCGGCTGGCGGGCGACCAGCAGCGTCTTCATCATCTCCGCGATCCGGTCCGCCTCCGGGCCCGCGAGGCCCAGCGCGCCCCCGAAGATCGGCGTGGCGATGCCGCCGGGGCAGATGCAGTTGACGCGCACCCCGCTCTCGCCCAGCTCCATCGCCACCGAGCGGGTCAGGTGCACCACCGCGGCCTTGGCCGCGCTGTAGACGTGAGGCCCGAAGCCCGCCTGTAGCCCGGCCACGCTCGCGGTGCTGATGATGCTGCCGCCGCCCTGCCGCTTCATGACCGGGGCGGCGTGCTTCATGCCGAGGAAGACGCCCCGCAGGAGCACGCCCATCGTCTCATCGAAGCCCTCCGCCGGGATCTCCGCGATCGGCCCGGTCACCCCGCCGGCGCCCGCGTTGTTGAAGATGCAGTCCAGGCGCCCGAAGCGCGCGACCGCGTGCGCGATGGCGCCGCTCACGTCGGCCTCCCGGCTCACGTCCACGTGGAGGTAGCTGGCCGACTTGCCCAGCTCCTCGGCCAGGGCCGCGCCCTTGTCGTCCTGGAGATCGGCGATCACCACGCGGCAGCCCTCCTCGACGAAGAGCCGGACCGCCGCGTGGCCGATGCCGCTGGCCCCGCCGGTGATGACCGCGACCTTGCCGTCGAGCTTGTCCATGGGCCGCGTCTCCCTTCAGCGCGCGCCGGCCTGCTCGAGCACGCGCGCCATGGCGTCGTGGCCACGCGCCCGCGCCAGGGCCAGCGGAGTCCGGCGGTCTCGGTCGGCGAGGTTCACGTCGGCGCCCGCGGAGACGAGCGCGGTCAGGGTGTCGGTATGCCGGGGACCGCCGTCACCCAGGACGATGGACTCGATCAGCGCGGTCCACCCCAGGTTGTTGACGTGGTCGAGCGGCGCGCCCGCCCGGATCAGCGTGCGCACCACGTCCGCGTGGCCCAGGTGGGCGGCCGCGATCAGCGCGGTGCCGTCGTAGCGGCTGGTGACGCTCCGGGCGCTGGCGCCGAGGGCCAGCGCGGTCTCCAGGGTGCGCACGTCATCGGCGCCCGCCGCGATGGTCACGACGTCGTAGCGATCACGGTCGAGGGCGTTGGGATCGGCGCCCGCGGCCACCAGGGCGCGCATCGCCTTGTGATGACCGCCGTACGCGGCGACGTGCAGCGGAGTGCGACCGTGGGCGTCGTGCCCGTCGGGATTGATCCCGCGGGCGGCCAGGGCCCGGATCCCGGCGGCGTCACCGCGATCGGCGGCGGCCAGGAGCCCGGTGTACCGGGCGCGCTCCGCCGCCGACGGTGGCAGCTGGGCGACGGCGGGCGTGGCGGCGGCGAGCGCGAGCAGCAGGCCGAGCAGGGATGCGAGTGGGCGGGTCATCGCGGGCCCGATGGTCTCGATCACCTCGCGACGCTGGGAGACCTTGGCCGATCGAGCATGGCCGGCTCAGTATACGGTCAAGGCTCCGCTTCCGACAGCGTACCGGGGAGCCGCGCGGCTCCACGGGCGCCACGCTCGGCTAGACGACCCGCCGCGGCGCGGCGGTGGCCGCGTCGCCGGTGTTGGGGGTGCCCGCGGGCTCGATGAGGAGGAGGTGCACCTCCTCGGTCGCGACCGGCCGGTGCTCGACCCCTCGGGGGACCACGAAGAGCTCGCCGGGGCCGAGGCGCACGCTCCGGTCGCGGAGCTCGATCGTGAGATGGCCCTTCAGCACGAGGAAGAAGTCGTCCGTATCGTCGTGCTTGTGCCAGACGAACTCGCCCTGGGCCTTCACCACCATGACGTCGCAGTCGTTGAAGCGAGCGACGGTCCGCGGCTGCCAGTGGTCCCCGAACGTCGCGAGCTTGGCCGCGAGATTGACGTGATCCATCGACGACTATCCGAGCGCGCGGTGCGAGCGGAGAAAGTCGCCCACCGCCCGGTTGTACTCCGCGGGCACGAGATTCGGGACGAAGTGGCCGCCGGTGGGCAGCACCATCAGTTTGGCGTCGGGGATCCGCGCGGCCAGCTCCTCGGAGTAGAACGGCGGCGTCAGCGCGTCGTCGGCCGCGACCACCACCAGGGTGGGGCAGCGGATCTCGCCCAGGCGGGCGCGCCGGTCGAAGGCCACGATCGCGTCGATGCGGCTCGCCAGGATCTCCGCGGGCGGCGGGGCCGCGGTCAGGCGCTGCATCTCCTCGGCGAGGGCGGCGTCGTTCTCGCTGATCCACCGCGGCGGGCGCAGCATGACCACCGAGGCCCGCCAGTAGCTCTCGAACCCGCGGTGGAGCAGCAGCTCCTTCCGCGTCTCGAAGCAGCGGCGGAAGTAGGCGTCGGGGCCGGGCCAGGTCGCGCTCAGCACCAGGCTGAGCAGCCGGTCCGGGTGGTCCTGCGCGATGGTCTGGCCCATGGCGCCGCCGGTGGAGTGGCCGACGTAGTGCGCGCGCGCGATGCCCAGGCGATCCATGAGCGCGATGGTGTCGGCGGCCATCTGATCGACCGAGTACCGGATGCGCGAGTGCGTGCTGCGGCCCGCGCCGCGGTGGTCGTGGACGATCACCCGGAAGTCGCGGGCGAAGTCGCGCACCTGCGGGGCCCAGAACGCGCCCTGGCCGCCCAGGCCGGGGACCAGCATCAGCGCCGGGCCCTGGCCCTGCTCCTCGTAGTAGATGTCGGCGTCGCCGATCGAGACGTGCGGCATGGCGCGCGCCGGCTACTTCGTGTCGTTCATGCCCATGCGGCGCTCGATCGCGATCACGTCCTGCGGCCGTTCGAACGGCGCGGGGGCGGGCGCGCCGGGCTGCCGCGGGCGGCCGATGCTCTCGAAGAAATCCTCGAGCCCGGGCGGGGTGATCACCCACAGCATCACCAGGTCCTCGTCTGCGCTCTCGTTGATCAGCTCGTGCTTGACGTCGTAGCCCAGGAAGCAGGAGGTGCCGGGGACGAGCGGGTGACTGACGCCGTCGACCACCGCGCGCCCGCGGCCGCGGAAGCAGATCTGCAGCTCCACCTGGTCGCCGTGGGAGTGCTCGCGCACGCGGCTGCCCGGCGCGATGGTCTGGAAGCCCATGGAGTGGCCCGCGAAGCCGGTGCGCGCCGGGTAGAGCTTCGGGTCGGCGTGCCCGTTGGCGGGGACGGGCTGCCAGTACGAGGGGCCGTCCTCCGGCTGCATGACGACGGCGCGGCCGCGCCCGCGGTCGGCTTGATTGGCGGTCGGGCTGGCGGTCTGGCTCATGGTCGCTCCTCCTGGCTCGGGACGATTGGCGGTCAGTGTAACCCGGCCCCACGTTTGACCGCCCGCGCAATCTCGGCGATAGTCCCGCCATGACCACTCGACGCGCGCTCGTCATATCGGCACTGATCCTGGCCGCCACCGTGTCCTTCGCTGGCCCCCTCATCGCCCAGGAGACGCCCAAGTCCGGCGGCGTCCTCAAGGCGGCGATGATCGGCGAGCCGCCCACGCTCGACTTGCACTGGACCACCGCGGTCATCACGCAGGAGATCACCTTCCACATCTACGAGGGCCTCTTCACCTACGACGCAGGCTACGCGCCGATCCCGATGCTGGCCGAGTCGTACACGATGACCCCCGACGGCCGGCGCTACACCATCGTCCTGCGCAAGGGTGTCCACTTCCACAACGGCAAGGAGATGACCTCGGCCGACGTGGTGGCCTCCCTCAATCGCTGGGGCAAGGTGGCCACCACCGGCAAGGCGGTGTGGCGGGCGGTGGAGGCGGTCGAGGCCAAGGATCCGTACACGGTGGTGATCCACCTGAAGGAGCCGTCGGGCTCGCTGCTCTTCGGGCTGGCGAGCCCGAACAACGGCGCCTCCATCCATCCGAAGGAGGTGATCGCGGCCGCCGGCGACGGGCAGATCAAGGAGTTCATCGGCACCGGCCCGTATCGCTTCGTCGAGCACCGGCCCGACCGCCACATCAAGGTGGCGCGCTTCAAGGAGTACGCGGCGCGGAGCGAGGCGCCCAACGGCTACGGCGGCCGGCGCACCGCCTACTTCGACGAGATCCTCTTCATCCCGGTGCCCGACGTGGCGGTGCGTCTCGCGGGCGTGGAGACCGGCGAGTACCACTTCGCCAACAGCATCAACCAGGACAAGTACGACGGGATCAAGAGTCGCGGCGACATCGGGGCGTCGCCGGTGAAGCCCTACGGCTGGATCACCGCGGTGCCGAACCACAAGCAGGGCGTGATGGCCAACAAGAAGGTCCGCCAGGCGCTCCAAGCGGTGCTGGACATGGAGCCGATCATGGCGGGCGGCATCGGGAACAAGGAGTTCTACCGCATCTCCGGCGCGCTCTTCTATCCGGAGCAGGGCGCCTTCTACTCCACCGTGGGGGTTACCGGCTACAACCTGAAGAACAAGGATCGCGCGCGCGCCCTCCTGAAGGAGGCCGGGTACTCCGGGCAACCGGTGCGCTGGATCACCACCAAGGAGTACGAGTGGATGTACAACACCTCGGTGGTGGCCAAGCAGCAGATGGAGGAGGTGGGCTTCGTCGTCGACCTGCAGGTGGTGGACTGGGCCACCCTCGTGCAGCGCCGCAACAAGCCGGAGCTGTTCGACGTCTTCTCCACCGGCTTCACCCTGAGCCCGGACCCGGCGCTGGCCTCGTCGCTGCAGTGCAACTGGCCGGGCTGGTGGTGCCACGAGGAGAAGGACCGACTGCTGGCCGAGATGACGCGCGAGACCGATCCGAAGAAGCGCCGCGCGCTGATCGAGCGGGTGCAGGCGATTTTCTACGAGGACGTGGGGCGCATCAAGCTCGGCGACTACTACACGCTGCAGGCCATGCGCAAGGAGTTGCGCGGGTTCAAGGCGGGGCCGTTCCTGTACTTCTGGAACGCGTGGCTGGCAAAGTAGCGCCGGTCGGGGGGCGCCGCTCCCTCCATTTCTTGATCGCATCTGCGTGCTTTGGATAGTGGCCGTACGTATCGAGGCGGAGGCGATGGCGAAAGCGGCTATCCCCACCGAGCTGATCCTCGGGAACGCCTTCGACGAGCTGGACCAGCCGACGGTGAACGTCCTCTTGCTGGCTGAAAACCTCGCGCATCGATAGATTCTTCTTCTGTTCGGTCGTCTGGGCATTGAAGGCGTCGATGCCGCCGTGTGTTACCGAGTATCGTGGTGGCCTTTTGCCCGAGAGAACGAGCGGAAGATGTTTCAACGCCTCCTCTTCCCAGGTGGTGACGTGAGCGATGATGTCTCTCACCGACCAGGCGCCGGTAACGCCGGGCTCGAGCAGTTCCGAATCTGGCAATCCAGCATACGATTCCTTGAACACACACCAGACCTGATCAAGTCGTTTCAGCAGCCGCTGTCGGCTGTCCATTGAGCGTTCTTTCGCCGCCTTCCATCGCGCATAGCCCTCCGGAAGACATACCGCGCATGGTCGAAAGCCGGCGGAGACAGCGGTCTTCTCGTCGGCAAAGAACACCCGGTTCTTGACGTAACCGCCACGCGCAATGGCCCGTAGCGCCGCCGGGCAATCGAGCCGGCCATACAAGCGGGAGCGCAGGTGCCCTCCGAGCGCGCCCCGTGCCGAGCTCTTGTAGGGCCGACGGTCAGCCCCAAGCAGGGTGTACTCGACGCTCCGTGGACCGCGGCCTGCCACCATACACATATAACCGCAAAGGAACGACCGCGTGAAGTGCGAGTAGGCCGCGGGTCTCTGTCCACCCGTCTCACCGCGCCGATCCGTACACCGCCTGAATAACACTCCGAGGGAGGAACCGATGAGCGACAGGGCGACGATGCGGCGGGAGACGGAGGAGGTATTTGCGGAGTTGCGTGGGATGTTCGACTGGCTCTCGGAGGAGCAGGCCAGCCGGGTCTGGCTCGGAGTGTCGGGCGTGCGGGAGAGCCTGATTCGCATCCAGCAGCACACGGCCCAGAATCGTGACTGGCGCGCCGCTCGGACGCTGCGAACGGCCCAAAGCATTCTGATGGCACGTAGCTACTGGGCGCCGGACTCCTACTGGGGCCGCAGATATCCTGGCAAGCGGGAGGCTTAGGGGCCCAGCACGCGACCGGGGAGGGCGCCGGTGTGCTGGCCGCCCGCGATGACCACGCGGCCGTTCACCACCACGTCGCCGACGCCGGCCGCGTACTGGTGGGGGTCCTCGTAGGTGGCGCGGTCGGCCACCGTGGCGGGGTCGAAGACCACCACGTCGGCCTTTGCCCCCACCGCGAGCACGCCGCGGTCGGTCACGCCGAGGCGCCGGGCGGGCAGGCCGGTCATCTTCCACA
The DNA here is from genome assembly GCA_035312605.1 of Candidatus Methylomirabilota bacterium. Lineage (GTDB taxonomy): Bacteria > Methylomirabilota > Methylomirabilia > Rokubacteriales > CSP1-6 > CAMLFJ01. Next base: position 15,661 of record DATGBR010000334.1, read on the forward strand.
CCGCGGTCTCGAGCGGCAGCACGCGCTCGTCGCGCGCGTAGCGGCCGAGCACGCGGGCGAACGTCCCGTAGCTGCGCGGGTGCGGCTTGCCCACCGCGAGCGGCCCCTCGGCGACGAGAGAGGAGCCGTCGGAGCCCACCATGACGTGCGGGTGCACGAGCGCGCGGCGCAGGTCGGCCTCGTCGAGCTGGAAGAGGATCATGTAACCCTTGCCCTGCTCGGCCACGATTAGCTCGATGGCCGCGTCCAGCGGGTCCTGGTTGCGCGCGGCCGCGATCTCGGCGATGCGGCGGCCCTGCGCGTCCGGGCGCGAGGGCGAATAGGCCACCATGATGTCCGACCAGTCGAGGCCGCGGAGCAGCGTCTCGCCGCCGCCGGTCAGCTCCCGGCGGATGCGCTCGCGCGTACCCGGGTCCGCGAGGCGCTTCAGCATCGCGTCGATGCCGCTCTCGAGCACCCAGTCGGGGAGCAGCGTGCGCAGCGTGGTGCTGGAGGCGGTGTAGGGGTAGACGTCGCCCATCACGTCCTGGCCATGCGCCCGCGCGGCGTCGATCAGGGCGAGCGCGTCGGCGACCTTGCCCCAGTTCGGGCGGCCCGCGGCCTTCACGTGGCTCACCTGGGCGGGCAGCCCGCCCTCGCGGCCGACGCGGATGGCCTCGGCCACCGCGTCGAGCAGGGTCGCGCCCTCGCCACGGATGTGGCTCGCGTAGAAGCCGCGCCCGCCCGCCGCGCGGCGGGCGATGCCGATGATCTCCTCGGTCGCCGCGTAGGAGCCGGGGGCATAGATGAGACCGGTGGCGAGGCCGTAGGCGCCGTCGGCCATCGCCTCGTCCATCATGCGCTCCATCGTGGCCTGCTCGGTCGCGGTGGGCGGCCGGCGCGCGAAGCCCATGGCGGCCAGGCGGAGGGTGCCGTGGCCGATCAGCTGCGCCACGTTGAGCGCGACGCCTTCTCCCTCGTAGCGGGCGAGGTACTCGCGCACCGACTTCCACGCGAAATCCATCCCCGCGGGCAGGTAGAGGGCGAAGCCCTTCATCTCGGGGCGGAACTGATCCGAGACCGGAGCGGGGGAGAAGCCGCAATTGCCGACCACCTCGGTCGTCACGCCCTGGCGGATCTTCGACTCGGCGCGCCGGTTGTCCCAGAGGCGCCAGTCGGAGTGCGAGTGCATGTCGATGAAGCCGGGGGTGACGGTGCGCCCGCTCGCGTCGATGGTGCGCCCGGCCGGCTCGCGGGAGAGATCCCCGACCGCGGTGATGGCGTCGCCGGTCACCCCGACGTCGCCGCGGCGCGCGGGCGCGCCGGTGCCGTCGATGAGCTGCCCGCCCGTGATCTTGAGGTCGAGCACGGGAGCGGGCCTAGTAGCGCCGGTCGTCCAGATCCAGCAGCGGAAACGCGCTGGTGACGTGCGGGACGGTGACCGGGGTGGCCGGATGCAGATACGAGGCGTCGAGCATGTCGAGGCTGTGCACCCCGAGCAGGCCCATGGCGATGCGGATCTCGTCCTCGAGCAGCTCGAGGGTGCGGACCAGGCCCGCCTCTCCGGCCGCGGCGAGGCCGAGGCAGGTCAGGCGCCCCAGGCCCACCACCTGCGCGCCGAGCGCGATGGCCTTCAGCACGTCGGTGCCGCGCATGAAGCCGCCGTCCACGATGACGGTGGAGCGCCCGGCCACCGCCTTCACCACCTCCGGCAGCACCTCGATCGAGCCGCGGCCGTGGTCGAGCTGGCGGCCGCCGTGGTTGGAGACGTAGACGCCGTCCACGCCGTGATCGCAGGCGATGGCCGCGTCCTCTCCGGTCGCAATGCCCTTCAGGATCAGCGGGAGGTCGTGACGATCCTTGAAGCGCTTCACCTGGTCCCACGAGAGCGCGGCCTGGAACTCCTGCCCGGTGGCGCGCAGCCGCCACGGCTTGACGAAGCGCCGGGCCAGGTCCCGCTCGCGGCGGCTGTACATCGCGGTGTCCACCGTCATGCAGAAGACGGGGTAGCCGTGGTCCTTCGCGCGCTTGACGTGATCGTCCACGAAGGCGTCGTCGCCGCGCACGTAGAGCTGGAAGATTCGGAAGTTGTCCGCGGCCGCCGCGGTGGCCTCGAGGCCGGGATTGCAGGCCGAGCTCAGCATCTGGGGCACGCCGAAGGCGGCGGAGGCCTTGGCCGCGGTGGCGCCGCCGCCCGGGGTAAAGGTCTCGATCGATCCGACCGGGGCCATCATCACCGGGATGCGCAGGCGACGCCCGAAGAAGGTCGCGCCGGTGTCGATGCGCGAGACGTCGCGGAGCACGCGCGGCCGGAAGGCGAGGCTGTCGATGCCGAGGCGGTTGCGCCGGAGCGTGGTCTCGGTCTCGGTGCCGCCCACCATGTAGTCCCACGGCCCGGGGGCCAGGTTCATGCGGGCGGCGCGGACGATCTCGTGCAGGGTCTGGAACTTGTCGTCGAGCTCGGAAGCCATGGTCTCTGTCGTCTCCGGATCGGGTCAGGCGTGCTGGTGGCTGGGGGGCAGGCCGAAGCGCTCGGCGGTCTGGCCGAGCGCATCGAACTCGATGAGCACCGCGGGCTCCCGGCCGACGACCCACGCATCGTGGCCGGGGTCGAGCACGACCGCGCGCGGGGCGGACACGTCGAACTCGCAGCCGTCGGCGTAGGTGCCGCGCACGTGCCCGCGGGCGAGGAATCCCACGTGGGCGTGCATGCAGAGCCCCGTCTTCACGATCGGCTTCATGTGGGTGGACCAGCGGAAGCCGGCCGGGTAGCAGACGCGCTTCACCCGCCCGTTGGCCGCTTCCATGATGTCGATGGTGACGCCGCCTATCACTCGGTGAGAGGCGCCGGCCATGGGGGCCAGGAGTGGATCGCGCGGGCTCCGCGCGGGCGCGGGACGTCGCTTCGACGCGAGGCGCTTGGACCGGGCCGGCTTCCGCGGGCGCTTGCTCTTCATCGTGCTGTCTCCTGGGCGCGACGTGGGACGCCGAGACACTGACTCCCGCGGCCGGGGCTTGTCAAGTCCGGTAGACTAGGACGCTATGCCGGCGCTCCTCGATGCCCGCAGTCTGGTCAAGCACCTGGGCGGCCGCCGCGTGGTGGACGGGGTGGACCTCGCCTGCGAGACCTCGCAGATCGTGGGCCTGCTCGGCCCCAACGGCGCGGGCAAGACCACGACGCTCCGGATGCTGTACGGCTTCCTGCGCCCGGACGCGGGTCAGATCCACGTCAACGGGGTGGAGCTGGGGCGCGACCTGGTGCGGGCCAAGCGCGCGATCGGCGTCTGCACGCAGGACGATACCTTCGACGGCGACTTCACGGTGGAGCAGAACCTGACCATCGCGGCCGGCTACTTCCGCCCGCGGCCGACCGATCTCGCCCGCCGCGTGGCCGAGCTCCTGGAGCGCTTCGACCTGGTGAGCTACGCGCGGGAGAAGCCGGAGACGCTCTCCGGCGGCTACCGGCGCCGGCTGATGATCGCCCGCGCCCTCGTGCACCGCCCGCGCCTGCTCTTCCTCGACGAGCCCACCACCGGCCTCGACCCGCAGGCGCGCATGGGGGTGTGGGATCTCGTCGACGGTCTGCGCGCCGAGGGGCTCGGCATCATCCTCACCACGCACTACATGGACGAGGCGGAGCGGCTGAGCGATGCGCTCACCGTGCTGGCGCGCGGCCGCGTGGTGGCGCGCGGCACCGCCAAGACGGTGCTCGGCGACCTGGTCGGTGAGCACGTGGTGGTGGTGGACGCGGGGCAGGGCCCCGCGGTCGCGGCCTGGCTCGCCGCGCGCGGGCGAGGAGAGCCGGCGAGCGTGCTGGGCGCCTTACACCTGCCGCTCTCCGGCGAGGAGCTGGCCGAGTTCGCGCGCGCGTTCCCC
>DATGBR010000335.1:0-22005 GCA_035312605.1 Candidatus Methylomirabilota bacterium
GACGCCCGGCTTGACCTCTTCCTCGCCGTCCATGATGCGCACGCGCACGCCGCGGCACGGCTGGCCCACCGAGAGGAACTTGCCGGAGCTGTCGAGGCGGAGCGGGGTCTGGCGCGGCCAGATGGCGACCGCGAGGGTGGCCTCGGCCAGCCCGTAGCACGGGGTGATCAGGTTCCGCACCCCGAACTTCGACTCGAAGGCCTCGATGGTGCTGGGCCGGACCGGCTCCGCGCCGGAGAGGGCCTGCTTGAGCGACGAGAGGTCGAGCCCGCCGGGGTCGGCGATGTTGCGCACGCAGTTGCGGTAGCCGAAGTCGGGCGAGACCGTGAACGTGGCGCGCACCCGCGTGACCAGCTCGAGCCAGACGCGCGGGTTTTTGAGATCGGGCGGCAGCAGGTAGAGAGGCGCCCCGTTCCAGGGCGGGGTGAACGCGCAGCCGATGAGCCCCATGTCGTGGTAGAGCGGCAGCCACGACACCACCACGTCGTCGCGGGTGAGCTGCGCGGCCTCGGCCATGAACTCCACCGTGCGCACCACGTTGGCGTGGCTCAGCACCACGCCGCGCGGCCGCCCGGTGCTCCCCGACGTGTACTGGATGAAGGCGGTGTCGTCGGTGGAGGCGGCCGGGAAGGGCGGCGGCGGGTCGTCGACCTCGAGGTCGCTCGGCTCGAGGACGTGGCGGATGTTGGCAGCCGCGGCCTGCGACTCCTCGACGCCCTGCCGGAACCAGCCGATGGTGACGACCGCCTTGGCCTCCGAGTCCCGGAAGATACCGGCGGTGGCCTCGACGCCGAGGGTGGGATAGAGCGGCACCGGGATCGCGCCCAGGCGCAGGGCCCCGAAGAACGTGTAGAAGAACTCGGCGCAGGTGGGGTAGATCAGGCACACCTTGTCGCCGCGATCGATGCCGGCGCGCCGGAGGCCCGCCGCGTAGCGCCCGCTCTCGCGCCAGAGACGGCCGTACGGGACCGCGTCGTCGAAGAGATGGAAATACGGGGTGTCGGGGTCCCGGGCGGCCCTGCCCCCCATCAGCTCGGTCAGGGTGGCCGGGATGGGCGCTGCTGGCTTCACGGCGGCATTCTAGCCAATGCGCCGCCGACGGGGAAGCATTCTCGGTGGCTAGCGGTCCATCGAGATCCGGTCGAAGGTCTCCGCATAGGCGTAGCCCTTGAGCTTGCCCAGCTCGGCGCCCCGCTCCCGGACCCGCGCCTCCACCGCCGCGAAGTCCTTGAACTGGCTCGCGTGGCAGGCGAGGGCCTTGATCTTGAGATCGATGGTGTCGGAGATGTCGACCACCAGCTCCGGGTTCTCCCACCACATCAGGTAGATCTCGCGGACCTTGTGCGGCTCGAGCCCCTGCGCGGCCAGCTCGGGGAAAGCCATGTGATCGCGGGCGAGCGGATACACGCAGTCGAGCGCGATGCCGGCCACGATGCGGTGGTCGCGGTGGGAGGCGCCCAGGTTCTTGGTGCGGTTCGGGTTCTGGATGATGAGCCGGTCCGGCCGGTGCCGCCGGATCGCGGCGGTCACCGCCATCCGGGTCTCCCGGGTGTCCTCGACCTCGCAGTCGGGAAATCCGAGGAAATCGATCGTCTCCACGCCCAGGACCCGCGCCGCGGCGCGCTGCTCCTCCTCGCGGATCCGGGCGATGCGCTCCGGGGTCATGCTGCGGTCGCTCGAGCCCTTGTTGCCGTTGGTGACGATGCAGTAAGAAACGTGCTTGCCCTCGCGCACGAACTTGGCGACGGTCCCACCGGCTCCGAACTCGGAGTCGTCGGGGTGGGCGGTCACGACCAAGACGCGCTGGATGGGGACGGGCTGACTCGCATCGGGCATGAGAAGGGCTCCTTTCGTGATCGCTATGTTACCACCCCCGCTATAATGCGGCCGGTGAGCACCCGCTCGACCGGTGTCGCCCTGCTCTGGCTCCTGCTCGCCGGGTTCCTCGTCATCGGCGCGCTGCCCAACCAGACGGCGTCGATCCGCCTCGCCGGCCTCTCGCTGCTCTGGTGGTACGGAGGGCTGCTCGCGCCGGTGCTGGGGGTGCTGGTGGCAATCCGCTGGCTCGCCGATCCGCGGATCCCGCCGTCGCGCGACGAATGAGGTCGGCCGCCCGCGTCCTCGCCGTCTGGCTGACGCCGGTGACGCTGCTGGCGGTCACGGCCGCGCTGTGTGGCCGCGCCGCGGACGGCCTCTGGCTCGGGCTCGCCTGGGCCCTCGTGCCGCTCATCGTCCTCGGTCTCCAGACGGGACCACGGCCCGCGGGCGCCGGCCGCGACGAGCGCGGGTCGCTCTTCCCGGTGGTGACGCTCCTGCTCACGGTGGGCGTCCTGCTCTGGGCGAACATCGCGCTCGCGGGCGATGTCGCGGTCTGGCTGGGCGCCCCGCGCTGGCAGGGCATCGTGGTCACCGCGCTCGCGGGCTGGCTGCTCACCGCGTGGCGGCCGCTGCGGCGGACCGCGCCGCTGCTGCTCTCGGTCGCCCTCGTGGCCGCGACGGCGCCCCTGCTGCAGGTGGCCTGGGCGGTCGGGCTCGGCCCCATCGCGGCGTGGGAGCGCGTGGCCACGCAGGCCGCATTCCGCTTTCCGCCCGCGAGCCCCTGGGTGACGACGGGACGGAGTCTCGCCGCCGCCCACGGCCGCGCGCCCCTCGTCTTCGACGAGGTACACCGCCTGACCGCCCCGGCCGGCGGCATGCTGCGGGCGCGCACCCGCGACGGCACCCGCCAGGCCGAGATCGAGTGGACGCTGACTCCGGGCCAGTCCGTCACGCTCCGCGCGGGGGACGAGCTGGTGCCCGGCGCGGCGCTGCGCCTGCGCTTCGAGGCCGACAAGCGCGTGCCCGGCGCCCCCGCGTCGGGCATGGCGTGGGCCGAGACGCCACCGCGGGGTTGGCTCGATCGCGTCGGCCTGCTCGTCACCTTGCTGGTGGGCGCGGCCGCGCTCCTCCGGGCGGGGCTGACCCTCCGCCTCTCGCGTAGCCGCATCGGCTTCGTCGCGGGCGGGCTGCTGGTGGCCTTTGCGTGGGCGCAGGCGTGGGCGGTGTACGCGATTCTGCAGTCGCCCGATCTCTTCCTGGGCGGCGTCACCCTGGAGCGGCTCCTCGAGCTGCCGGGCGCCGCGCTCTTCGCCGAGCCCTGGCGCCGCACGCTCCAGGTGTTCCTGCTCGTGGCCGGTCTCGCCGCGTTCCTCGCCTCGAGCGTGGCGCTGCGCGAGCGGCTGGGCGCGCTCGATCCGACCGGGGGCGGCGAGATCGGGAGCGATCCGGGCCTCTGGGCCGGCCTCTTCGGCGGCGCGGCCCTCGCGAGCCTCTGGCCGGTGGATCCGTGGGCCCTCACCTTGCTGGCCCTGGGTGGCGCCGGGTGTGCGCTCGGACCCGCCGCGCTCTATCCGCCGCCTCCCGGCCGGGCGGCGCTCGCGACCACCGCGGGCGTCGTCGGCCTGCTGGTGTTCGCCACCTTCGCGGCGGCGCAGCTGCGCGGCGCCGGCGGCGCGCTCCTCGGGACCGCGATCGGCTACCCGGCGCTGGTGGGCGCCCCCGCCGGAGCCCTCGTGCTCTGGCTCGGGCGCGGACGCGCGGGGTGACGGGGGACACGCGGCTCGTCACCCCAACGCTCGCCGCCTGCCTGGGGATCACCGCCGGCGCCCACATCGCGGTCTACCTCCTCAACGCCACGCTGCCGCTGCACCTGGTGGCGCTCGGCGGCAGCAAGACGCAGGTGGGGCTGCTCTTCTCGGTGAGCGGAGGGGTCTCGATGGTGCTGCGCCCGCTCGTCGGCGGCTGGATCGATCGCTACGGCTTCCGCCCGGTGATGCTGCCCGGAGCGCTGGGCCTCGTGGCCACGCTCCTGATCCTGCCGCTGGCCACGACCCCGGCGGCCTTCATCGCGCTGATGGGCGGCATCGGGCTCGGCAACGGGCTGATCTCGACCGGGGCGGGCGTCCTCGCCGCGCAGGCGAGCCCCCCGGCCCGGCGCGGGGAAGCGCTCGGCATCTACTATGTCGCCACCTCGCTCGCGTTCTCGGTGGGCCCGCCGGTCGGCTTCGCGCTCTACGCGAGCGGCGGCATACGGTGGTGCTTCCTGGGCGCGGCGGCGATCGGGATGGGCATCGGCCTGCTCATCCTGCGCCTGCGGGTGGCCGCACCGATCGCTTCGGGCGCGCCGCGCTTCCGCTGGGTCAGCCGGAGCGCGCTGCCCGCGGCGGCCACCGTGATCGCGACGAACGTGGGCTACAGCTCGATCTACGCGTTTCTCCCGCTCTACGCGCTCGCCTCCGGCCTCGACGGCAACCTGGGCTGGTTCTACGCCCTGTTCTCGGCCTGCATCATCCTCGGGCGGCTGACCCTGAGCCGCTGCTCCGATCGAATCGGACGCGCGCGCGTGATCGTGCCCGCGATCGCGGCCTCCGGGTTGAGCTACCTCGTGCTGGCGGTGCCGCCGCGCCCGGCCACGCTGGCCGCGGGCGCGGTCCTCCTGGGCGCGGGGGTGGCGCTCTTCTACCCGACGCTGCTCGCCCTGCTCGTCGACCGCACGCCGGAGGGCGAGCGAGGCTCGGCGATCGGCACGCTCTCCGGCGCCTTCGATCTGGGCAACGTGGTCGGCTCCTTCCTGGTCGGCATCACCGTCGAGCGCGTCTCCTACGCGGCGGGCTTTCATGTCGCCGCGGCCGGCGCGCTGCTCGGCCTGGTGTTGTTCGTGCTGAGCGAGCGGCGCGCGAGCGGGCGGGGTATTATGTAGCGTCCATGGCCAACGACCGCATCGTCATCCGCGGGGCCCGCGAGCACAATCTCAAGGGCATCGACGTCGAGATCCCCCGTGACCAGCTCGTCGTCATCACCGGCCTCTCCGGGTCGGGCAAGTCCTCACTCGCCTTCGACACCATCTACGCGGAGGGCCAGCGCCGATACGTCGAGTCGCTCTCCGCCTACGCGCGCCAGTTCCTCGAGCAGATGGAGAAGCCCGACGTCGACTCGATCGAGGGGCTCTCCCCCGCCATCTCCATCGAGCAGAAGACCACCTCGAAGAACCCGCGCTCCACGGTGGGCACCGTCACCGAGATCTACGACTACCTCCGCGTGCTCTTCGCGCGGGTGGGCACGCCGCACTGCCCCCAGTGCGGCAACGTCATCTCGGCCCAGACCGTGCAGCAGATGGTCGACCGGGTCATGACGCTGCCGGTGGGCAGCCGCCTGGTGGTGTTGGCCCCGATCATCCGCGGGCGCAAGGGCGAGTACCGCAAGCTGTTCTTCGACCTGCGCCGGCAGGGGTACGTGCGGGTGCGGGTCAACGGCCAGCTCCGGGAGCTGACCGAGGACATCGAGCTGGCGAAGACCAAGAAGCACACCATCGAGGTGGTGGTCGATCGCCTGATCGTGAAGGACACCCTCGGGGGGCGGCTGGCCGACTCCCTCGAGACCGCGCTGCGGCTCTCCGACGGGATCGTGCAGGTGGAGGTGCCCGACGGGCCCGCGTTCATGTTCTCGGAGCGGCTCGCCTGCGCGGCGTGCGGCATCTCCTTCCCGGAGGTGTCGCCGCGGATGTTCTCGTTCAACAACCCGTACGGGGCGTGTCCGGAGTGCGGGGGCATCGGCACCCGCTACGAGATCGATCCCGAGCGGGTGGTGCCGGACCAGAACAAGACCCTGGCCGGCGGCGCGCTCCTGCCCTGGGCCGGGCCGACCGCCTCCGGCATCTTCAAGCAGACCCTCCGGGTGCTCGCCAAGCGCCACGGGTTCGCCCTCGAGACGCCGTGGGCCAAGCTGCCGAAGAAGACCCGCGACGTGATCCTGTACGGCGAGCCGGACGACGGCTTCGAGGGGGTGGTGAAGCTGCTCGAGCGGCGCTACAAGGAGACCACCTCCGAGGAGACCCGCGCGGAGGTCGAGCACTTCATGACCGAGCGGGCCTGCCCGACCTGCGGCGGCTCGCGGCTCCGCCGGGAGACGCTCTCGGTCAAGATCGCGGGCCGCTCCATCGCGGACGTGGTGCGCTTTCCGATCAAGGCGGCGCGCCAGTTCTTCGACACCCTCACGCTCACCGAGCGCGAGATGGCGATCGCCCGCCGCGTGCTGAAGGAGATCCGCGAGCGCCTCGGCTTCCTCTCGCAGGTCGGGCTCGACTACCTGACGCTCGACCGGCCCGCCGCGACCCTGTCGGGCGGGGAAGGCCAGCGGATCCGTCTCGCCACCCAGATCGGCTCGAGCCTGGTCGGGGTGCTCTACATCCTCGACGAGCCGTCCATCGGCCTTCACCAGCGCGACAACGGGCGGCTGCTCGACACGCTCAAGCGCCTGCGCGACCTCGGCAACACGGTGCTGGTGGTCGAGCACGACGAGGAGACGATGCGGGCCGCCGACTACGTGGTGGACCTGGGCCCCGGGGCGGGGGAGCTGGGCGGGCACCTGGTGGCGGTGGGCACGCCGGACGAGGTGATGGCCAACCCGGACTCGCTCACCGGACGCTTCCTGGCCGGGGTGGAGAGCATCGACCCGCCCGCGGCGCGGCGGAAGGCCAACGGCAAGTTCGTGACCATCCACAACCCGCGCGAGCACAACCTGAAGGGGATGAACGTCCGGATCCCGCTCGGGACGTTCACCGCAGTGACCGGCGTCTCCGGCTCCGGCAAGTCCACCCTGGTCAACGACATCCTGTATCGCGCGCTGGCCTCGATGCTCCACCGGGCGCAGGACCGGCCGGGCGCCCACGACCGCATCGAGGGGGCGCAGCACCTCGACAAGGTGATCGACATCGACCAGTCGCCGATCGGGCGGACGCCGCGGTCAAACCCGGCCACCTACACCGGGGTCTTCACCCTCATCCGCACGCTGCTCGCCCGCACGCCCGACGCGCGCATGCGCGGCTACCAGCCGGGGCGCTTCTCGTTCAACGTCAAGGGCGGGCGCTGCGAGGCCTGCCAGGGCGACGGGCTGGTGAAGATCGAGATGCACTTCCTGCCCGACGTGTACGTGACCTGCGAGGTCTGCCGCGGAAAGCGCTACAACCGCGAGACGCTCGAGGTCCGCTACAAGGGCAAGAACATCGCCGACATCCTGGACATGACGGTGGCGGGGGCGCTCGCGTTCTTCGAGCCGGTGCCCTCGATCAAGCAGAAGCTCCAGACGCTGCACGACGTGGGGCTCGACTACATCCGCCTCGGGCAGGCCGCCACCACCCTCTCCGGCGGCGAGGCCCAGCGCGTGAAGCTCGCCACCGAGCTGAGCCGGCGGGCGACCGGCCGCACCCTCTACATCCTCGACGAGCCCACCACCGGGCTCCACTTCGCCGATATCAGGCGGCTCCTGGAGGTTCTCAACCAGCTGGTGGACCAGGGCAACACGGTGGTGATCATCGAGCACAACATGGACGTGATCAAGACCGCGGACTGGATCGTGGACCTGGGACCCGAGGGCGGCAACGAGGGCGGCAAGGTGATCGCCTCCGGCACTCCCGAGGAAGTCGCCCGCCAGGACAAGTCCTTCACCGGCCAGTACCTGTCCAGAGCGCTGAAGGCCGGCTAGCCCGTGCGCCGCACCAAGATCGTCTGCACCATCGGCCCGGCGAGCAGCTCGCCGGAGGCCCTCGACCGGCTGGTGACGGCGGGCATGGACGTGGCCCGCCTGAACTTCTCCCACGGGACCCACGCCGAGCACGCCGAGGTGATCCGCGCCATTCGCGCGGGCGAGGCGCAGTGGGGCCGGCCGATCACGATCCTGCAGGACCTCCAGGGCCCCAAGGTGCGCCTCGGCACCTTCGTGGGCGGCCAGGCCACCCTGACGACCGGCGAACCATTCGACCTGACGTCGCGCGAGGTCAAGGGGACCGCCTCCCGTAGCTCGCTCAACCACCCGGAGTTCCTCGCCGCGCTGCGGCCGGGCGACCCGGTGTGGATGGACGACGGGATGATCCAGCTCGCGGTGGAAGCGGTGGAAGGCGGCGAGGTCCGATGCCGGATCGTCTCGGGCGGCGTGGTCTCCGACCACAAGGGGGTGTCGTTCCCGCGGCTGCCGGTTCCGGTGTCGTGCCTGGCCGCGAAGGACCGTGAGGATCTCCTCTTCGGCATCGAGCAGGCGGTCGACTACGTGGCCATCTCCTTCGTGCGCTCCGCCGCCGACATCCAGGAGGTGCGCAAGTTCCTGCACGACCAGGGCGCGAACATCCCGATCATCGCCAAGCTCGAGCGGGCCGAGATCGTGGCGAACCTGCAGGGTGTCCTGCCGCTGGTCGACGCGGTCATGGTGGCGCGCGGCGACCTCGGCGTCGAGGTGCCGCTCGAGGACGTGCCGATCATCCAGAAGGACGTGATCCGCCAGGCCCGGCAGGCCAAGGTGCCGGTCATCGTGGCCACCCAGATGCTCGAGTCGATGGTCACCCACTCGCGCCCCACGCGCGCCGAGGTGAGCGACGTGGCGACCGCGATCTTCGATGGGGCCGACGCGATCATGCTCTCGGCGGAGACCGCCACCGGGCGCTTTCCGGTGGAGACAGTGCAGGTGATGGCCCGCATCGCGGAGCGGGCCGAGCGGGCCGCTCCGACGACCGGGGCCTCGCGGCCGCGGCCGGAGGCCTACGGGTTCCCGGAGGCGGTGGCAGAAGCGGCCTGCCAGGCGGCTCGGCTGCTCCACGCCAAGGCCATCGTGGCCTTCACCCAGTCCGGGTTCAGCGCGCGCCTGATCTCCCAGGACCGGCCGGAGGTGCCGATCATGGCGCTCACGCCGTACTCGGAGGTCCAGCGCCGGCTCGGGCTCTTCTGGGGTGTGTCCTCGCGGCTCGTCCACAAGGTCGAGACGACCGACGAGATGATCCAGGAGGTGGAGGCGACGCTCCTGGGCGACGGCACCGTACGCAACGACGACGTGATCGTGATCATCTCGGGGGCGCCGATGTGGGTGACGGGGACGACCAACCTCCTCAAGCTTCACCGCGTTGGCGATCGGCGATGACCGTCGCAACCGCGCGAGGCCGAGCGGGGTGGGGCCGGGGGGACGTCCTCCCCGGGACACGCTGACTCGCAGCCCGTCCCGCGGTATTGTCGAGCCACGAGATGGGACGTAGCCGGCTCCGATAACCCGCAGAAGCCACGGTCCCGGGGAGGACGTCCCCCCGGCCCCACCCCGCCCGGGTCGAGCCCGCTGGCGGGATCACCGACGATCCCCACGACTGGAGAGAGACATGGGCTATGAGACGGTGCGGTATGAGGTGAAGGAGGGGGTTGGGACGATCACGTTGAATCGGCCGGAGGCGTACAACGCGCTGAATCTGGCGCTCGGGCGGGATCTGTTCCACGCCGCGCTCGAGGTCGACGAGGACCGGGCGGTGCGCTGCATCGTGATCACCGGGGCGGGCAAGGCCTTCTGCGCGGGCGGCGACGTGAAGGACTTCGCGGACAATCCGGACCGCATCGGCGCCCTGATCAAGGAGCTGACGACCTACCTGCACGGTGCGATCTCGCGGCTGGCCCGCGCGCCCAAGCCGGTGGTGATGGCGGTCAACGGGATCGCGGCGGGCGGGGGCATGAGCCTGGCTCTCTCCGGCGACCTGGTGGTGGCAACGGAGTCGACGAAGTTCACCATGGCCTATTCGAAGATCGCGGCCTCGCCCGACGGCTCCTCGTCCTACTTCCTGCCGCGCATGATCGGCCTGCGGCGCGCCCTCGAGCTGCACTACACCAACCGGGTGCTCTCGGCCCGGGAGGCGATGGAGTGGGGCCTGGTCAACCGGGTGCACCCCGACGCGGAGTTCCCCGCAGCGGTCGCGGGGCTCGCCCGCGAGCTGGCGCAGGGGCCGACGCTCGCCTTCGGCCGCGCCAAGCTTCTCTTCCACCAGTCCACCCAGGAGAGCCTCGAGACGCAGATGGAGCTGGAGGCGCAGGCCATCGCGGCCAGCGGGCACACCGAGGACTTCCGCAACGGGGTCGTCGCGTTCGCCCGCAAGCAGCCGGTCACGTTCGCGGGCCGCTGAGCGTCGCGCCGCGTGTCCGCGTGAGCCGACCGGAGCCCACTGAGCTCGGGCGCCGGCTGGACGAGATCCTGGCCGCGGCGGAGCGATCGATCCGCCCGGTGCCCGAGGCGGAGATGGAGGGCCTGCGCGACCCCGCGTTCCAGCTCTTCCGCCTCGGGCTGGGCTTCGTCGACGGCATGGACCGCGGCCGGCTGGCGGGCGACTGGCGGCACGAGCGCGCGCCCGAGGATCTGCGGGACGGCGGCTCGGTCGCGCGGTACGGCGCGCTCGTGCGTGCGCGGGTGGGGGGCTGGTTCGAAGGCGCGGGGCCCCGTGAGCTCGACCGGGTCATCGACGGACCCGACGGGCCGCGGCCCGGGTGGGCGCTGCTCGCGCAGGTCACCGACGAGGCGGCCGCGCGTCTGCGCCTGCTCCAGGCCGTGCTCGATCGCTCCGGCCGGATGTCGTAGCCGCGTGAGTCCTGCCTCGCTCGCCTGCGCCCACTGTCAGACCCCGAACCCGCCGAGCCATCGCTACTGCGTGGAGTGCGGGCAGGCGCTCCCGGCGGCCTGCCCCCGCTGCGGCTTCGCGCACGAGGCGGGCGCCCGATTCTGCGGCGGGTGCGGCCATCCGATCGCGCCTCCCGCCCCGATCGCGGATCGCTTCGCCTCCCCCGACGCCTATACCCCGCCGGACCTGGCCGAGAAGATCCGGACCGCGCGCGGGGCGGTGGAGGGCGAGCGCAAGCAGGTGACCGTGCTCTTCGCGGACATGAAAGGCTCGCTCGCCGTGCGGCATTGCGAGAGCGCGCTCGAGGGAGCCCAGGCCCTCGGCATGCGTCCGCTCGCGGCCCTGTGCCGTCTCGACCTGGGGGCGCTGGCCGAGCGCACGGGCCGGCGCGACGAGGCACGCGAGCATCTGGAGACCGCGGTGCGGATGCTCCGCGCGATGGACATGCGGCACTGGCTGCCCGGCTTGGAGACCGCCTTGGCCAGTCTCGGTGGAGCCCGCTCCTGAGCGGCTCGGGCTAGAGCGCCCCTCCCTCGCGCACGAGGCGGAAGCCGTAGTCGGAGTAGCGCAGGTGCGGGGGCAGGGAGGAGCGATGCGCCACCGGGCTCCATGGGTCGTGATGCCGCCAGGCGCCGCCGCGGGAGACGCGCCGGGTGCCCGTCTCCGGCCCGCGAGGGTCGCGCTCGGGCGATCGGGCATAGTAGGTCTCATCCTCCCAGTCGAGACACCACTCGTGGCAGACGCCCGAAAGCGCGAGTAGCCCCAAGGGGTTGGGCGGTGTCTCCATCGGGCGCGGCGGCCGATCGAGGCCGGCGCGGGACGGCCGCGCCTCGCCCCAGGGAAAGCGGGCGGCGTCGAGCCCGCCGCGCGCGGCCTTCTCCCACTCGGCCTCCGACGGCAGGCGCAGCCGCGCCCCGGCGCGCTCGGACCGCCAGTGACCGTAGGCGGTTGCGTCGAGCCAGCTCAGGCCCACCACCGGCTGCTCCGGATCGGCGAAGCGGGGGTCCACCCACCAGGCGGGCGGGCTCGCGCCCGTCTCCTCGAGGAACGGAGCGTACTCCCGATTGGTCACGGGAGCGCGGGCGATGGCGAACGCGTCGAGCCAGACGCGATGCCGCGGCCGCTCGCCCGGATGGCCGTCCTCCCAGCCCATCCAGAACCAGCCGGCGGGGATCTCCACCAAGTCCACGCGGTCAAGTATAGTCGGGTCATGAGCGCTCGCCGGAGGCCCGTCGTCGCGGTCCCGCGATTGCCGACCGGCCGGACCCTCCGCGCGGTGCGGGAGCTGGAGATTGCCGACGGCGGCGTCTACGCGGACATGGAGATCTCGCACTGCCGGCTGGACGATCGCACGGCGCGGAACGTCAGATTCGAGCGCGTCCACCTGCGCGAGACGGATCTGAGCCATACGAGACTCGAGGGGCTGGTCCTCGCCGACGCGCGGTTCGAGGGCTGTGATCTCGCGAACGCCACGGTGCGCAACGCTTCCATCGACCGTGTCGAGTTCATCGGGTGCCGCTTCACCGGTCTCGACATGGCCGAGGCCTCGCTGAGGCACGTGGTCATGCGCGAGTGCCGCGGCGCCCTGATCTCGTTCCGGTTCGCCGAGCTCCGGAACACCCGGCTGGAGGATTGCGTGCTGACGGAGGCCGATTTCCAGGACGCCAGGCTCCCCGGGTTCACCGTGCGTGGATCGGACCTCAGGGGCGCCTCGCTGTACGGCGCCGATCTCGAGGGGGCCGATCTTCGAGGGTCGATCCTGGACGACCTGAGGATGCGTCCGACCGATCTCGCGGGCGCGGTCATCGATCCGGTACAGCTCGTCGGGCTCGCTCGCACGCTCGCGTCGCTGCTCCGCGTGAGCGTGCGCGGGCTCGAGGAAGACGACCGGGATCGGGTATAATCGGCGCCACCATGGAATTCGCGGAGCGGATGTCACGTCTGGGCACGGAATCGGCGTTCGAGGTGCTGGCGCGCGCCAAGGCGCTCGAGCGGCAGGGCAAGGAGATCATCCACCTCGAGATCGGCGAGCCGGACTTCGACACGCCGAGGCACATCCGTGAGGCGGGCAAGCGGGCGCTCGACAGCGGGGCCACCCACTACGGGCCCGCCGCGGGCCTCCCCGAGCTGCGCGAGGCCATCGTGAAGGACGTGGAGGGCACGCGCAGCCTCCCGGTCACCTCGGACGAGATCGTGGTGACCCCGGGGGCCAAGCCCATCATGTACTTCGTGATCACCGCGCTGGTGAACCCGGGCGACGAGGTGGCCCACCCGAACCCGGGCTTCCCGATCTACGAATCGGTGATCAACTTCGTGGGCGGCAAGCCGGTGCCGATCCCTCTGCGCGAGGAGAGCGGCTTCGGCTTCGACCTCGACGTGCTCGAGAAGAGCGTCTCCCGCAAGACCAAGCTGATCATCATCAACTCGCCCCAGAACCCCACCGGCGGCGTGCTGGAGGTCGACCAGCTCGGCCGCATCGCGGAGATCGCGAAGCACTATCGGATCCCGGTGCTGGCCGACGAGATCTACAAGGCGTTCCTCTACGAGGGCGAGTTCGCCTCCATCACCCGCTTCCCGGGGATGAAGGACCTGGTCATCATCCTGGACGGCTTCTCCAAGGCCTACGCGATGACCGGCTGGCGGCTCGGCTACGGGGTGATGCCGGTGGCGCTGGCCGAGCACGTGACCCGCCTCATGGTGAACTCCAACTCCTGCACCGCGTCGTTCACCCAGCACGCGGGCATCGCGGCGCTCCAGGGCGACCAGACGCCGGTGACCGAGATGGTGGCCGAGTTCAAGCGCCGGCGCGACGTGCTGGTGGCGGGCCTCAACCGCCTGCCCGGCGTCTCCTGCCGCTCGCCGCGCGGGGCCTTCTACGTCTTTCCGAACGTGAAGGCGCTCAAGCGGCCCTCCACCGAGATCGCGGAGGCGCTGCTGCAGGAGGCGGGGGTGGCGGTGCTCGGCGGCTCCGCGTTCGGTCAGTACGGCGAGGGCTACCTGCGCCTGTCCTACGCGAGCTCCGAGGCCAACCTCAAGAAGGCGCTCGAGCGCATGGAGCCGGTGCTCCGGCGCCTGGCGGGGGCCTAGCGGCGCGAGGTGGCGCGGTCGGTGCGCGTCGCCGCCGGAGGCGCGTGATGCCCACCGTTGCCGATCTCCTGGTCGAAGGCCTGCTCCGGGCCGAGGTGCCCCGTCTCTTCGGGGTTCCCGGCGGCGGATCCAACCTCGAGGTCCTCGAGGCCGCGCGGGCCCGCGGGCTGCCCTTCGTGCTCTGCCACCAGGAGTGGGCCGCCTGTATCATGGCCGCGGTCACCGGCGAGCTGACCGGACATCCGGGGGCGGTACTCTCCACGCTCGGGCCCGGGGTCACCGCCAGCGCCACCGGGCTGGCCCACGCGCGGCTCGATCGCTCGCCGCTGATCTACATCAGCGACCGGCACCCGGCGGGCGTGCTCGAGTACGCGACGCATCAGTACCTCGACCACACCGCGCACCTCGGGCCGATCACCAAGGGCAGTGTCACGGTCGGCGTGGACTCGGCCGCGCACTGGGTGGCCCACGCGGTGCAGCTCGCGCTCGCGGAGCCGCGGGGGCCCGTGCACCTCGACCTGCCGGCGGACGTCGCGGGCAAGAGCGCGATGCCGGTGGCGACGTCGGTGGCGCCGGCTCCCCCAGCGGCCCTCGACGGCGACCTGGTCGAGCGCGCAGCCCGGATGATCCGCGCGGCCCGGCGCCCGCTGGTGATCGCGGGCCTCGGCTGCCGCGCCGCGGACGCCAAGTGGCTGCGCGCGTTCGCGGAGGCGCTGCCCGCCCCGGTGCTGACCACCTACAAGGCCAAGGGCGCGATCCCCGATCCGCACCCGCTCGCCCTCGGCATCTTCACGGGCGGGGCGCTCGAGGAGCCGCTGGTCAAGCGCGCGGACCTGATCATCGCCTTCGGTCTCGACACCGTCGAGCTGATCCCGCGGCGCTGGGCCTACACCGCGCCGGTGCTGAGCCTCACCCGCTGCGCGGCCGACGATCCGCGGTTGCGCGCGCCGGGCGGCGACGCCTACTTCACGCCCGCGCTCGAGGTGGTGGGGGAGCCGGGCGCGATCCTGGAGGATCTGGCGTCGCGCATCATGGGACCGGGCGCGCGGGCGGACTGGGACGTGGCCGAGGTGGACCGGATCCGGCGCGAGCGACTCGCCGCCCTCGAGGTCCCGGTGCCGGGGCTGGCCCCGCACCGGGTGGCCCAGATGACCCGCGAGCTGACCGCGGCGGGCAGCATCGCCACCGTGGACGCGGGCGCCCACATGTTCCAGGCCACCACCTACTGGCAGGCCCTCGAGCCCGGCGAGCTGCTGATCTCGAACGGGCTCGCCACCATGGGCTTCGCGCTGCCCGCGGCCATCGCGGCGCAGCTCGTCCACCCCGACCGTCGGGTGGTCTGCTTCACGGGGGACGGCGGGCTCATGATGATCGCGTCCGAGCTCGAGACGGTGGCGCGGCTCCGGCTGCCGCTGCTCATCGTGGTCTTCAACGACGAGGCGCTCTCGCTGATCGAGGTGAAGCAGGAGCAGAAGGGCTTCGAGGGCGTCTCGATGCGCTACGTGGGGCCCGATCTCCGCGCGCTGGCCCGGGCCTTCGGCCTGCGCGCGTTCACCGCGACCGACGAGGCCACGCTCCAGGCCGCCCTGGTCGCGGCGCAGACCGCGCCCGGCCCCGCGCTGATCGACGCGCGCGTCGATCCCTCCGGCTATCGCCGGATGCTCGAAATCGTCCGCGGGGCCCCGAAGTAAAGCCGGTATACTTCGGGCCATGGCATTCCTCCAGGCGCGGGACGAGGCAGCGGTGAAGAAGGAGTTCGAGCGCATCGGCGGCCCGGTGAAGCTCACCGTGTTCGCCACCGAGCTGGGGGGCGACAGCAACACCCAGGCGGTGGCCCTGATCCGGGAGGTGGCCGCGCTGTCCGATCAGCTGTCGGTCACCGTGCTGAACCCCCACATCGATCGCGACCAGGCGGCCGCCTACGGGATCACCGAGTCGCCCGCCGTGGTGGTGGAGGGGGCCCAGGACTACGGGATCCGGTTCCTGGGCATCCCGGCCGGCTACGAGTTCTCCAACCTGATCGATTCCATCATCGCGGTGTCCACCGGTGAGGCGGGGCTAACCGACGAGACCAAGGCCGCCCTGGCCGGGCTCACCGAGGACGTCACGATCAAGGTCTTCGCGACCCCGACTTGACCGCACTGCCCCCGGGCCGTGCGCCTGGCGCAGCACATGGCGATCGCGTCCCCCCGGGTTCGGGCCGAGTGCATCGAGGCCAACGAGTTCCCGGAGCTGTCCCAGCGCTACCAGGTGATGGCCGTCCCCAAGATCGTCATCAACGATCGCGTCGGCTTCGAGGGCGCGCTGCCCGAGCCGGACTTCCTGGGCGCGGTCCTGCAGGCGGTGAACGGCGGCGAGCGGGCGGAGTCCTGATCGATGGAAGCCGCGCTCGCCGTCGTCGCCCTCTTGATCGGTTGGTTCGCGCTCAATCGCTGGGTGCTGCCGCGTCTCGGCATCCAGACCTGAGCCGCTCCCGGAGCCTGCTCCCGTGAGGAGCAGGAAGCGAAGAACCCGCAACCCCGCGCGTAGCGCGCGCTCCGCGGTGGCCGGCGATCTCCTCTTCACCTACGGCACGCTGATGCGGGGCTTCCGCCTGCATCGGCTCCTCGAGGGCCGCGCAGCCTACCTGGGCCGCGGTCGCGTGGTCGGGCGCATCCTGGACCTCGGCTCGTACCCCGGCGCGGTGCCCGATCCCGGCGGCGCGAGCGCGATCCACGGGGAGGTCTACCGCCTGCACGATCCCGCGCTGTGGGGGACGCTGGACTCGGCGGAGGGACCCCAGTATCATCGCCGGGAGGTCACCGTCCGGAGCGAGGACGGCCGCGATCAGGCCGCGTGCATCTACTGGTACATCGGCCCGCTCGACCGCGGCGCGCCGATACCGGGCGGCGACTACCGGGCCCACGGGCCCGCGAGGTCCATCTACCACCAGCCGAGCCCGTAGGAGGAGTCCGATGCCCGTCGAGGCCGCGCAGCTCATCAAGGACGACCAGGATCACCTGATCCACCCGCTGCACCACCCGAGCGACCATCTGGAGCCGATGGTCTACGTGCGAGGCCGCGGCGCGGTGCTGACCGACGTGCAGGGCCGCGAGTACATCGACGGGCTCGCCGGGCTGTGGAACGTCAACGTGGGCCACGGCCGGACCGAGCTGGCGGACGCGGCGGCCAACCAGATCCGCGAGCTCGCCTACTACTCCGCCTATTCCGGCTCGACCAACATCCCGGCCATCCAGCTCGCGTCCAAGCTGATGACCATCGCGTACCCGAACATGCAGGGGGTCTTCTTCACCTCGGGGGGCGCCGAGTCCAACGAGTCCGCGTTCAAGACCGCGCGGTTCTACTGGAAGACCAAGGGCAAGCCCGACAAGGTGAAGGTCATCGCGCGCTCGCTCGCCTATCACGGCGTGACGCTGCAGGCGATGAGCGCGACCGGCATGTCGGCCTACTGGAAGATGTTCGAGCCCCGCGTGCCGGGCTTCGTGCACATCCCGACCTGCTATCCGTACCGGCAGGACGGGGCCAAGCCCGGGGAGACCGCCGGCCAGACCGCGGCGCGGCTGCTCGAGGAGGCCATCGTCCGCGAAGGCGCCGACACGGTGGCCGCCTTCATCGCCGAGCCGATCCACGGCGGGGGCGGCGTGCTCTACCCCACCGACGACTACTTCCCGCTGGTGCGGAAGGTCTGCGACAAGCACAACGTGCTCTTCATCGCGGACGAGGTCATCACCGGCTTCTGCCGCACCGGCAAGTGGTTCGCGCTCGAGCACTGGAACGTGCTGCCCGACATCGTCTCCTTCGCCAAGGGCGTGTCGTCGGGATATCTGCCGCTCGGCGGCATCATGGTCTCGAAGACGATCAAGCAGGCCATGGACGAGGTGAAGCCCGAGGACAAGTGGATGCACGCCTACACCTACTCGGGGCATCCGACGTGCTGCGCGGTCGGGATCGCGAACCTCGAGATCATGGAGCGCGAGCGGCTCTGGGAGCGCGCGGCGGCCATGGGCACGCGCCTGCACAAGGGGCTCCAGCAGGCGCTGGGCGATCACAAGCACGTGGGCGACATCCGCGGGGGCAAGGGCCTGCTCGCCTGCGTCGAGCTGGTGGAGGACCGCGGCACCAAGGCCCCGTTCGGCGCCGACAACAAGGTGGGGCCGCGGGTGCTGGCCGAGATGACCAAGCGCGGCGTCATCACCCGCGCCCGTCTCGAGCACATCTTCTTCGCCCCGCCGCTGATCGTCAGCGAGGCCCAGGTCGACCGTCTGGTCTCGGTCACCCACGACGCGATCAAGGCCGTCACCGGCTCCTAAGGGCCTCTCATCCTCTCCTCCCTCTCCCCCTTCCCAAGGGGGAGAGGGCAGGGTGAGGGGGTCCGGCTTCTACTGCTTTCCGCCCACCACCCACAGGTAGATCGTGTGGGTCCCCTCGTTGCTGGTCACCTGGAGCGTCCGCGTGGGTGTCCAGTCCCCCATGTCGAAGCTGTGCGAGACGACACGTGAGCCCGGCCGGAGCTCGCTCAGCAGCTTGGGACGCAGTCGGTGGTTGAGGTCGGGGGAGAGGTAGAGCGTGACGACGGTCGCCTCCTGGAGATCGGCCTGGAAGAGATCGTCCTGCCGGAAGGTGACCCGATCGGCGAGCCCGAGTCGGCGCGCCCGCTCGACGGCCTGCGCCACCAGCGCCGGATCGATCTCGAAGCCCACCCCGCGAGCCCCGCGATCGCGGGCGGCCGCGATGACGATCCGCCCGTCACCGGATCCGAGGTCGTAGACGACATCATCGGCAGTTACCGCCCCGAGCCTCAGCATCTCGCTGACTACCACGAGGGGCGTCCGGACATCGGGGACCTCCTGGCCCGGTACCCGCGCGCACGCCGCCATCATCAGCAAGAGCCATATCCCCCGCCATGCGCGGCCCATGGCCGGCCATTCTAGCGCATCGCGTTCGGCTTGCGATGATACTCCTCTTATGTTTAGTATCTAGTCTATGGATCGAGCCCAGCGGTTTCGGATCCTGGCCGAGGCGGCCGCGGACGACCGGGAGACCGGTCTGCCGGCCCGGGCGCGCCTCAACGAGGGGCCGGTCGGCATCCGCCCCGTGCGGCTCCCCGGGGGCGGCTCGACGACCCTCATGCGCGTCATGCAGACCAACGCCTGCTCGCTCTCCTGCGGTTATTGCCCCACGTTCTGCGGCGGGCGGGTGAAGCGCACCGCGCTCTCGCCGGAGGAGGTGGCGCGGACGTTCATGGAGTCGCACCGGGGCGGGGTCGCCCAGGGCCTGTTCCTCACCTCCGGGGTGCCGGGGCGCGCCCCGCGGGCGGTCGACCGCATGCTCGCGGCGGTCGAGATCCTGAGACGGCGCGAGGGCTTCGCCGGCTACGTGCACATCAAGATGCTGCCGGGTGCGGAGCGCGATCAGGTGATCGCGGCGACCCGGCTCGCCACGCGGGTGTCGGTGAACCTGGAGGGTCCCAACGACGCGGTGGTGCGCGGCCTCGCCCGCGAGAAGGACTACTCGGGCGATCTGCTCCCGACCCTCACGCTGGCCGGCCGCCTCTCGCGGGAGGCGCGGCTCGAGGGCCGGCCCGGCATCGCGGCGGCGGGCACGACGACGCAGTTCGTGGTCGGCGCCCAGGGAGAGCGCGATCGCGAGATCCTGGGCGTCGTGGGCGGCCTCGAGCGCCAGGGTCTGCTGCACCACGCGCACTTCAGCGCGTTCCAGCCGGTGGAGGGCACGCCGATGGAAGGACTCCCGCCCACGCCGGCCGCGCGCGAGTGGAGGCTCTACCAGGCCGAGCACCTCCTGCGCCAGTACGGCTTCCGCGTGGAGGAGCTGGTCTTCGGGGGCGACGGCAACCTGGCCCTCGAGCACGATCCGAAGACGGCGTGGGCGTTGGCCCATGTGGAGCGGTTCCCGGTGGCGCTCGAGCGCGCACCCTACGAGCTGCTGCTGCGGGTGCCGGGGATCGGACCCACCGCGGCCCGGCGCCTGGTGGCCGAGCGCCGTCGAACGCTGCCGCGCGACGCGCAGGACCTCCGTCGCCTGGGCGTCGACGCGACCCGCGCCGGCTACTTCCTCACGCTGCGCGGCCGTCGCGTGCGGCCGACGCTGCCCGCCGAGCAGCTTCGCCTGTTCCCGCCCGGCGGCCATCTCACCCAGGGGCCCTGGCGGACCGCGGTGCCCCCGTGTGCCTACCGCTGATCCGCGGGAGTACAATGGCGGCCTGATGGACCCGAAGCTCGAGGAGGCCCAGGCTCCCGTCGACCGCGCCCGCGCCGTCCTGATCTACGACGGGACCTGCGGGCTGTGCCAGGGTGGCGTCTCGTGGATCTCGCGCCGCGCCGTCCGCGGCCACCTCGAGTTCCTGCCCTGCCAGGCGGCCGAGCGGCGCGCCCGCTATCCCTGGATGGACGAGCGGGCGTGTCTCCAGGCCATGCAGCTCATCCTGCCGGACGGGCGGGTCCTGGCGGGCGACGCCGCGATCCCCGAGATCCTTCGCCGGATGCGCGGCTGGCGCTGGCTGGCGTCGGCGTTTCGCCTTCCCGGTGTCGAGGTGCTGGCGCCGCTGCTCTACAGCTGGGTCGCGCGACACCGCTACCAGATCTCCTGCATGCTCGGGCGCCCGCGGCGCTGATCCGCGCGAGCGCGAGTCCTCAGCGCGTCTCCACGTTGCGGATGGTGGCGTAGAGCATCACGTCGTAGAGGATCTTGAGGCCCCCGCCCAGGAAGAACGGCGCGGCCATCGACACGCTCGCCATCACCCATCCGGTCAGGGCGGGGCTCACCGACTGCGCGAGGGTGCGGCTCATGTTGGTGAGGCTCGCGGCGCCCTCGCGCTCATGATCCTGCACCGCCAGCATGAGAAAGCTCTGGCGCGTGGGCACGTCCATCTGGGAGAGCAGGTGGCGGGCGAGCAGCAGCGTGACCGCGAGCGCCGCCGAAGGCGCCAGCGCCACCCCGATCAGCAGCACGTTCGAGATCAGGTGCGAGAACACCATGGTGTTGACCAGCCCGAGGCGGGGCGCCAGCCGCGCGGCCAGCAGCAGCGACAGGCCGGACAGGATCTGCGCGCCGAAGAACGTCCAGCCGAGCGCGGCCAGGCTCATCTCGAAGCGCGTGTAGAACCAGTACGCGATGAGGCTCTGGAGGACGAAGCCGCCCGCGAGCGAGTCGAGCGCGAAGAGCGCGGCGAGGCGGTGGATGAGCGGGCGGGACGGCATCGCGACGGCGGGTCGAGGGCCGGAGGGGCGCGCCGGGTCCGGCCGCATGAGCGCATAGGCCGCCATCTGGACGAGGCCGCCCAGGAGGAACACCGCGAAGAGCACGCGTGGGGAGGCCCCCGCGCGGCCCACCGCGGCGGCCCCGAGCGCGGAGGCGCCGTAGCCGGATAGGTTGTAGAGGCTGAGGGTCGTGGTCAAGCGCTCCCGCGGGGTCGCCCGGGTGACCGCGACCTGCTCGAGGGTCAGGAACGGGCCCGTCTCGCCGGTGCCCACCGCCAGGTTGCCGACCATGGCCGCCGCCACGATGAGCCAGGGCTGCTCGGTCACGAGGAAGACGAGAGCCGAGACGACGATCAGGCCGGCCTGGGCCAGCAGCGCGACCCGCGGCCCATAGCGCTCGGCGGGCCGCCGGATCGCGAACGTCATGGCCGCGCTCGCGAGCAAGGTGAGGGTGACCGCGACCCCGATCTGCCGGGCTCCCATCCCGTGTTCGGCCAGATAGACCGGGAAGAGCACGCCGAGGAAGCCGTAGCAGAAGGTGCGTGCGGTCTTGGCCGCGAAGACGAGGCGCCCGTCCGCGGTCACGCGGGCGCGCTCCGGCGATGAGCTCCCTTCAAGAGGGGCCGCTCCGGGAGCGGGCGCACTCGTCGACGAGCCGCTCGAGGTGGCGGCGAATCACCGCGCGGGCGGCGGGCAGGTCGTCGCTCACCGCGGGCACGTCCGTCCACTGCTCGATCGGGGTGCCGGCCGGAGCCGCCTCGCCCAGGTCGCACCCGAAGGCCACGACGCGCGCGGCGCCCGCGACGTCGCCGCGCGTGAGCCGATGCGGCACCTGGTCGGTCAGGTCCACACCTTCGGCGAGCAGGGCGCGCAGCACGCGGGGGGCGATGGCCGGATCGGGCTCGGTGCCGGCCGAGGCGGTGGGGATGTCGAGGCCGCGCTCCGCGGCCATGCGTCGGAAGTCGGCGGCGGCGAGGACGCTCTTGGCGGCCCCGTGCAGGCAGACGAAGAGAACCGGGCGATCGCTGCTCATGGTGCGGCCTCCTGTCGGAACTGGTTGAACTCGGTGACGCTGTCGGCCTTGGACCAGATCCCCACGAGGCCGGCGTCGGGGAAGGTGTCGTCGCGGACGGCGAAGAGACGCCGGCCGTCGTAGGTGATCTCGAAGTGGGCGCCCGTGAAGTCGACCCGGAGCGTGTGCCAGGCGCCGGACGGCACCGGGACCCTGACCCCGTAGGTGCCGGGCGGAGCGGC
>DATGBR010000336.1:0-4438 GCA_035312605.1 Candidatus Methylomirabilota bacterium
CGCGGCGTCATGACCAGGACCCGGTCGGCGAGGAAGACCGCCTCCGGGATCGAGTGGGTGATGAAGAAGACGGTCTTCCTCTTCTCCATCCAGATGCGCTGCAGCTCCAGGTTCATGTGCTCGCGGGTCATGGCGTCGAGGGCGCCGAAGGGCTCGTCCATGAGGAGCATGGCCGGGTCGTGGACGAGGGCGCGCGTGATCGCCACCCGCTGTTGCATCCCGCCGGAGAGCTCCCACGGATAGCGGCGCTCGAACTCGCGCAGGCCGACCAGGGCCAGCAGGTCCATCGCCACCGGCAGGAATCGGTCCCGCCCCAGCCCCTGCACGTCGATGGGCAGGAGCACGTTGTCGAGGACGGTGCGCCACGGGAAGAGGACCGGCGCCTGGAAGACCACGCCGATGTCGCGACGCGGGCCCTGGATCGCGGTGCCGCGAAGCGAGGCGCTTCCGCCCGAAGGCGGCAGCAGGCCGGCCAGGATCTTGAGCAAGGTAGACTTGCCGCAGCCCGATGGCCCCACCACCGCCACGAACGCGCCCTCGTTGATGGCGAAGCTGATTCGCTCGAGGGCGGCGACCCCGCCGTCCCGCGTGGCATAGAGCTTGGACAGGTGCTGGACCGAGATCGCTTCCGTGGCCACTTCGCTGGGAGTCTACACCGAAACGGACGGGCTCTACCGAAACTCCTGCTCCACCCTGAGCGCGAGGTTCGGATCCCGCGCGCGCAGGATCTCGAACTGCGCGCGCGCGGCCGCGCGATCGCCGCGCGCCAGGGAGACGCGGGCCGTCCCGAGCCGGCCCACCGAGTCGTTCGGATCCACCGCGAGGGCCCGCTCGAACGCGGCCATCGCCGCGTCCACGCGCCCGTCGGTGAGCAGGGCCCGCCCGAGCGCGTCCAGGGCGGGCACCGAGTCCGGTTTTATCCGAAGGGCCTGCTCGAGCTGCGCGATGGCGGCGGCGAGGTGCCCATCCTCGATCAGGGCGATGCCGAGGTTGGTGCGCGCGCTGAAGTCGCCCGGCGCCCGGGCGATCCGGTAGCGGAGCGCGGCGAGGCCGTCCGGGCGCCGACCCATCTGGAGCAGCAGGACCCCGTAGCTGCTGTAGAAGTCGGACCGGTCGGGTCGCAGCGCGAGAGCGCGCTCGAAGAGGGCGAGGGCCTCGGCTTGATCCCCGCGCTCCCCCAGGATGACCGCCAGATTGTGGCTGCAGATGGAGCAGGTCGGCTCGACCTCGAGGGTGTAGCGCCACAGCGTCTCCGAGTCGTGCCAGACCCCGGTCTGGATCCGGGTCGCGAAGCCGAGGCCGACGATCCAGCTGGCAACGAGCGCGACCACGAGCGCCGCGACCGGCGTGCCGAGCCAGCCCCGGCGGCGGGCCTCCACGGCCCCGACCACGAGGGCCCCGACCAGGAGGGCGAACCCGGCACACGGCACGTAGGTGTTGCGGTCGGCTCCGAGATGGTTGCCGGTGTGGACGATCCCGCTCACCGGCGCCAGCATCACTAGATAGAAGGCCCAGGTCGCGAGACCGGCCGGCCATCGCTTCCGCAGAAGCCAGACCACAGCGGTCGTCGCTACCGACCCCGCCGCGCTCAGGAGATACCGCTTCTCGAGCAGGCTCAGCCGGCTCGGCAGCTCGTAGATCGGAGCCAGGTCGAGCGGCACGAAGGTCTTCCAGGCGTGGAACCAGACGTTGTGGAAGACCATCACCACCCGGGCCGCCGGCTCGGCATCGGTGAGATATCCGGTGGACCGCTGGACGAGGAACGCTGCCGCTCCGGTCGCGGCCGCCAGCAGCATGAATGGAATCTTCTCGCGCCAGATCGGCCACGCGGCGGCGGCCATCCAGTCGCGGAGACGGGGTCCGAGCCGGCGGAGCGGGTACACGTCGAGGATCACCAGGACCAGGGGCAGGCCCATCACGATGGACTTCGAGGTCAGCGCGAGCGCGGCGAACGCCAGCGCGGCCCACCGCCAGCCCGATCGCACCGCGGGAGGCCGCTCGTGGGCCCGGAGGTACGCGAGAAGCGTGAGGAGGAAGAACAGCCCCGACGTGACATCCCGCCGCTCGGTGATCCAGGCCACCGATTCCACGCGAAGCGGATGGATGGCGAAGACGAGCGCGGCCGCGGTCGCGCCCGCGCTCGCGACGAGCGCCGAGGCCGCGGGCACCGCCAGCGCGAGCAGGCGGCGGGCGACGAGGTAGAAGACCGCGGCGCTGGCCGCGTGCAGCAGCAGGCTCGTGAGGTGATAGCCGAACGGCTTCATCCCCCACAGCGCGTAGTCGGCGCCGAGGGTCAGCCACGTCGTCGGGATCCAGTGCCCCATCACGTTCGCGGTGAGCATCCAGCGGAGCTGCGACCATCCGAGACCCCGGTAGTGCGGGTTCAAGAGGAAGTTGATCGGATCGTCCCAGTCCACCCAGGCGGCGCGGAGCACGGGCAGGAAGATCGCCACCGTCACCAGCGCGATCTCGACGGGCAGCGCCCAGGCGGCGACGCGGACGAGCAGGGAGGGCTCGAGCCGGGATCTTGCGGGAAGCGCGGGCCCTTCGGCGTCCACTGCCGAGGCGGGAACGGACATCATCAACCAGTCTACGAGGTCGGGCGCGAGCCGGTCAAGGAACGCCGGCCCCGCGGGCCGGGAGCTATCGCGAGGTCGCGCTCAGGTGGCGCCGGAACGCCTCGAGGGCCGCCGTCCCCACCAGGGTGTCTTGCTCCCCGTTGCCCCCGCTCACCCCGATACCGCCGACCACCTCCCCGTCGACCTCGACCGGGAAGCCCCCCACGAACACCGCGAAGCGGCCCGGATGCATGGCGTGGATGCCGAAGGCCTCGTTGCCCGGAAGGGCCGGGCCCCCGGGCGGCTGGTTGAACCGGTGAGTGGCCCGGCGGTGGCCGGCCGCGGTGAACGCCTTGGCGATGGCGATCTCCACCCCGGTGATGCGCGCACCCGTCATCCGGTGGAGCGCGATGGGATGGCCCCCGTCGTCGCATACGCAGATCGTCTCGGTCACCGCGATCTCGCGGGCCTTCGCCTCCGCGGCGGCCAGGAGCACCACGGCGTCCTCCAGCGTGAGGCGCTTGACGGTGATCACGACAGCTCCACGAGGACCTGGTCGGCCTCCAGGCGGACCGGGTAGCTGGGGATGGCGGTCCCGCGTCCCGGAAAGACACACTGGCCGGTCCGCACGTCGTACATCCATCCGTGCCATGGGCACGCGAGCCGCGGCCCGGTGAGCTTGCCCTCGCCGAGGGGACCACCCCGGTGGGCGCACACGTCGCCGCACGCGTACACCGTGTCGCCCACCCGGGCCAGGACGATCCGGGTGCCGTCGAGCTCCACCAGCTTGGGCTGACCGGCCGGCACCTCGTCGATCGAGGCCACCCGCCGGGTGGAGCTCACGCGTCTTCCTTGAGGACGAACGCCCGATGCAGGCCGGTCATGTACTGCCAGCGCATCTCGGTTGCCTCGCGCACGGCGTCGGCGGCCTCGGCCTGCTTCTCCGGGGTCGAGCTGTGACGCTCGACGATCTGATAGCCCCGCTCCCCGTGCACCTCGTCGGCCTCGATGTGAATCGCGAAGAACTCCACCTCGTGATCGTTGAACCCGTAGTGCGTCCGGAGCGGAGGAAGGTTGCGCTTGTAGATGCCGGGCACCTGCGACTCGAGACCGACCAGCAGCCCGGCCGCCGCGACGTGGAAGGGCTTGCGCGACGTCTCGTAGCACCAGGCGGTGAGGGCGCGCGTGCTCGGCAGCTGCCGGGCGCCCTCGACCTCGGCGCGGCTCACCCCGCACGCCTCGCCGAACCGGATCAGCAGGTCCACGTGCTTGGTGCCGGACTCCTCCTCGATGATGTTCTCGAGCAGGAAGTCCCGGGCGTCCGGGTCGGGGCAGCCGCCGTACACGATCGCGCACCACCGCGCGAACTGCGAGACGTACTGGTAGTGCTGGCAGACCCACTGGCCGAGCTGGGCGCGGGTCAACTCTCCGTTGACCCACTTCTCGGTGAACGGGTTCATCCGGCTGTGCCGGGCGTTGACGGCGTGCTCGAGCCGGGTCCGGAACGGGCTCATGGTCGTCATGGCGTGCCTCCGTGCGTGGGATCGCGCTACGTGCGCGGATCGGTCTGGCCCAGCAAGGCCTGCGTCTGCGCGTCACGGTACTTCCGGAGCGCGGCGCGGATGTGGGGGTGCTTGTTGGCCAGGATGGCGGCCGCGAGCAGGCCCGCGTTGGTGGCCCCCGCGTTGCCGATGGCCAGCGTGCCGACCGGGACGCCCGCGGGCATCTGCACGGTGGACAGCAGCGAGTCCATCCCGTTGAGCGCCTTGGACTGGATCGGCACCCCCAGGACAGGCAGCAGGGTCCGCGCCGCGCTCACCCCGGCCAGATGAGCGGCTCCACCGGCTCCCGCGATGATGACCTCGAGCCCCCGCTCCTCG
>DATGBR010000337.1:0-10552 GCA_035312605.1 Candidatus Methylomirabilota bacterium
GGCAGCGGGTTGCCGAGCAGCACGATCTTCACCCGCTTGGTCATGGCGGCCAGGATCGACGCGAACACGTTGCACTTGGCCTGCATGCAGAACGGCGCGTTGTGGTGCTCGTTCAGCATGATGCCGTCGAAGCCGACTTCCTCCGCGAGCCGGTAGTGCTCGAGGTACTCGTTGTAGAGGCGGCTGCCCGCCACCGGATCGAAGTGGCGGTTGGAGAACATCAGCGCGGTGGCTCCGCGCTTGCGGCCCTCGTCCGCGGGGTAGGCCGACATCGGTTGCTCGGTGAAGTACATGAGGTGCATGGGATCCCCCGCTCAGGACTCGGCGACGAACTGGACGATGAGCTTCGCGAGCGCCTCGGGCTGCTCCATGTCGACCAGGTGGCCGGCGCCCTCCACCACCGCGAGCCGGCTCTGGGGCAGGGCGCGCGCATACTGCTCGCCGCAGCCCGCGGGCACGATCCGGTCGTCGTCGCCCCACACCACCAGGGCCTCGGTCTGCACGCCCTCGAGCAGCGGCGGCAGCGTCGGGCCGTACATGTAGGGCTTCCACGCGATGCGGAAGGTCATCTCGCGGTTGAGGTCCCACTGCTCGAGCTGCGGCGTGGGCGGATCCGCGCCGAAGAGCCGGTCGAACGCGGCCTGGTCCGCGAACCCCGCGCGCGCGTAGTCGATGTAGCTCACCAGCGCCTGGTCGAGGATCTCGCCGTCCGCCGGCTTGATCCCCATCGCCCCCACCAGCACCAGCCGGCGGAACCCGCGCGGCGACATGGTGGCCATCTCGGCCGCGATCCAGCCGCCGAAGCCCAGGCCCACCAGCGACACGTCCGCGAGTCCGCGGGCCGCGAGCAGGGCCTGGTAGGTGACCGCGACATCCCGCACGCTCCGCATCCACGCGGGCCGCGCGGAGCCGTCGTAGCCCGGGTGCGAGGGTAGCAGCACCGTGAAGCGCTGGGCGAGCGCCTCGTAGAACGGCAGCTGCTCCGGCGTGCCGATGTCGTGGTGGAGCACGAGCAGCGGGGCGCCGTGGCCGGTGGTACGTAGTCGTACGGAGGAGCCCGCCACGCGGACCTCCTCGGTGGTCCACGCGAGCGCGGAGGTGGTGGGGGTCATGGTCGCGACGCTATCAAATCGGCCGGAGGCCCGCAAGCACGACCGGCTCAGTCGGGATGGAAGGCGGGCGGCGGCACCGCTTCGCGCAGCCACCGCTCGCCGTCGTAGAGCGTGAAGGGCGGCCGCTCGTCGCCGATCACGCTGACGTGGCTCACGAGACCCGCGTCCGCGCCGAGCCAGAGATGCAGCATGCACGCGGGCGGCTCCATGACCACCGACAGGCGCTCCGCGGGCCGGAGCTCGAGCGCGATCTGGTGCGCGGTGGCCGGGCACGTGGTGGCCACCGTGCCCGCAAACCGCCGCGTCATCGGGCGGTGCACGTGGCCGCACACGAGGCGCTCCACCTGGGGGTGGCGGCGGATCACCGCGGCCAGCTCGTCCTTGCCCTCGAGGCCCATCGCGTCCATCGCCTGCAGGCCGGTCACGAACGGCGGGTGGTGCATGAACACCACGGTGGGCCGCGCCGCGGCCTCGCCGAGCCGCGCGTCGAGCCAGGCGAGCCGCTCCGCGCAGAGGCGCCCGCCGGGCTGGCCGGGCACCTGCGTGTCGAGACCGATCAGGCGCACCGGCCACTCTTCAACCGTGTAGTGGAGGAAGCCGCCGCTCGTCGGCAGGTAGCCGCGATCGGCGAAGGCGCGCGAGAGGCCCTCCCGCGAGTCGTGGTTGCCCGGGATCACGTAGAGCGGCATCGCGAGCCGGTCGAGGATGGCGCGCAGGCGCGCGTACTCCTCAGGCTCCCCGCGCTCGACCAGGTCGCCGGTGGCCAGCGCCACGTCGGGGCGCGGCGCGAGCCGGTTCAGGTGCGCGACCGCACGCTCGAGGTGCTCGGGGGTGCGGAAGTAGCGGTCGTTCACGCTCCCCGGCGTGCTGATGTGGGTGTCGGTGATCTGGGCGATGAGCATGGCTCGATCATACATTGACAGCAGACCGACCCCGGATTACAAGAGAGCCCATGCCGTACCGGGCCACGCGCAAGACCGACAAGACCCGGCTGGGGTCCCCGACCGTCGACGCGACGGGGGGACGCCCAGCGGGACCGGTGGCGCGCGCCCGAAGACCGACCTGACCGACTCGATCACGTTCTCGGATCCTCGAGGCCCGCGACCACCACCCGGTGATCGCGGGCCTCTTGCGTTCGGGGACTCGAGGGCATAGGAGGCCCCGTCATGAGAAAGCGTGTTGCGGTGGTGGGAGCGACCGGCATCGCCGGGCAGCAGTTCCTCGTCGCGCTGGCGGGGCATCCATGGTTCGAGGTGGCGGTGCTGGCGGCCTCGGAGCGCTCGGCCGGCAAGACGTACGCGGAGGCGCTGCGCGATCCCCGGAGCGGGGCGCGGCGCTGGTGGTGCCTCGAGGAGCCGCCCGCCGAGCTGCTCGACCGGCCGGTCGAGCGCGCGGACGGCCTCAACCTCGCCGGCATCGACATCGTGTTCGCCGCGGTCGACTCGGACGCCGCGCGCGTCCTCGAGCCGCAGTACGCCAGGACGACGCCCGTCCTCAGCACCGCCTCCGCCTTCCGCGACGAGGCGGACGTGCCGATCCTGGTGCCGGGGGTGAATCCGGCGCACGCCGGGCTGATCGAGCACCAGCGCCGCGCCCGCGGCTGGACGGGCTTCATCGTTCCCCTGCCCAACTGCACGACCATGGGGCTGGTGGTGACACTCAGGCCACTCCTCGACCGCTTCGGCATCGAGCGGGTGCTGATGACCTCCATGCAGGGACTCTCCGGGGCCGGCCGCTCCCCGGGGGTGATCGCGCTCGACGTGCTCGACAACGTCATCCCCTACATCCCGGGCGAGGAGGAGAAGGTGGCGCGCGAGACCGGCAAGATTCTCGGGCGGGTGGCGGCGAGCGGGATCGTGCCCACCGCGTTCCCGGTCAGCGCGACCTGCACGCGGGCCGCGGTCAGCGAGGGGCACACCGAGGCGGTCTCGGTCTCGCTCGGCGCGCCGGCGGAGCCGGCCGACGTCGCCGCCGCGCTGTCCGAGTTCGACGGAGGCCTCGGCGGCCTCGATCTGCCGTCGGCGCCGCGGCGGCTGATCCGCGTGCACGACGATCCGTTCCGGCCCCAGCCGCGGCTCGACCGCGACGTGGACGGCGGCATGGCCACGAGTGTCGGCCGCATCCGGGAGGATCCGGCGCTCGAGCGCGGCGTGAAGTACGTGCTGGTGTCGCACAACACGAAGATGGGCGCCGCGAAGGGAGCGGTGCTGACCGCGGAATACCTTGCGACGAGCGGGCATCTCTAGGCGGTGCCCGGCTTGACTCGGCTGGGCCTTTCTCCCATAGTCGGACGCGGCGGGCGCAGCGCATTCGATCGGCGGAACCGGGAGGAGACCCAATGGCGGGGACGAGCACGCTGAAGTACGAGGTGGTGGAGGGCTGGGAGCAGCTGCCGAAGGGCTACGCGCATCGCGACGTGGCCGGGGTGGCGGTGGACTCGGAGGACCGCGTCTACCTGATCTGCCGCGGCGACCATCCGATCATCGCGTACGATCGCGCCGGCAAGTTCCTCGGCTCCTGGGGCGAGGGCCAGTTCACCTACCGCACCCACGGCATCACGGTCGGCCCGGACCAGATGCTCTACTGCACCGACGACGGCAACCACACGGTGCGGAAGTTCACCCCGAAGGGCAAGCTGCTGATGACCCTCGGCACGATGGACAAGCCCGCCGACACCGGCTACGACGGGAAGAACTACATGACGATCACGAAGCCGGCCGACGGCTTCAACCGGCCCACGAATCTCGCGGTGGGTCCGAAGGGCGACCTCTACGTCTCCGACGGGTATGGCAACTGCCGCGTCCACCAGTTCGGGGCCAACGGGGAGCTGAAGCGCTCGTGGGGCGTGCCCGGCACCGGGCCCGGCCAGTTCTACCTGCCCCACGGCATCGCGGCCGCCGCCGACGGGCGCATCTTCGTCTGCGACCGGGAGAACGACCGCATCCAGATCTTCAGCCCCGACGGCGAATACCTCTCGGAGTGGACCGACACCCAGCGGCCCACCCACCTGGTGTTCGACGGTCAGGGGCGCGCCTACGTCTCCGAGCTCTGGTGGCACAAGGGCGACCCCGCGCCGCGCCAGGGCCGCACCATCACCGAGCCGCTGTACGGGCGCGTCAGCGTGTTCGACCGCGACGGCCGGCTCCTCACCCGGTGGGGCACGCCCGAGGCGACCGCCCCGGGTAGCTTCGCGGCCCCGCACGGCATCGCGGTCGACTCCACCGGCGCGATCTACGTGGCCGAGGTGACCTGGACCTTCGCGGAGAGCCGGGGCCGCGTGCCGGCGGGCTGCCACACGTTCCAGAAGTTCACGCTCAAGGGCTGAGGCCTGACGCGCGGCGATCGGCTGCTCTGGCTCATCGGCGCGTTCAAGCTCGTCAAGGGGCTGGCGCTGGTGACCGCGGGGGTGGCCGCGCTGTACCTCGCCGGGCACGACACGGGCCAGACGCTCGCCCGCTGGGTGGCGCACCTCCACCTGGATCCGGGAAGCCACTGGATCGACCGGCCGCTGGCCGCCGCGCTCGCGCTCGATCCCCGGTCGCTGCGCGCGATCGGGCTCGGCACGTTCGTCTACGCCGCGGTGTTCCTCACCGAGGGGGTGGGCCTGCTCCTCCGGCGCCACTGGGCGGAGTACCTCGCGGTGATTGCGACCGGCTCCTTCCTGCCCCTCGAGGTGTACGAGCTGATCCGGCACGTGCGGCCGACGCAGGTGGTCGTCGTCGCCCTGAACCTCGCCATCGTGCTCTACTTGATCGCGCGCCTGCGGGCGGAGCGCGGGCAGCATCGGGAGTGACCATGTCCTACACGCCGAGCGAGAAGATCGGGACGCTGAGCGACGACGAGGCGGCCGCCTTCCTCGAGGAGCCGTGGACCGGGCGCATCGCCACCATCGATGGGGAGGGCTGGCCGTACGTGGCGCCGGTCTGGTACGAGTTCGAGCGCGAGCGGCGGAGCTTCCTGGTGGTGGGCCGCGAGGCCGCCCGCTGGATCGCCTACATCCGGGTCAACCCCCGCGTGGCCTTCCACGTGGCGGACGATCTCCACGCCCACCACACGCGGGTGCAGGTGCAAGCCACCGCGCGGATTCTGGAGGGCCCCGTGCCGCCCACCGCCAGCCCGGCCCTGCTCGAGCTGACCCACCGACTCTCCTGGCGCTACCTGGGCCCCGACGGTCCTCGCTACGCGGAGCGCACCCTCGCCCGGCCCCGGGTGCTGGTCCGCCTCGAGCCGGCCCGGTGGACGACCTGGACCGGCCAGGAGTGGCACCCGCGCTACCGGTGAGCCAGCTCAGGGGTTGCGAGAGGTCATCCAGCGGATGAAGCCGAGGAGGAAGAGCCCCACGCCGACCATCAGCGGGACCCAGTACTCGGGCACCCGCAGCACCTGGCCACGCGGGCTCGTCTCCCCCGCCGGAGTCCGGTATCATCGGTGCCATGTCGCTCTCCTCCGGTGCGCCGGTCACCGCCGGCGACCTGCTCACGCTGGAGGAGCTAGGCCGATTCCGCCGCACCTCTTCCCTTCGAGGTGCGGGCCTGGTGCTCCACGCGTGGGCCACCATCGCGGCGGCGATGGCGCTCGACGCGCTCTGGCCGTCCCCCTGGACGCTCGGCCTGGCGGTCGTGGTGATCGGCACCCGGCAGCTCGGGCTGGTCGTGCTCATGCACGAGACGTCTCACTGGCTCCTCTTGTCGTCGCTGCGGGCCAACACCGGGGTCGGCACCTGGCTCTGCGCGGCGCCCATGGGCGAGGATCTGCGCGCGTACCGGCGCCGGCACCACCTGCACCACCGGCGCACGCAGCAGCCCGACGATCCCGACCTCGAGCTCTCGGCGGCGCTGCCGCTCTCCCGCGGCCGGTTCGCCCTCGCGATCCTGCGCGATCTGAGCGGCCTCACCGCGGCCACCGAGGTGCTCGGCTGGCGTCCGGGACCTGACGGCCCGGCGGCCGCGTGGCGCCGCGCGCGGGCGCCGCTGATCGCCAACGCGGTCCTGGCGGCTGCGCTCGTGGCGATCGGCGGCTGGTCGCTCTACCTGCTCACCTGGGTCCTGCCGTGGGCCACGTGGTACCGGCTCGTGACGCGCATCCGGAACATCGTCGAGCACGGGCTGGTGCCGGACGCGGAGGACCCGCTCCGGAGCGCGCGCAGCGTGGGAGCGGGGCGCCTCGCGCGGGCGCTCGTGGCGCCCTACGGGGTGAACTACCATCTGGAGCACCACCTGCTCGTGTTCGTGCCCTGCTGGAAGCTCGACCAGGCGCACGCGTTGCTGCTGGCGAAGGGCTACGGGGCACGCATGGAGCGGTCACGCAGCTACCTGGAGGTCCTGGGCCGCGCCACCGCCCGCCGCGCGGGTCGCTAGTCGCGGTACTCGCAGTGCCCGCTGATGAGGGAGTCGGGCCGCTCCGCGCGCCACCAGCCGCCGGTGCGCCAGCAGCGCGTGGCGAGCTCCTCCTGCGTGTAGGCGGGTGGCACCGGTACGCCGCCGCAGGCGGCCAGGGCCAGCGCCGCGGCCAGGATGGTCCATCGCGTCGTGCCTACGCGCGCGAGCCGGCGCGGGAGCGCGTCGAGCGGACCCGTCATCCCACCCCGGGACGAACCCGGTCTGCGAGCGCTCCGATGCGGGCCAGCACGTCCTGGAGCTCGTCACGCTCCGCCCGGAGCCGCGCGAGCTCGGCCTGGAGGTGGTCGATGCCCGCCACCCGGTCCCGCAGGTCCTTCACCTCGTGCGCGATCGCCAACAGGTGCCCTTGCATATCGTTCACGTGATCGATCCTTTCGATGAATTGATCGCCCGTGCCTGACAGTGTACGGGCGCCCCCGCCGTCGCCCATCGCATATTGTCCGCCGCGGCCACTTGAGGCTATGCTCCCCCGGTGAAGCCTCGCGAGGAGACGATCGCGGTCGGCCCGACCCGGGTGCAGGCGTGGATCGGCGGCGAGGGTGATCCCCTGCTGGTCCTTCACGGGGCGGGCGGCAACCGGGGCTGGCTCCGCTGGATGGACGCGGTGGCCGAGCGCCACACGATCTACGCCCCCACCCATCCCGGCTTCGGCCGCTCCGACGCGGCCGACTGGATGGAGGGCATCGACGACCTCGCGCGCTTCTACCTCTGGTTCCTCGACGTGATGGGGCTCGACCGCGTGCACCTCCTGGGGCACTCCATCGGCGGGTGGACCGCGGCGGAGATGGCCACCATGTGTCCGGACGTCATCGATCGACTGGTGCTGGTCGCGCCGACCGGGCTCAAGCCGGAGGTGGGCGAGATCCTCGACATTTTCTACTACCCGCCGGAGGAGCTGTTCAAGCACACCGTCTTCGACGCGTCGACCATCCCGGAGCGCGAGCGACTCTTCGGCCGGCCGCCCACCCCGGAGGAGGCGGAGATCGCCCTCCGCAACCGGGAGATGGCCGCGCGCCTCACCTGGAAGCCCTACATGTTCAACCCGCGGCTCCCCCACTTCCTGCCCCGGGTGACCGCGCCCGCGCTCGTGCTGTGGGGGCGCGAGGACGGGATCGTCCCGCTGATCTGCGGCGAGCAGTACCGCCGCCTGCTTCCCAACGCGACACTGCGCGTGCTCGAGCGCTGCGGCCACCTGCCTCTGATCGAGAAGCCGGACGAGTTCGCGGGGCTCGTGCTCGATTTCCTCCGGAGGGCGTGAGGTGAAGCTCTACTACTTCAGCGAGATGCCGCACCACGAGTACCCCGACGCGGAGGGGGACAAGTACCCGTCGCTGCGGCTCGCCTTCCCCAACACGTTCTTCTCGCCGGAGATCGCCCAGCGCAACTACCGGCGCTACCTCGACGAGTACGACGCCGCGGACCAGGCGGGCTTCGACGGGCTCATGATCAACGAGCACCACTCGACGCCCTCGTGCGTGAACGTCTCGGCCAACATGACCGCCGGCATCCTCGCCCGGACTACGCGCAACGCGAAGCTGTTGATCCTGGGCAACATCCTGCCGATCCAGGACAACCCGGTGCAGATCGCGGAGCAGGTGGCGATGGCCGATCTCATCTCGGGCGGGCGCGTGCTGAGCGGCTTCGTACGGGGCGTGGGGGTGGAGAGCTGGTGGGCGAACAGCAACCCGGTTCACAACCGCGAGCGCTTCGAGGAGTGCCACGACCTGATCATCAAGTGCTGGACGACGCCGGGCCCGTTCCGGTGGGAGGGCCGGCACTACCACTTCCGCCACGTCAACCCGTGGTGCCTGCCGCTGCAGAAGCCACACCCGCCGATCTGGGTGCCGGGGACCGCGAGCCCGGAGACCGCGGTGTGGGCCGGGCGCATGGGGTACACCTACGTCCCGTTCCTGGTCTCCTTCGAGGTGGCGCGGGAGCTCTTCGACTTCTACCGCCAGGGCGCGGCGGAGGCCGGGCGGACGGTGACCGAGGACAAGCTCGGCTTCCTGATCTGCGCGGTCACCGCCGACACCAAAGCCCGCGCGCTCGAAGCCGGGCGGCACTTCGTGTGGCGCATGGGGCCGACCTTGCGGGGGCCGATCGAGTACTTCTCCCCGGTGGGCATGCGCTCGCGGGCGGCGAGCCAGTTCGCCCTCAAGGCGCGGTCGGTGTCGCTGTCGAAGATGACCTATGAGGAGCTGGTGGACAACTACTACATCGTGGCCGGCACGCCCGACGAGGTGGCGGACCGCTTCGCGCGCGTGCGCCGCGAGCTCGGGATCGGCCACCTGCTGCTCGAGGCCCAGGAGTCGCGCATGGACCACGCGACGACCATGCGCTCGATCGAGCTGATGGGGAAAAGCGTGATCCCGGCGATGGCGCGGCTCTGAGCGCCGGGGGCTGATGCTCTGAAGCGGGCCGGCTAGAGCGCGACGTACAGCAGCCCCGCGTCCTCTCTGAGCGGGTAGCTGCGGAGGCCCTCCAGGGCATCGCCGAGCGGGGCGCCGGTCCGGAGGTCGAACTGCCACATGTGCTCGAGGCAGGTCAGGACCGACCCGTCGTGCATACCCTGCTCCAGCGGGATGGTCTCGTGCGGGCACAGCGCCTGGAAGGCCACGTAGGCGGAGCCGGTGTGGACGACGAGGACGTTGACGCCCCCGACCGAGAACTCCTTCATGCCGTTCGCGGGCACCTCGGCGGTCGCGCCCACGCGCTGCCACGCCAGCGCCGGATCGGCCGGGGCCGGCGTCTGGGTGCGGGCCGCGTGGGCCCGCTTGATCTCGGCCAGCTCGGCCTCGCTCAGCTTGTTCGCCCCTGGCTTTCCGGGGTCGTAGCGCAGGCGCTCGACCGGCCGCCCGCCCACGATGTGGGAGGTGAAGATCTCTTCGAGATCCGACTCCGCGACCCCCGCGTACCAGACGTCGTCCGGGTAGAACACGATCATCGGCCCCCGCCCGCACTGCGAGAAGCACCCCGCCTTGTTGATGCGCACGTCGCCCGCCCGGCCGGCCTGCTTCGCGCGCTCGCGGAGGATCTTGACGAACTTCTCGGTGTCGCCCTGCTCGGGACAGGTCTCGCCGCTCGTGCACACGAAGACGTGCTGCTCGTACTGGCCCATGACCGCTCCTTTCGGGCTTAGCTGAACTTGTCGTACCGGATGTCGGCGGGCGACAGTCTCGCCTCGCGGAGCAGCAAACGCAAGCTCGCGTCGACCATCGGGGGTGGGCCCGCCACGTAGGCGCGGACGCCGGCGAAGCGGCCGGCCATGCGCGCGCCGGCCACCTCGTGGACGAGGCCGCGCGCGAACGCGAGGCTCGGATAGGCCGCGGCCAGGTCGGCCGGCACGTCCTCGTCCGACAGCGCGACGGTGACCGCGAGCCGGGCCGGGTAGTGCGTCCGCAGCCCCTCCAGCTCGTCGAGGTAGAAGCGGTCGCGCTCGGACCGCACGCCGAAGAAGACGTGGCCGTCCCACCCCGCGAAGTGGCCGGCCTCGGCGGCGCACTGGAGGATCGACATCATGCCCGCGATGCCGCTGCCGCCCGCGATGCACAGCACGTGCTTGCCGAGGCCGGGACGAAAGGTGGCGTGCCCCAGGGCCGCGAAGACCCCGAGGGGCGTGCCGTCGACCCCGTCGCCGAAGACCCAGTCGCTCACCGCCCCTCCCGGCTTCCGCTTCACCACGAACGACAGGCGGCGGGCCCCCGGCTCGAAGTTCACCATGGAATAGGCGCGGGCCCCCGCGATGCCCGGGACGGTGAGGAGCGCGAACTGGCCCGCGTCGAAATCGAGCGAGCGCTCGAGATCGACGTCGAACGCGGCCACGTCGTGGGTCAGCCGACGCCAGCCGCTCACCCGGCCTTGCATGGCGCCGGGGGGCGCGGCACCCGCCTCGCGCGGTTTCAGCACGGAGACTTCCAGCGCGCAGGCCTCGTGCGCGACGCACTGGCACATCAGGAGATCGGCCGGGTCCTTGAGGTAGCGGCCCCCCGGGGCCTCGGGCCACTCGCTCTCCACCCGGCCGCTCACGAGCCGGGCCTTGCA
>DATGBR010000338.1:0-4444 GCA_035312605.1 Candidatus Methylomirabilota bacterium
TTCTTCCCGGCCAAGCTCCGGTGGCTGCAGCGGGCGCGGCCGGAGGTCTTCCGGCGCGCCGCCACCTGGTGCGGCTTCGGCGAGTACCTACAGGCGCAGCTCACCGGCGCCCTGAGCGCGAGTCTCTCGATGGCCTCGGGCACCGGGCTGCTCGACCAGGCGCGCGGCCGATGGGACGAGACGATGATGGAGGCGGCCGGGATCGCCGCGTCGACGCTCCCCGCATCGACGACACCGCCACGCCCGGGCTGCGCGCGCCGTGGGCCAGCCGCTGGCCCGCGCTCGCGCGGGTCCCGTGGCATCCGGCGCGCGGCGACGGCGCCTGCTCCAACGTGGGTTCCGATTGCTGGGGCCCCGGACGGATCGCGCTCAACGTGGGCACGTCCGCCGCCCTGCGCGTGGTCCTACTCGAGCCGCTCGG
The DNA here is from genome assembly GCA_035312605.1 of Candidatus Methylomirabilota bacterium. Taxonomy (GTDB): domain Bacteria; phylum Methylomirabilota; class Methylomirabilia; order Rokubacteriales; family CSP1-6; genus CAMLFJ01. The sequence goes on from DATGBR010000338.1 coordinate 422, forward strand.
CCCTCACGCGGCCACCCCGTGGGGGCTCTGGCGGTACCGGATCGACGCCACGCGGGCGCTCGTGGGCGGCGCCACCTCCGAGGGCGGCAACGTGCCGGCCTGGTGCCGCAAGGTGCTCGCCCTGCCCGCGCACGAGGCCGCGCTCGAGCAGGCGATCGCCGCGGTGCCGCCGGACGGCCACCACCTGACCGCGCTGCCGTTCTTCGCGGGCGAGCGCAGCCCGGGCTGGCGTCCGGAGGCCCGCGCCGCGGTGGCCGGCCTCTCGCTCGACACCGGCCCGGTCGAGATGACGCGGGCGCTGCTCGAGGCGGTGGCCTTCCGCCTGGCCGAGATCTACGACCGCCTGCGCCCCCTCGCCGCCGCCGGCCACCTGGTGATGGGCTCGGGCGGCGCGCTGGGCCACTCGTCCGCGTGGGCCCAGATCATCACCGACGCCCTCGGGGTCCCCATCGCGCTCGGCACCGACGCGGAAGCCTCGGCCCGCGGCGCCGCGCTGCTCGCCCTGGAGGCCCTGGGCCAGCCCCCGCCTCCCGAGCCCGTGCCCGCGCGCGTGCTCCAGCCGGACCCCGCGACCCACGCCCGGTACCGGGCCGCACGGAGCCGCCAATCACGCCTCTACGAGAGCATCGTCGGGAATCGGATCTCCGGACCCGTCGCCACGCCCTAGGAACGTTCGGCACCCTGGTGTAGATTCGTTCCGCCTAGCTATGGACCGGCGGACATTCCTGGGAATCGTGGCCGGAAGCTTCGTCGCCGCGCCGATCGTTGCCGGGGCGCAGCCGGCGAAGAGCGGAGCCGGGGTGGCATTTCTTGGCAACGGCTCGACCCAGCTCTCAGGTCCTTCCTTCGATGCGTTCCGTTCCGGGCTGCGGGCGCTCGGCTACGTCGAAGGACAGAGCATCCTCATCGAGTCGCGCTTTGCCGATGGAAAGCCGGAACGAATCCACGAGCTCGTCCGGGAGCTACTCGCTCTGGCGCCGGACGTCGTCGCCGCCGCCGGTCCGCAGTCACTGAGGACGTTCAAGCAGGCAACCACGTCGGTCCCGATCGTGATGGCGATCATATCCGACCCCGTGGAGGAAGGGCTGGTCGCGAGCCTCGCGCGTCCCGGGGGAAACCTCACCGGCCTGGCCTTCGAGAATCAGGCCCTGACGACGAAGCGCCTGGAGATGTTGAAGGAGGCCCTCCCGAGAGTCTCGCGCGTCGCGGTCCTGTGGGATCCGACCGTTGGCGGCGCCTCCGGCTACCAGCACGCCGAAACGGCGGCCCGGGCGCTTCAACTTCGGCTTCAGATCCTCGCGGTCCGGGGGCCGGCGGATCTCGAGAGCGCGTTCAAGCCGGCGACGACGGGGCGGGCCGAGGCGCTGCTCGTGCTGGCGTCCCCGTTCCTCAACGGGAACCGGCAGACCGTGGTCGAGTCGGCCGCCCGACGACACCTCCCGGCAACTTACGAGTCGCGGGACTTCGTGGAGATCGGCGGGCTGATGTCCTACGGCCCGAGCTTTCCCGACATGTACCGTCGTGCCGCGACCTACGTTGACAAGATCCTCAAGGGGGCCAAGCCCGCCGACCTCCCCGTCGAGCAGGCCACGAAGTTCGAGCTGGTCATCAATCTCAAGACCGCCAAGGCCCTCGGGCTGACGGTCCCCCCATCCCTCCTGCAGCGAGCGGACCGGGTGATCGAGTAGCTGCATTCCGTCAGCCTTTCCAGCACTTGGCGCTCCCGGTGTAGGGTGAGAGAATAGACGGCGCGGAGACCATGCGAATCGCCATCGGCTGCGACGACACCGGCTTTCCGCTCAAGGAACCCCTGGTGGCCGCCCTCGAGGCCGACGGTCACGATGTTCTCGACCTCGGCACCTTCTCGACGGACCGGGTGGACTATCCGGACTACGCCCGGGCGGTCGGGCAGGCTGTCCTCCGCGGCTTCGTGGACGCGAGCCTGCTCCTCTGCGGCAACGGCACCGGCGGAGTGATCGCGGCCAACAAGATGCGGGGTATCCGCGCCGCTCTCTGCCACGACCCGGCGGCGGCCCGGACCAGCCGCGAGGAGACGGACGCCAACGTCCTGTGTCTGGCCGCGCCCGGCCTCGACGCCAAGGACGCGATCGAGATCGCCCAGACCTTCATCGCTACCCAGTACGAGCCCAGCGAGGAGCAGGCGCGACAGGTCACCAAGATCGGGCAGCTCGAGGCGGGGCTGCTCGGAGCCGACAAGGCCCCGATCAAGCCGGACGCGGCGGACGCGAAGGCCGCGCCCTCCCCCAAGGCCGCCACGCCGAAGGGAGCCTCCAAGCCCGCGGCGCGCCGCGAGGCCGCGGCGGCCCCCGCTCCGCGTGCCGCCGCCGCGCCCGAGCGCCCGGCCCCGCCGCCCGCGGTGGTCAATCCGCCTCCGGTGCTGCCGGACCCGCTCAAGCTCCCGGCGGTGGAGGAAACCCTGCGCTTCCTCGAGTCGCGCGAGTTTCTCGATCGCCTCTGGGTGAAGGACGCCACGCTCTGGAAGGGCGACGCGGCCACGGTGCGGAACCGGCTGGGCTGGCTCACCTCGCCCACCATCATGCGCGGGCACTCGGAGGACATCCGCGGCTTCGCGGACGAGGTGCGGCGCCTGCAGTACTCCCACGTGGTCCTGCTCGGCATGGGCGGCTCCTCGTCGACCGGCGCGGTCTTCAACGAGACCTTCGGCTCGAAGATGGGCTTCCCGGACATGCTCGTGCTCGACTCCACCGATCCGGGCGCGGTCAAGCAGGTGGCCGACGGCGTCAACCTGAGCCGCGCGCTCTTCGTGGTCTCGAGCAAGTCGGGCACCACCAGCGAGACCATGGCCGCCTACGCCTACTTCCGGGGCCAGGTCGAGGCGGCCTCCTCGCCGCGGCCCGGCATGCAGTTCGTGGCGATCACCGATCCGGGCCGGCCGCTGGACAAGCTCGCCACCGAGACCGGTTTCCGCCGGACCTTTCTCAATCCCGCGTCGATCGGCGGGCGCTTCTCGGCCCTGTCCTTCTTCGGGCTGGTCCCCGCCGCGATGATCGGGGTCGACATCAAGATCCTGCTCGAGCGGGCCCACAACATGGTCGAGACGTGCGGCAACGAGGTCGGGGTGCGCGGCAATCCCGCGGTGCAGCTCGGTGCGGTGCTGGCCGGCCTGGCCCGCGCGGGACGCGACAAGGCCACCCTTGTGTTCTCCGAGAAGATCCGCTCCCTCGGCCCCTGGATCGAGCAGTTGCTCGCCGAGTCGCTCGGCAAGGACGGAACCGGGATCGTCCCGGTGGTCGACGAGCCGCTCGGCGCCCCGACCGTCTACGGCGACGACCGGGTCTTCGTGGCCCTCGTGCTCGAGGGCGACGACTCGCACGACGCGGCGCTCCTCAAGCTGGCCGACGCGGGACACCCGGTGCTGCGCCTCGTACTCCGCGACCCCATGGACCTGGGCGCGGAGTTCTTCCGCTGGGAGCTGGCCGCGGCCACCGCGGGCGCGGTGCTGGGGGTGAATCCCTTCGACGAGCCCGACGTGGCGCGCGCCAAGGAGAACACCACGACGCTGCTCACCGAGTGGCGGCGCTCCCACCGGCTGCCCGAGTGGCCGACCGACGTCGAGGAAGACGGCATCGTGCTCATGAGCAAGTCCAACAAGAAGCCGAGCTCGGTGAGCCGCGGCCTCGCGGCCCATCTCGCGATGGCCGCCCCGGGCGACTACCTCGCGATCCAGGCCTACCTCACCCCGAACGCGGAGGCCTGGCGGGTGCTGCAAGAGATCCGGGTGGCCCTGCGCGACCGCCTCCGCATCGCGACCACGGTGGGCTGGGGCCCGAGCCATCTGCACTCGACCGGGCAGATGCACAAGGGCGGCCCCACCAGCGGGCTCTTCGTCCAGATCACCGGCGACGACCGCGAGGATCTCGCCATCCCCGGCGCGGGCTACGGGTTCTCCACGTTGAAGGCCGCCCAGGCGCTGGGCGATCTCCAGAGTCTGCGCGACGCCGCGCGCCGGGTCATCCGGCTCCATCTGAACGGCAAGCAGTC
>DATGBR010000339.1:0-10015 GCA_035312605.1 Candidatus Methylomirabilota bacterium
CTGCGCCGCTCCATCGGCATCGTCTTCCAGGACTCCAAGCTCCTGGCCGGCCGCACCGTGTTCGAGAACGTGGCGTTCGTGCTCCGCGTGCTGGGCACTCCGCGGCGCGACATCACCCCCAAGGCCTTCGCGGCCCTGAAGGCGGTGGGTCTCTCCGCCCGCGCACAGGCCTTCCCGCACCAGCTCTCCCAGGGCGAAGCGCAGCGGGCCTCGCTGGCCCGGGCCATCGTCAAATCGCCCGGTCTGCTCCTGGCCGACGAGCCGACCGGCAACCTGGACGAGGACATGGCGGGCGAGATCCTGGGTCTCGTCAAGGAGATCTGGAGCCGCGGCACCACCGTGCTCTTCGCCACCCACCAGGCCCGCCTCGTCCCCCTGCTGAAGCGCCGCACCCTGAGACTCGAGGGCGGCCGCCTAGTAAAGGACGAAGGGTGAAGTCGAGCCGCACGCAACGGGCCGCCCCGACCGAGAAGGCCCACGGTCAACATGGCTCAGCCATGTTGAAGATGAAGAGAAGTCACGGTGTCAGCCCACGCGGCCCGCACGGTGCGCTGCCATGCTGAGCTTCATCTTCAACGAGGCGATGCGCGACCTGCGGCGCGCGGGCCGGGTCGGGATCAGCGCGATCCTGCTCATCGCGCTCTCCCTCACCGCGCTGGGCGGCTTCTGGCTCCTCTCGCTCAACCTCGGGCGCGCCATCGACCAGTGGGGCGACCGGGTGCGGGTCATCGTCTACCTGAAGGACGAGCCGCCCGCCGCGCGCGTCGAGGATCTCATGCAGCGGATCGAGGCGGTGGGCGGCATCCAGCGCCTGCGCTACGTGTCCAAGGCCGAGGCGCTGCGCGTGCTCAAGCGCTCGCTCGGCAGCCAGGCCGACGTGGCCGACCAGCTGCCCCGTAACCCGCTGCCCGCGTCCGTCGAGGTGACGCCGGACGCGGCGATCGCCACCCCGGAGGGCACCCGCGCGCTGGTGGGACGGCTCGTCCTGCTGCCGGAGGTGGAGGAGGTCCAGGGCGGCAGCCAGTGGGTCGACGGCCTCGCCCAGTTCCGCCGGCTGTTCCAGGGCATGGGCCTCGTGGTGGGCGCGGTGCTGGCGCTGGCCGCGATCTTGACCGTGACCACCGCGACCACCCTGGTGCTGCACCTGCGGCGCGACGAGATGGAGATCATGCGGCTGGTCGGCGCCACCGAGAGCGTGATTCGCTGGCCGCGGCTGCTGCAGGGCATGGCCCAGGGGCTCGTGGCCGCCATCGTGGCGCTGGCCACCCTCGAGATCGCGTACGCGCTGGCGGCGCCGCGCCTCGAGCCGCTGCTGCCGGTTACCATCGGCCTCGAGCGCGTCACCTTCCTCTCGCCCCTGCAGGCGCTGGCCCTCATCGGGGCCGGCACCCTGCTGGGCGCGATGGGCGGTCTGCTCGCCCGGGGGCGCGCGCAGGCATGACCGGCGTCTGGCTGCTCGGGCTGACCCTCGCGGTGGCGCCCGCCCTGCTCGCCCCCGCGGCGGCCTGGGCCCAGGCTCCCAGGCGCGAGAGCGCCGCCGACATCGGCGACAAGCAGCGCGACCTGCAGCAGACCCAGAAGCAGCTCAAGGAAGAGCGCCAGAAGGCGGCCGACGCGCGCAAGCGTGAGGCGAGCGTGCTGAGCGAGCTGGAGGCGATCGACCAGCGGCTCACCGCGAAGCGGAAGCAGGTGGTCGCGATCGACGGGCGCATGCGCCGGGCGCAGTCCGACATCACCGATCTGCAGGGCGAGATCGGCCGGCTCCAGACCCGCCGCTCCGGCCAGGAGGACGTCCTGGGCCGGCGCCTGCGCGCGCTGTACAAGCTGCAGGCCCAGGGCGGGGTGCTGCCGATCGTGCTCTCCGGCGACGACCCGGTGAATCAGGCCGTCCAGCTCCGCCACCTGACCACCCTGGCCACGGTGGACGCACGTCTCATTCGAGAGTATCGTGTGACCTCCGAGGTTTTGGCCGATCGGAAGAGCCGGGTGGAAGCGCGGGGCAAGGAGCTGGCATCGCTCAAGTCCGAGGCGGAGCAGGAACGGCTCGAGTTCGACCAGGAAGCGGCGAAGCGCCGGGCGCTCCTGTCGAAGGTGCAGGACGAGCGGGCCTACCACGATCGGATGGTGGGCGAGCTCTCCGAGGCGACCCGGCGGCTCGAGGCCTTCATCCGCGACCTGCAGGAGAAGCAGCGGCGGGCGGTGGCGAAGGCCCCGCCCCCGAGCCGGCCCGCACGACCGTCGCCCGGCGACGCGCCGACGGGAGCTGGGTTCGCGGCGCTGCGGGGACGGCTCTCCTGGCCGGCGGACGGCCGGGTGGTCGGCGAGTACGGCCCGCAGGTCAATCCGCGCTTCGGGACGAAGACGTTCCGGAACGGGATCGACATCGAGGCCACCGAGGGCTCGAATATTGCGGCGGTTTTTCCCGGCCACGTGGTCTACACGGGATGGTTCCGGGGGTACGGGAACCTGATCATCGTGGATCACGGGGGGGAGTACTACACGGTCTACGCCCACGCGGCCGACATCCGGGTCACGGAGGGCGACGAGGTCAAGCAGGGGCAGCTGATCGGCACCGTCGGGGACACCGGCTCGCTGCAGGGGCCGCGCCTGTACTTCGAGGTACGGCACGAAGGCAAGCCACAGGACCCGGCCCAGTGGCTGCGTCCAAAAGGATAGTTCAACGGAGGCGTACACGATGCGGCCCATCCGGCACATGAAGAAGGTGGTCCTGATCTCCTCGCTCCTGCTCATCCTGACCCTGTCGCTCGGGGGCGGGGTGGCGAGCAAGGGCAACGACACCGCGGCCACCTACGAGAACCTGCGCCTGTTCACCGAGGTGCTCTCGATCGTCCAGAGCCAGTACGTGGACGAGGTCCCGCCCAAGGACCTCATCTACAACGCGATCAAGGGCACGCTGCGGGGGCTCGACCCGCACTCCTCGTTCCTCGATCCCGACATGTACCGGGAGATGCAGGTCGAGACGAGCGGCTCCTTCGGCGGGCTCGGCATCGAGATCACGCTGCGCGACGACGTGCTGACGGTGGTGGCGCCCATCGAGGGCACCCCAGCCTACCGCGCGGGCATCCAGCCCGGCGACCGCATCCTCAAGATCGAGGGCCTCTCCACCAAGGACATGCAGCTGGCCGACGCGGTCAAGCGCATGCGGGGCAAGCCGGGCAGCAAGATCACGGTCACCATCGTGCGCGAGGGCTGGACCGAGCCGAAGGACTTCCTGATCACCCGCGAGCAGATCCGGGTGCAGTCGGTGAAGAACAACCAGCTCGAGCCCGGCATCGAGTACATCCGCCTGCGCCAGTTCCAGGAGCAGACCTCCAATGACCTGGAGACCGCGCTCGAGAAGTACACCAAGGAGGGCAAGATCCAGGGCCTGGTGCTCGACCTGCGCAACAACCCGGGCGGCCTGCTCACTTCCGCGGTCGAGGTGACCGAGAAGTTCCTCGAGCCGGGCAAGCTGGTCGTCTACACCGAGGGGCGCGTGCGCAATCAGAACATGCGGTTCTCCTCGAACGCCAAGCGGTCCTTCACCGACTTCCCGGTGGTGGTGCTGGTCAACCAGGGCAGCGCCTCCGCCTCCGAGATCGTGGCGGGCGCGCTGCAGGACTACGGCCGCGCGGTGGTGCTGGGCACGCAGAGCTTCGGCAAGGGCTCGGTGCAGACCATCATCCCGCTCTCCGACGGGTCCGGCCTCAGGCTGACCACCGCCAAGTACTTCACCCCGAAGGGCCGGTCGATTCACGGCAAGGGCATCACCCCCGACATCCTAGTGGACGGGCCGAAGACGACCGCCCAGGCCCCCACTGGGGAGGGCGCGAACCCCACGCCGCCGGTGGCCGAAACCCCGCAAGAGCAGCTCAAGCGGGACCCGCAGCTGCAGCGCGCGCTCGACCTGCTGAAGGCGATGAAGATCCTGGACAAGAGCCGGCCGACGCCGGCGACTCCGCAGGCGCAGGCCCGCTAGGCCGACGGGAGCCCACGAGTGCCGGCGAGAGTGTGGCAGGCTCTCGCCGGCCTCATCGTTCTGCTGCTGATCGCAGTCTTCGGTCTCGATCAGTGGCAGGCGCGGCGTGGAGAGGCGAGCCTGTTCGGGTGGGGGCTCCTCGGCTCTTCCCCGTCGCGGCCGGTCGCGCCGGTCCCGCCCGCACTGGCAAGGCCGAGCCCTCCGCTCGAGGCGGCCCCGGCACCGCCGACCCCGGGAGCGCCCCGGATCGCGGTCATCGTCGACGACCTGGGCGGCCGCCGGGACGTGTTCGACGGGCTGCGGGAGATCCGCCGTCCGCTGACGGTGGCGGTGCTGCCCGCGCTGCCGCTCTCGTCGTCGATCGCGCGGGACGCGTTCCGGGCGGGCATGGAGGTGCTCCTGGACGTCCCGATGGAGCCCTACCGATACCCGGAGCTCGATCCGGGGCCGGGCATGCTGCTGACGTCGATGGCCCCCGGCGAGATCCAGCACGCGGTGGAGACGCAGCTGGAGACGGTGGCGTCGGCGGTCGGGGTGATGAACCGGATGGGCTCGCGGCTCACCGAGGATCGGACGCGGATGCGGGCGATGCTCGAGGTGCTGGCGGCCCGGCGCCTGTTCCTGGTGGACGCCTACACGTCGAGCCAGTCGCTGGCCTTCGACGAGGCGCGCAGCGCGGGGGTGCGCGCGGCGCGCCGGCAGATCCTGGTGGATCACACCCGTGGGGAGGCCGGGGACCGGCTACGATGGGACGAGGTGGCGGGATGGGCGGAGCGGCGGGGCGAGGTCATCGTGGTGGCCCACGGGCATCCGCTGACGGTGAGGCTCTTGAAGGAGTACGTGCCGCGATGGGAAGCGCGCGGGCTGCGGCTGGTGCCGGTGTCGACCCTCGCGCGCTAGGCGCTCCCCGATGATCGTGCTCGGCATCGAGACCTCGTGTGACGAGACCGCCGCCGCGGTGGTGGACGGCGGCCGGAAGGTGCTCGCCAGCATCGTGGCCTCGCAGGACGACGTGCACGCTCCCTTCGGCGGCGTGGTGCCCGAGCTGGCCTCGCGGCGGCACCTGGAGATGCTGGTGCCGGTGGTACGGCGCGCGCTGGAGACGGCCGGGATGGGGCTCGACGACGTGGAAGGCTTCGCGGTGACCCACGGGCCCGGGCTCGTCGGCTCGCTCCTCATCGGCTGCTCGGCGGCCAAGGCGATCGCCTACGCCCGCCGCCGGCCCCTGGTGGGCGTCAATCACCTCGAGGGTCACATCTACGCCGCCTTCCTGGAGGGCGAGCCTCCCGCCCACCCGTTCCTCGCCCTCGTGGTCTCGGGCGGTCACACCGCGCTCTACCTGGCGCGCGAGCCGCGCCGCTACGAGTGCGTCGGGCAGACCCGTGACGACGCGGCCGGTGAGGCCTTCGACAAGGTCGCCAAGCTACTCGGCCTGGGCTTTCCGGGCGGGCCCGCGGTCGAGCGGATCGCGCGGACCGGCGATCCCCGCGCCGTCGCGTTCCCCACCGCCAACATGAGCGACGGGGCGCCAGGGTTCTCCTTCAGCGGCATCAAGACCGCGGTCTCGCTGCACATGCGCCGCGCCGGCCCGCTCGGGCCCTCGCAGGTGGCCGACGTGGCCGCGTCCTTCCAGGCCACCGCGGTCAAGATGCTGGTGCGGGAGACCACGAAGGCGGCGCGCCGCGCCGGGGTGCGACGCATCGTGCTCACCGGCGGGGTGGCCGCCAACACCGCGCTGCGGGAGGCGCTCGAGGGGGAGTGCCGCGAGCGCGGGTGGGTCCTCCACGTGCCCTCGCGCCGCCTGTGCACCGACAACGCGGCCATGATCGCGGCGGCCGGCCACGACCGCCTCGAGGCGGGCGAGCGCGCCCCGCTCAACCTCAACGCGGTTCCCGACCTGGCGCTGGCATGAGCGCCGGGCTGGCCTGAGCGTCCGGTGGCCCGCCTCGACTACGAGAGCCTCCTCGCCGGCCTGCCCGACGCGGTGGTGGGGGTGGACGACGGTCTCCGCGTGATGCTCTGGAACCCCGCCGCGGAGTCGCTGCTGGGACGCTCCGCGCGGCGGACGGTCGGCCGCGCGCTCAAGGAGATCTTCCCGCCCGAGACTTCCCTGGTGCGCCACCTGGGCGACACCCTCGCCACCGGCGAGAGCCGATCGGAGTCGGAGGCGGTGATCGAGAGCGGCGACGGTCGGCCGGTGCACGTCAGCATCGTCACCGCCCCGCTCGCGCGGAGCGGCGACGTCGAGGCCGCGGTGGCGGTGATCCGCGACATGACCCGCCTGCACCAGCTCGAGTCCGAGGTGCGGCGCGGGGAGACGCTGGCCGCGGCCGGGCAGATCGCGATGGGCCTGGCCCACGAGATCCGCAACCCGCTCGGGGCCATCCGCGGGGCGGTGCAGCTCATGCGGCGCGAGCTGGGCGACGACCCGCGCCTCGGCGAGTACACCGACGTGCTGCTCAAGGAGGTCGACCGGGTCAACCGCATCATCGAGATGCTGCTCGACATCGGCCGCCCGGTGACGCTGCGTCCGGTCCCGCTCAACGTCCACCAGCTGCTCGAGCGCGTGGCCCTCCTCGCCGAGGAGATGGCGAGCCAGCGCGGCGTGCAGATCCTCCGGCGTTACGATCCGAGCCTGCCGCCGATCCTGGCCGACGAGGACCGGATCCTCCAGGTCTTCCACAACCTCGTGCGCAACGCGGTGGAGGCGATGGACCGGGGCGGGCGGCTCACCCTCGTCACCCGGCTCAGCATGAACCCGCTCTTCACCAAGGTGGACCTGGGCCACGGGCAGCGCAGCATGGCCGAGATCCAGGTGATGGACGACGGCCAGGGCATCCCGGAGGCGACCCGGTCGCGGCTCTTCACCCCGTTCTTCACCACCAAGGACAAGGGGCTGGGCCTCGGGCTCGCGCTCTGCCACCGCATCGTCGACGAGCACCGCGGCGCCATCCAGATCGCGAGCGAGCCCGGGAAGGGCACCACCGTCTCCTGCTACCTGCCGATCGCCCGATGAGCGATCCGCGCCCGACCGGCCAGATCCTGATCGCGGACGACGAGGACAGTCTGCGCTGGGTCCTCGAGAAGGGGTTCCGGGGCGCGGGGTACCAGGTCACCGCGGTCAAGGACGGCACCGCGGCCCTCAAGGAGGTCGAGGCCGGCCCCTTCGATCTCATCCTGCTCGACGTGCGCATGCCCGGCATCGACGGCCTCTCGCTCCTCAAGCAGGTGCGGGACAAGCGCCCCGACGCCCCGGTCGTCATCATGACCGCCCACGGGACCATGGAGACCGCGGTCGCCGCCATGCAGCAGGGCGCCTACGACTACCTGGCCAAGCCCTTCGATCTCGACGAGGCCCTCCTGGTCGCCGAGCGCGCGCTCACCGCGCGGCGGCTCACCCAGGAGGTCACCGCGCTCCGCTCGGGCCTCAAGGAGGTCTGGGAGTTCGGCGCGCTGGTCGGCCGGCACCCGACCATGCAGGAGGTCTACAAGGCCATCGGCCGGGTGGCGGCCAGCGACGTGTCGGTGCTGCTGCGCGGCGAGTCCGGCACCGGCAAGGAGGTGGTGGCGCGGGCGCTCCACCACTACAGCCGGCGCGCGGGGCGCCCCTTCGTGGGCATCTCGGCCGCCGCGATCCCGGCCACCCTCCTCGAGTCGGAGCTGTTCGGCCACGAGAAGGGCGCGTTCACCGACGCCAAGGAGCGGCGTCTGGGCAAGCTCGAGCTGGCCCACGGCGGGTCGGTCTTCTTCGACGAGATCGGCGACATGCCGCCCGAGCTGCAGGTGAAGCTACTGCGCGCGCTCCAGGAGCGCAGCTTCGAGCGCGTCGGTGGCCACGAGCTGATCCGCATGGACGTGCGGGTGATGGCGGCGACCCACCGCGACCTCGAGGCGATGATGAAGAGCGGGCGGTTCCGGGAGGACCTGTTCTACCGCTTGAACGTGGTCACCCTCTCGCTGCCCGCCCTGCGCGATCGCCGCGGCGACATCCCGCTGCTCGGGGAGCACTTCCTGGCCAAGTACGCCGAGTCGCTCGGCGAGCGGGTGGTCACCGCCGACGCGATGGACCGGCTGATGGGCTACGACTGGCCCGGCAACGTGCGCGAGCTGGAGAACGTCATCCAGCGGGCCATGGTCATGGCCTCGACGGGGGCGATCCTCCCCGAGCACCTGCCGATCGGCCCGGTCTCGGCGGCGGCCGCGGTGGGCACCGACGCATCGCTCGAGGAGATCATCGAGCGCAAGATGCACGAGTGCGTGCGCGGCCTCCGCGGCCACGCCTCCGCCAACCTCCACGGGCTCATGGTGGGGCTGGTGGAGAAGCCGCTCCTGCGCGCGGTGATGCGGGAGACCAAGGGCAACCAGGTGCGCGCGGCCCAGCTCCTCGGTATCAACCGGAACACCCTGCGCAAGAAGCTCAAGGAGCACGGCATCGACCCCGACGCCGTCTAGGAGACCCGTGCCGACCCGCTGCGCCTGGGCCAACGGAGGCCCGCTGGAGATCGAGTACCACGACACCGAGTGGGGCGTCCCCTCGCGGGACGACCGGCACCTCTTCGAGATGCTGATCCTCGAGGGAGCCCAGGCCGGGCTCTCCTGGTCCACCATTCTGCGCAAGCGGGAGAACTACCGGAAGGCCTTCGCGGGCTTCGATCCTTTCAAGGTCGCCCGCTTCAACGCGCGGAAGCGCGCCGCGCTCATGCGGGATCCGGGCATCGTGCGGAACCGGCTGAAGATCGAGGCGACGGTGGCCAACGCGCGGCAGGTCCTGGCCGTCCAGTACGAGCACGGCAGCCTCGCGGCCTATCTGTGGCAGTTCGTCGACGGCCGCCCGGTCGTCAACGCGTGGACCGCCCTGGGGCAGGTGCCGGCCGAGACCGCCGCGTCGCGCGCGATGAGCAAGGCGCTGATCAAGCGCGGCTTCCGCTTCGTGGGCCCCACCATCTGTTACGCGTTCATGCAGGCCACCGGCATGGTCAACGACCACATCACGACGTGCTTTCGGTATTCCAAACGGAGGAGTCGACGGGCATGAGGATCGGGGTCTTCGGAGCGGGAGCGATCGGCTGCGTGGTCGGAGGGCTGCTCACTCGAGCCGGGCACGACGTGACGCTGGTGGATCAGTGGCCCGAGCACATCGAGACCATGAAGCGCCGCGGCCTCAAGCTCTCCGGCACCTGCGGCGACCACACCATCCCGGTGAAGGCGCTCCACATCCACGAGCTGCAGGGCGTGTCGACGCCGTTCGACGCGATCTTCGTCGCGGTCAAGTCCTACGACACCGAGTGGGCGGCCCAGATGGCGCTGACCTATCTCAAGACGCCCGACGGGGTGGTGGTCGACTTCCAGAACGGGATCAACGACGAGCGGGTGGCCCAGGTGGTGGGCAAGGATCGCTGCCTCGGCTGCGTGATCACCATCGGCGCCGGGATGTACGAGCCCGGCCACGCGATGCGGACCGACTCCGGCGCGGTCGGCTTCAAGATCGGCGAGCACGACGGCCGCGACACCACGCGGGCCCAGGCGCTCGCGAAGGTGATGAACGACGTGGCCGGCACCAAGGTGACCACCAACCTGTGGGGCGAGCGATGGTCGAAGCTCGCGATCAACTGCATGGCCAATCCGCTCGCGGGCCTGAGCGGCCTGGGCTCGGCGGAGGTGCGCACCGCGCCGGTGCCCCGGCGCATCGCCATCCACGTGGCCGCCGAGGTGATCAAGGTCGGTCGGGCATCCGGCTACGAGGTCGAGCCGATCTACGGCATCGAGGCCCAGCGCTTCGTCGACGCCGCCCAGGGCAAGGGCATCGACGCGGTCGAGACCGACATGGGCGCGAGCGTCAAGTTCCTGACCGGCGGCCGCCCGTCGATGCTCCAGGACGTGATGAAGGGCCGCCGCACCGAGATCGAGTACCTGAACGGCTACGTGAGCCAGCAGGGCCGCCGCCTCGGCGTTCCCACCCCGGTCAACGACGCGGTCGTGGCCGCGGTGCACAGCCACGGCGTCGGCACCCTCAAGCCCGACCCCAAGAACCTGGAT
>DATGBR010000340.1:0-17516 GCA_035312605.1 Candidatus Methylomirabilota bacterium
TCGGTGAGGTTGCGTACCTTGCCCTCCACGCGCATCCCGGGCTGGTAGCGCTCGGTGATGGTGGCCCAGGGGTCCGTCTCCACCTGCTTCATGCCGAGCGAGATCCGCTTGGTGGCCTTGTTGACCTCGAGCACCATGACCTCGACGGGGTCCCCCACGTTCACGAGCTTCGAGGGATGACGCACCCGCCGCGTCCACGACATCTCGGAGACGTGCACGAGCCCCTCCACCCCGGGCTCCAGCTCCACGAAGGCCCCGTAGTTCGTGAGGCTCACGATACGGCCGCTGACCTTGGCCCCGACCGGATACCGGTCGTCGACGTTGGCCCACGGGTCGGACGACTTCTGCTTGTAGCCGAGCGACACCCGCCCGGTCTCGCGGTCGAAGTGCAGCACCACCACCTCGACCTGGTCGCCGATCTGGAAGATCTCGGAGGGATGCCCGACCCGACCCCACGACATGTCGGTGACGTGCAGCAGCCCGTCGATGCCGCCCAGGTCGATGAACGCCCCGTAGTCGGTCAGGTTCTTCACGGTGCCGGTGAGGACCATGCCCTCGGCCAGCACCGACAGGGTGTGCTTCTTCTTCTCCTCGCGCTCCTCTTCCAGCACCGCGCGCCGCGAGAGCACCACGTTGCCGCGCCGCCGGTTGAGCTTGATCACCTTGGCCCGGATCGTCTGGCCCACCATCGCGGCCAGGTTCTTGACCGGACGCAGGTCCACCTGGGAGCCGGGCAGGAACGCGCGCACCCCCACGTCGACCGCGAGGCCGCCCTTGACCACCTCGGCGACTCGGCCCTCGACCGGGGTGCCGCTGTCGTGGGCCTTGGAGATCTGGTCCCAGACCTTGATCTTGTCGGCCTTGTCCTTGGAAAGGACGATCAGCCCTTCGTTGTCCTCCTTGGACTCGAGGTAGACCTCGATCTCCTCGCCGACCTTGGGCAGGCTGCCCGCGTGCCGGAACTCCTCGATCGGGATCGTGCCCTCACTCTTGTACCCGATGTCGACCAGGATCTCGCTGTCGCGCACCTCGACCACGCGACCGCGCACGACCTCGCCTTCCTCGACGTCGCTCACGCCCCGGCTGAACCAGTACTCCATGCTCTCCTCGGTGGCGTCCACCTCCTTCGATACGCCGACGAGGGTCTTCGACTTCCGGTTCTCGGTCTCCATGACTCCACCTCTCCTTAGAATCTATTTTGCCGGCCGCGCGCTCTTGCCGCGGTCGGCATCCCCGCCGTGCCTCAGGACTTCACCTGCTGGTCCCGGAGCTGACCGATCGCCCGCATCATCTCCTGGGCCGCTTCACGATACGCCTCCTTACGCCCTTCGTCACCCGCTCTCTTGCCCTCCCGGGGCCCCTCGCTCTTGGTCGCTCGCTTGAACGTCAGCGGCGGCCCGAAGGTCACCCGCACCCGCGCCGGCCGCGGCAGCGTCCGCCCGCGGGGCAGCGCCGCCCCGCTCCCCGACACGTACACCGGCACCACCGGCGCGCCGCTCAGGACCGCCAGCATGCCGACCCCGGGCTTACCGTCGCGCAGAGGCTGCCCTTCCTCGCCCCGCGTGCCCTCCGGGAACACCAGCAGGGCGTGCCCCTGCTCGAGCTGCGCGAGGGCCGCCTTCAGCGCCCGCGTGTCCGAGCCGTCCCGGCGCACCGGCCGGGCGTTCAGGCTCCGGATGAGCCGACCGAAGAGCGGGATGCGGAAGAGCTCCTCCTTGGCCATGAAGAAGAGCGGGCGCGGGGCGGCGCCGCCGACCAGCGGCGGGTCCAGCAGGCTCACGTGGTTGGACACGATGAGCACCGGGCCGGTGGCGGGCACCAGCCCCGGGCTCACGATCTCGAGCCGGAAAAGGAGGCGCATCAGCGTCACCGCGATCGGCTTCAGGATCGCGTACAGCATCTCGCCAGCTCCACCACCCGTAGCAGCGTATCCACGACCTCCGCGATGCCCAGCCCGGTGGTGTCCACCACCACCGCGCCTTCCGGCTTCACCAGCGGGGCCAGCGCGCGCTCCATGTCCTGCCGGTCGCGTCGCGCGATGTCGTCCCGCACCGTCTCCAGCGCGGTGTCGAGGCCGCGCGCGGCGAGCTCGTCGCGCCGGCGCCGAGCGCGAGTGTCGAGGTCGGCGTCCAGATAGAATTTCACCTCGGCCTCCGGCCACACCACGCTGCCGGTGTCGCGTCCTTCGAGGACGGCGGCTCCGGGGGCGGCCAGGCGGCGCTGGATGGGCGTCATCTTATCTCTCACCGAGGCCAGCGTCGTCAACCGCGACGTGAGCTGGCTGATCGCGGGGGTGCGGATGTCGACCGTCACGTCGCGATCGTCGACGAGCACGCGCTCCCCGTCGAGCCGCACGCTCGTCCGGTCAAGGAGGCCGCGCAGCGCGGGGCCCTCCTCGAGGGGCACCGCGGCTTCCCGCGCGGCCCACGCGAGCCCGCGATAGAGCGCCCCGGTGTCGATGAGGGTGAAGCCGAGGCGCCGGGCGAGCGCGGCGGCCACGGTGGACTTGCCCGCTCCCGCCGGGCCGTCGATCGTGATCACGATGTCCCGCCGCTCCCCACCGCGCTTCACGAGGCCGCCGCGCGCCGCCGGGCGAACCGGTCGCCGGGCCCCGCGATCTCGCCCACGCGCTGCGCCACGCGGGTGACGCGGAGGCTCAAGCAACCCCCTCGCGGACGCGGCGGATCCGGTCGAGCGCTCCCTCGATCGCGGGGACGTCCCCGGTCGCGAGGAGTCCCTCCAGGTGGTCGAGGGCGGCGCGGAAGGCGGTGAGGGCCTCGACGAGGCCGGCGCGGTTCTCCTGGAAGATCTCGCGCCAGACGCGGGCGTCCGAGGCCGCGATGCGCGTGGTGTCCTTGAAGCCGCGTCCGGCCACCTCGAAGAAGCGCGGGTCCATGCGCACCACCGCGTCCACCAGCGCGTCGGCCACCAGGTGCGGCAGGTGGCTGATGGCGGCGGTGGCCCGGTCGTGGGTCAGCGGATCGAGCGTGACGAGGCGTCCGCCCAGCGCTTCCCAGAACTCGCCGACCCGCTTGACCGCGTGCGAGTCGGTCCGCTCGGTGGGGGTGAGGATCACGGTCGCGCCGCGGAAGAGGTCCTGTCGCGACACTCGGTAGCCGGCCTGCTCCGAGCCGGCCATGGGATGGCTGCCCACGAAGGCGAGCGGCCGCTGCGCGCCGAGGCGCTCCGCCGCGTGCACGATGGCGGCCTTGGTGCTGCCCACGTCGGTGAGCACCGCGTCCGCGGGCAGCGCCCGCCATACCGCGGGCAGGAGCGCGGCGAGGGTCGCGACCGGGGTGGCGAGCAGACAGAAGTCGGCCCCGCCCACCCCCTCCGCCAGATCGGTGGTGACGCGGTCCACCACCCCGTCGCGCCGGGCCGGCTCGAGCCGCTCGCGGTCGCGCCCCACCGCCACGATCTCGTCGGCCAGGCCCAGGGCGCGCGCGGCTTTCGCCACCGACCCGCCCAGGAGCCCGAGACCGACCAGAGCGAGGCGACGGATCACGCGCCCTTGGCTCCGGCCAGGACCTTCTTGAGCGCCTTCACGAACCGACGGTTCTCCTCCGGCGTGCCGATGGTGACGCGCAGCGCGCTCTCCATCCCGAAGCTCGTCATGGGGCGCACGATCACACCCTCCTTGAGGAGCCAGTGGAAGACCTCGCTCGCGCTCCGGCCCACGTCGACCAGGATGAAGTTGGCGCGCGAGGGGGCGTACTTGAGCCCCATCGCGGTGAACTCCTGGACCAGGTAGTGACGGCCCGCGTCGATCATGCTGAGGCACTCGCGCACGTGGGAGTCGTCCTCCAGCGCGGTGAGCGCGGCGGCCTGGGCCACCGAGTTGACGTTGAAGGGCTGGCGGATGCGGTTGAGCAGGGCGATGCAGTCCGGATCGGCCGCCGCGTAGCCCACCCGCAGGCCGGCCAGGCTCGCCGCCTTCGAGAAGGTGCGGAGCACCGCGACCTTGCGCCCCTGCTTGAGGTAGGCGAGCGCGTCGGGGAAGTCGGGCCCCTGGGCGAACTCGATGTAGGCCTCGTCGAAGACCACGATGACCTTGTCGGGCACCCGGTCCATGAAGTGCTCGACCTCGTCCGCGGTCACGATGGTCGCGGTGGGGTTGTTGGGGTTCGCGATGAACACCATCTTGGTCATGGGGGTGATCGCGCGCGCCATCGCCTCGAGATCGAGGCGCTGGTCCTTCAGCGTCACCACCACCCGGATCCCGCCCACCGCCTGCACGATCATCGGGTAGACGACGAAGGAGGGGTGCGGGATGACCGCCTCCTCGCCGGAGCGCAGGAAGGCGCGCACCATCAGCTCGATGAGGTCGTTGGAGCCGTTGCCGAGGATGATGTGATCGCTCGTCAGCCCCTGCTTCCGGGCGATGGCCTGGCGGAGATAGTGGCCGCTGCCGTCCGGGTAGCGGTTGATGTGGGTGAGGGCGGTCTGCATCGCCTTCATGACCCGGTCCGACGGGGGGAGCGGGTTCTCGTTGGAGGCGAGCTTGATGACGTCGCTGATGCCGAGCTCGCGCTCGAGCTCCTCGATGGGCTTGCCGGGCTCGTAGGGCGCGATGCCCAGGATGTGGTCGTTGGCGAGGGCTTCCCAGGACACGCTCATTCGTTGCTCCTTCACACCGCCGGGTAGGAGCCGAGGACCTTCAGGAACTGACAGCGCTCCCGGACCTCGGCCAGCACGTCCCGGACGTTGGCGGTCTCGCAGTGACCCTCGAAGTCGAGAAAGTTCACGTACTCCCAGGGGCGACGCTTGGTGGGGCGCGATTCGATCTTGGTGAGGTTCAGCCCGCGCGTGGCGAAGGGCTGGAGGATGCTGTAGAGCACCCCGGGCTCGTTCTTCATCGAGAAGAGGATCGAGGTCTTGTCCCGCCCGGTGGGCGGCACCGGCTTCCGCCCGATCACGAGGAAGCGGGTCGAGTTGGACGGGTTGTCCTCGATGCGGGGTCGCAGGATAGGCACCCCGTGCACGGCAGCGGCCATGTCGGAGGCGATGGCGGCCACGGTGGCGTCGTCGCGGGCCCGCTCCACCGCCCCCGAGGTCGACGCGGTCTCCTCGGTCGCCGCCTCCGGCAGGTGCGCGGCGAGCCAGGCCCGGCACTGGGCGAGGCCCTGCGGGTGCGAGCAGACCACCTTCACCCCCGCGAGGTCGGTGGCGCGGGAGATCAGGTGCTGCGAGATGTCGAGGGTCATCTCGCCGGTGATCGTCACGTCGGAGTCGATCAGGCGATCGAGGGTCACGTTGACCGCGCCCTCGGTGGAGTTCTCCACCGGCACCACCCCGTACTCGGCGCGCCCGCGCTCGACCTCGTCGAAGATCTCGGCGATGGTGTGCACCGGCAGGAGCTGGGCGGAAGAGCCGAAGCGGCGCGTGGCCGCCTGGTGGGTGAAGGTGCCGGGCGGGCCCAGGTAGGCGATGGGCAGCGGGTGCTCGAGGGCGAGCGAGGCGGACAAGATCTCGCGCCAGATCACTCGGATGGCGTCGGCGCCGAGCGGTCCGTCGTTGAGCGCGACGAGGCGGTCGAGGACCTGGGCCTCGCGCTCGGGGCTGAAGTACGGGAGATCCTGCTGCCTCTTGAGCTCGCCGATCCGGAGGGCGGCGGTACCGCGCTGGTTGAGGAGTTTGAGGATTTCGTCGTCGAGGTTATTGATCCTGGATCGCCAATCGTCCAGGTTCATCGGGGGCTCCTGAAGCACGTCGGTCACGCAACCCGGAGCAGTATAGGAGATCGCTACCCCCCACGCAAGTCATTCAGGGCCGCGAGCTCGGCTCGGGTGAGCGCGCGGTGCCCGCCCAGGGCGAGCCCCCCCAGGCGGAGCGGCCCGAACTGCACGCGCTTGAGGCGGCGCACCGGATGCCCGAGCGCCTTGCAGTAGCGCTTCACCTCGCGGTATCGCCCCTCCGCGAAGGTCACGCGCAGCCGGCTCGCGTCTCCGCGCGCGGCGAGCCGCGTCACCGCCCGGGGCACCGCGGGGCCGTCGTCGAGGGCGACGCCGCGGCGCCAGCGCGGGAGATCCGCCTCCGCCACGTGCCCTTCCACCTCCACCTCGTAGACGCGCGGGATCTCGTAGCGCGGGTGGAGGAGACGGTTGGCGAGCTCGCCGTCGTTGGTGAGCAGCAGGAGCCCCTCCGCGTCGAAGTCGAGCCGCCCGACCGGATAGACCACCGCCGCCGCGGCGGGCGGCAGCAGGTCGATCACCACCGGCCGCCCGTCGGGATCGCTCCGGGTCGTCACGTAGCCGCGCGGCTTGTGCAGGAGGACGTGCTGGAGCGGCGCGCGCGCGGGCAGCGCGCGGCCGTCGAAGGTGATGCGGTCGGTCTCGGGATCCGCCTGGGCGCCCGGCTCGAGCCGGACCTGCCCGTTGACGGTGACGCGCCCCTCCGCGAGCAGCGACTCAGCCGCTCGTCGAGACGCGATCCCCGCCTGGGCCAGGATCTTGCTGAGGCGAATCGGGGGCAGCGGTGATCTCCTCCTCCGGCCCGGGCTCGCCGAGCTGCGCGGCGGCGGCCTGCGCGAGCTCGGGCACGATCAGCTCGCCCTCCACCTTGGGCAGATCGCCGAGGTCGCGCAGGCCGAAGGCGACCAGGAACTCGCGCGTGGTCTCGTAGAGGAACGGGCGGCCCGGCGATTCCTTGCGACCCGCGATGCGGATCATCCGGCGCTCGAGCAGGTTGTCGAGCACCGCGTCCGAGTTCACCCCTCGCACCGCGTCCACTTCGGGGCGCGACACCGGCTGGCGGTAGCCGATGATGGCGAGGGTCTCGAGTGCGGGGCGCGAGAGGCGCGAGCGCGTGCGGCTGCGCGCGAGCTTGACGAGCCACGGGGCGACCTCGGGCCGCGTCACCAGGCGGAAGCCGCCGCCCACCTCCATCACCTGCAGCGCGCGGCCCTCCGCGTCGAGGCGCACCCGCAGGCCCTCCACGATCTCGCGGGCCGCCGCGGCCGACTCGAGATCGAGCACCTCCTGGATGCGCTCGGCCTCCACCGCGGTGTCGGAGGCGAAGAGCAGGGCTTCGACGACGTCGATGGGCTCAGGCATTCAGGGGTTCCCCCTGTTCGGTTCGGGGTTCGTCGTCCGGCGGGGGCGTCGCGGCCGCGCGCGGCGCATCCTCGCCCGGCATCGGGTCGCGCGGGGCTTCGGCGGCGAGCGCCTCGACACCCGCATCGGCGTCGGGCCGCGACTCCTCGTCGGTCTCCGCCAGCCGGGCGGGCTCGTGCACGCTGACCGCGTTCCGCTCGATCACGATCTCGCCGAAGAGGTCGGCCTGGCGGGCCCGCGCCTGGCCGAGGCGCACCAGCTCGAGCAGGGCCAGCAGGGTGACCACCCACTCCGCGCGCAGCCGCTCCGCGCCCGCCACCGAGGAGAAGAGCAGCGACCACGTGCTGCGCAGCAGGTCGAGGATCTCGCTCATGCGCTCCAGCACCGAGAGCGGGTTGGGCTCGACCTGCCGCGGCACCCGGCGTTTCTGGTCCTCGATGAGCCGCTGCATCGCCCGTTGCAGCAGGTGCACCGAGAGATCCTCGAGCGGGATGTCCTCGGGGGGCGGCAGCTCCGCGGTGGTGCGGCCGTAGACCAGGGTCTGCTCGGCCTCGCGCTCGGCGAGCCAGGAGCCGAGCGCCTTCACCCGCGCGTACTCGCGCAGGCGCTCCTCCAGCTCGCGCTTGAGCAGCTCGCCTTCCTCGTCGAGCGCCTCTTCCTGGTCGTTCGGGTCGGCGGGCAGGAGGAGCTTCGACTTGAGGTAGATCAGGGTCGCGGCCATGACCATGAACGACCCCGCCATCTCGAGGTCCTGGAATCGCACCGACTCCAGGTGGGACAGGTACTGGTCGGTGATCGTGCGCAGCGACAGGCGCGAGAGGTCCATCTCGTTGGTGCGACAGAGATGGAGCAGCAGATCGAGCGGCCCCACGAAGGACTCCACGCGGACGGTCAGGCCCGCGGGCTCCGGGCCGGTGGTCTGGGTAGTGGCTTCTTGGGTCATGGCTCGAGCTTGATGGCTTCGCGGACCTCGGTCATGGTGGCGATCGCGACCCGGCGCGCGCGCTTGGTGCCCTCGTGGAGAATCTCCACGATCTCGGTGGGCTTCTCCACGTAGTGCTGGCGGCGCTCCCGGATCCGGGCCAGCGGGGACAGCATGTGCTGGAGCAGCACCCCCTTGCAGTCGAGGCACCCGATCGCGGCGGTGCGGCAGCCGGTCGCGCACTCCTCGCGGGGCCCCTCCGGGGTGAAGATGCGGTGGAGGTCGAACACCGGGCAGACGTCGGGGTTGCCGGGATCGGTGCGCCGCTTGCGCGCGGGATCCGTCACCATCGGCTTGATCTTCGCGGTGATCTCCGCGGAGGTGTCGGACAGGTAGATGGCGTTGCCGTAGGACTTCGACATCTTCCGCCCGTCCGTGCCCGGCACCTTGGGAATCTCTGTGAGCTTGGCCTGCGGCTCCGGGAACACCGCCTTCCAGATGTTGTTGAACCGGCGCGCGACCTCGCGGGTCAGCTCGATGTGCGGCACCTGGTCCGCGCCCACCGGGACCCAGTGCGCCTTGTACATCAGGATGTCGGCCGCCTGGAGCAGCGGATAGCCGAGCAGGCCGTAGGACGGCGACTCGATGCCGAGCTGCTCCACCATCTCCTTGTAGGTCGGGACCCGCTCGAGCCAGGTCACCGGCGTCGCCATCGAGAAGAGCAGGTGCAGCTCCGCGTGCTCCGGCACCAGGGACTGGATGAAGAGGGTCGACCGCTCCGGGTCGAGCCCGGCCCCCAGCCAGTCCGCGCCCATCTCGATGGTATCCCCCGGTACCCCCTGGATGTCTCCCGGGCTCGTGGTCAGCACGTGCCAGTTGGCCACGAAGTAGAAGCAGTCGAACTGGTCCTGGAGCTTGACCCAGTTCTCGAGCGCCCCCAGATAGTTCCCGAGGTGGAGCTGGCCGGTCGGCCGCATTCCCGACAGCACGCGGTCCCGCGAAGGCGTCATGATCTCCTAGTCATTCCCTCCGGGCTTCGGCCCCCGCTGCGTCTCCCACACCTTGGCCATGCGCAGGAACACGTACTCGCCGTACAGGACCGCCAGCACGAACCCCCGCCAGCCGTCCAGGAAGCCCCGGTGAACAATGTACATGGAAAAGAAGCGTCCCAGCGGACGAGTCACCAGGCCGAGGAGTCCCGCCCCCTTCCCTCGCCGGATCCAGTCCTGGGCCGACAGGGTCGAGTAGCGGTTGGAGCGGCGCACGAAGTCCTCGAGGTCCCGATAGGAGTGGTGCAGCAGCGGCTCCGCGAGCGTGTCCACCCGTCCGGTCACCGTCACCGACTCGTGGACCGCGTTCTCCACGAAGCGTCCCGCCAGCCGCCGGAAGAGCCGGAGCTGGTAGTCGGGGTAGAGCCCGCCGTGACGCACCCAGGCTCCCCAGAAGATGTTGCGGCGCGGGATGGCGTAGCCGTCGGCCGGGCCGTCCTCCTCGAGGATGACCCGGATGCGCTCGCGCAGCTCCGGGGTCACCCGCTCGTCGGCGTCGAGGGAGAGGATCCAGTCCCCGGTGGCCTGCTCGATCGCGACGTTCTTCTGGATCGCGAAGCCGGGCCACACGCGCACCGACACCTTGTCGGTGAACTCGCGGGCGATCTGCACCGTCTTGTCGGCGGACTCCGCGTCGACCACCACGATCTCGTCGGCCCACGCGACGCTCTCGAGGCACGCGCGCAGCCGCTCCTCCTCGTTCCAGGCGATCACGGTCACAGTGAGCCGGCTCACCGGTCGCTCCGCGCCGCGAGGAGCGCCCGCGCCGCCTCGACCGCGACCGACGGGAGGAGGCCGGCCATGGTGCCGTCGGGGCTCTGCACCCCGCGGCCGAGCGGCCCGTAGGGGCCGTTGCGCTCGGCGCGGGTGGGGCCGAAGAGGCCGAGGCTCGGCGTGCCGAGCGCGGCGGCCAGGTGCAGCGGGCCGGTATCGTTGGCGACCATCAGCGACGACCGGCGCAGCAGCGCGCCCAGCTCGTGCAGGTCGGTGGGGGGCGCCAGGATCACGCGCGCCTGCATGCCGTCCCGGATCTGCCGCGCCATGTGGACCTCGTCGGGTCCCCACAGCAGCAGGATGCGCGTGTTCGGCTCCTGGGCGAGCTGCTCGGCCAGCGCGGCGAAGTGCGCGACCGGCCATTGCTTGTCGGCGCGGCCGGCTCCCGGATTGATCGCGACCAGGCTGTCGCGGCTCTTCACCCCCTGCTCGCCCAGGAAGTCCTCCATCCGGCGCTCGGCCGCGGCCGGGATCGACACGTGGAACTCGACCGGGCCGGGGGCGATGCCGAGCGGCTCGAGCAGCGACAGGTACTGGTCCACCACGTGCACCGCGCTCGAGGGCGGCCGCACGCGCCGGTTGGTGAAGAGACAGTTGAGGCGCTCGCGGCAGCGATCCGCGGTGAAGCCGATGCGCACCGGCGCGCCGGTGTACGCGGTGAGCAGCCCGCTCTTCATGAGCCCCTGCAGGTCGATGGCCACGTCGAACCGGGCGGCGCGGACGCGGCTCTTGAGCCGCCTCACCTTGCCCAGCACCTGGCGCGCCCCGGCCGGCCGCCAGATGAGCCGGCGCCAGAGCCGGGTGTCGACCGGCACCACCACGTCCAGGTCCGGATGGCCGTTGAGGAGCGCGTACTCGCGCGCCTCCACGATCCACGTGAGGTGGAGCCCCGGCCGCGAGCGGCGCAGCGCGCGCGCCACCGGCAGCGCGTGGATGACGTCGCCGAGCGAGGACAGCTTCACGATGGCGATCTTCAGGAGCGCGGGTCCCGAGATGCGCTCCGGCTCCCTCGCGCTCGCCCCCGGGGCGGTCATCGCGCGGGCGTCCGGCCGAAGCGGGTCAGGATGGTGGCGATCAGGTCCTTGGTCGAGTGGCTCTTCGGGTCGCCCGCGATGGCCACGGTGGCCCCGACCGCCGCCACCGTCGCGCGCTCCGGCACGCTCTGCTCCGTGTAGTCGGTGCCCTTGGCGTGCACGTCGGGGCGCAGGCGCTCGATGAGGGCGTCGGCGCTGTCCTCCTCGAAGACGACCACCGCGTCGACGCCGCTCACCGCGGCCAGGAGCTCCGCGCGCTCCACCGCCGGCATCACCGGACGGCCCGGCCCCTTGAGCCGGCGCACCGAGGCGTCCGAGTTGAGCCCGACCACCAGCGCGTCGCCGAGGGCGCGGGCGGCCTGCAGGTAGCGCACGTGGCCCACGTGCAGGAGGTCGAAGCAGCCGTTGGCGAGGACCAGGCGCTTGCCCTGGGCGCGCCAGCCGGCGGCGAGGCGGCCCGCCTCCTCAACGCTGACGACGGCCGCCATCGCTCGCGAGCGCGGCCGCCAGCTCGGGGACGGTCACGGTGGCGGTGCCGCGCTTCATGACCACCACCCCGCCGGCCACGTTGGCGAGCCACGCCGCCTCGCCCGGCGCGGTGCCCGCAGCCAGCGCCACCGTGAAGGTGCTGATGACGGTGTCGCCCGCGCCGGTGACGTCCGCGATCTCGTCGGTGCCGTGGATCGGCATGAAGGTGACCGGGCCCTCCCGCTCGAAGAGCGCCATGCCGCGGCTGCCCCGCGTGAGGAGGAGGAGCCGCGCGTCGAGGCGCTCGAGCACCACGCGCCCCGCCTTCTCGACCGCCGCGTCGTCGGTCAGCTCCTGCCCGGTGAGCGCCTCCACCTCGGGCTCGTTCGGGGTCGCCGCGGTGGCGCCCCGGAAGCGCGGCAGCTCGTAGCGGCTGTCGATGGACACCGGCGCCTTGCGCGCGCGGCCGAGCTCGAGCACCGTCTCGTAGACCCGCGGGGTCACCGTGCCGTAGCCGTAGTCGGAGACGAGGAAGCCGTCCGCGGCGGCGCCCACCGCGCGCAGCGTCTCGATCAGCCGCGCCTCGGCCGGCCCCGCGATGCCGCCCTCCGGCTCGCGGTCGAGGCGGACCACCTGCTGCCGCGTGGCCTGGTAGCCGCCCGCCATGATGCGCGTCTTCACCGGCGTGGGGCGGCCCGCCTCGCGGGAGACGCCGTCGGTGCCGATGCCCGCCTGGCGGAAGAGCGCGTGCACCTCGTCGCCCGCGGCGTCCTGTCCGAGCAATCCCACCGGCAGCACGGTGGCGCCGAGCGCGTGGACGTTGTGGGCCGCGTTGGCCGCGCCACCCAGCCGCACCTCGCGATCGGTGAAGCGCAGGATGAGGACCGGGGCCTCGCGGGAGATGCGCGCGGGCTTGCCGTAGAGATATTCGTCGGCGATGAGATCGCCCACCACCACCACGCGGCGGCCGGCGAGGCGGGTCAGCGCGGCCTGCAGTCGCTTGAGGGGGAACACGTCAGGCCCGCGCGCCGGTCGCGGTGCGGGCGAGCGCCCACTCCACCGCGTCGAGGAGATCCTCGGCCACGTGGTCCGGCTTCACGGGCTGACCGTCGCGGTGGTACTCCCACTCCCCGCGGCCGTACCCGGTCAGCACGAGCACGCCCGCCGCGCCCACCGCGTGCCCGGCGGCCACGTCGGAGAGCTTGTCGCCGACCATCACCGAGGCGGGCAGGTCGAGGTCGAGGTCGGCCGCCGCGCGATGCAGCAGGCCCGGGCGCGGCTTGCGGCAGTCGCAGTCGGCGCGATACGGCGGCTGGCCCTCGCTCGGGTGGTGCATGCACACGTACGCGCCGTCGAGCCGCGCGCCCGCCGCGGCCAGCTCGCCCTGCATGCGCGCGTTGGTGGCGTGCAGGGTTTCTTCCGAGAAGTAGCCCCGCGCGATGCCGGTCTGGTTGGTGACCATCACCGCGGGGACGCCGGCCAGGTTCAGGCGCCGGACCGCCTCCGCGGTGCGCGGCAGGAGCCGGATCCGGGTCGGGTGGTTGACGTAGCCCACCTCCTCGGTCAGGCAGCCGTCCCGGTCCATGAAGACGGCAGGTCGTGGCGTGCGGCGCTCGGGGGACATCATCTCGCAGTGTAATGCCCGCGCCCTCGAATGATCAATGAAAATCGATGGTTTGGCGCGGCCAGCGCGGGCCGTCAGCGGCGCAGACGCTCGTAGAGCGCGGTGAAGGCCCGCGCCTGCGTCGCGTAGGTGAAGCCCTCGACGGACGCGCGGGCCCGGGTGCTGAATCCGCCGGCCGGCGCATCGTGGAGCGCGGCCAGGCCTCGCGCGATCGGCTCCGCCGCGACCTCGTCGACCACCCAGCCGTTGTCCCCCGGGCGCACGATCTCCGAGCCCCCGGCGCGCGCGCTGCTGAGCACGGGCACCCCGGAGGCCAGCGCCTCGAGATGCACGTTGCCGAACGGCTCGTAGCGGGCGGGCAGCGCGACCACGTCGGCCGCCGCGTAGAGGCGCTCGACCTCCGGCATGGGCCCGGTCCAGACCACGCGGTCGTCGAGGCCGAGCCGGGCGGCGAGGCGGCGAGGGCCCGCGACGTCGCCCTTGCCGGCCACGATCAGACGACGGCCCGGATCGGGCAGCCGCGAGAAGCCCTCGAGCAGCGGACCCAGCCCCTTGCGCTCGAAGCCCGATCCGACGAAGAGCACCGTCCACGCCTCCTCCGCGATACCGAGGCTCTCGCGCGTGCGCTTGCGGTGTCGCGTGCGGTTGTCGGGATGGAAGCGCTCGAGGTCGACCCCGTTGTAGACGAGCGTGACCGCCGAGGGCGCGGTGCCGTACAGCCGCTCGATCTCGGCCTTGCCCTGCCGCGAGATCGCCACCACGTGCCGCGCCGCGCGCAGCCGGAAGATGCGGCGCTCGAGGGCGCAGACGAGGCGGTGGTAGGGATCGACCCCCGGGCTGCGGCCCATCGCGGCCAGGTACGCGCGATGGCATCCCTCGCCCGCGCGGTAGAGATCCTGGCGGAGCGCACGCTCGTGGCTCTGCACGAGATCGTAGCCCTGGCGCGCGGCCTCGCGCTGGGCGGCGAGCGCGAACGAGAGGAGCCGCAGCGTGGAGGGATGGCGCAGGACCGGCACCCGGCGGACCGGTACGCCCGGCACGTCGGGCTGGCGTCGCGTGCTGATCAGCTCGACGGCGTGCCCTTCGCGCCGGAGCGCCCCGAGCAGTCCCGCGGTGGCGGTCTCGATGCCGCCGTGGAACGAGAACGGCCGGCAGATCAGGGCGATCTTCATGGGAGCGCACGTCGACCCGGGCGCGAGCGCCGGGCGCGTACGCGCTCCACCAGCGGGAACAGCGCGGCGCGGGCCGACTCGAAGCTGTAGCGCTCCACCGCGCGGCGGCGGGCCGCCTCCCCGAGGGCGCGCGCCTCGTCCGGCCGATCGAGCAGCCGGGTGATCGCCGCGGCGAGGCCGGCCACGTCGCCCGGCTCGACGAGGAGCCCGCAGCCCTCGAGGATCTCCGGGATCATGGACACGCGCGTCGAGACGATCGGCCGGCCGAGGGCCATCGCGTCGAACAACTTGGCCGGAACCTGCCCGCGGGTGTCGCTGCTGTCGCGCTGCGGAACGACCACCAGGTGCGCCGCGGCGAGATAGGCTGGGACCTGCGCGATGGGGATGCGGCCGATGAGCCGGGCTCCGGGATGCTGCGCGATCACCGCCCGCCCGGTCTCCGAGTCCGGCTCGGTGCCGACCAGGGCCAGGACCACATCCGATCGGCCGATCCGGGCCACCGCGGCCGCCAGGTCCAGCACACCCTTGTAGGCTCGGGGCGTGCCGAGGAACATGACCACGCGCTCCTTGTCCACGCCGAGCCGCTCGCGGGCCGGGTCGGGGTCGTCGCGGCCGGGCGCCCAGCGATCCGTGTCGCGCACGTGAGGGATGAGCACGCCGCCGAATCGCTGCTCGAGAAAGCGGGACGCGACCGTGATCCCGTCCGCCAGACCCATCATCCGCTCCATGAGCCAGGTCCATGTAAGGCCTCTTGGATTCGAGAGGTTCATGGCCCGCCCGACGGTTCCCCAGCGGCCACCGCGCAGGAAGAAGCCCACCTCCCAGTCGTCGACGTCGAGGAGCAGCGGCCGGTGCCCGGCTACGCGCGCGAGGTAGCCGATGCCGGCGCTCGTGAGCCGCGGCTTGGAGGCGTAGAGCAGGTCGCCGTCGGCCATCCGGGCGAGCGCGGGCAGCCGGGTCGCGAAGGCCGGGAGCCGGCCGCCGGGCAGCGAGCGCACCGGGATCGACTCCTCCGCGAGCGGCTCCCAGACCGCGGCGCCGAAGCGCGGGCCGACGATCTCCACCGCCCCGAGGGGCTCGAGCAGGCGGGCCAGGAGCCAGGCGCGCCCGACCGCGTTGTCCGAGACGTCGAAGCAGAGGACCGAAACCTTCACGACGAAGGCTGGACCGACGCCACCGCGAGTGACAGGTAGAGCGCGGTGAGCTGCTCCGCGAGCCGCGCGCCGGAGTATCGGGCGCGGACCAGCGCCGCCCCGGCCGCGCCGATCTCGCGCCGCCGGCCCGGGTCGTCGAGCAGCCGAGCGATCGCGTCGGCCAGGGGCTCGGGCTCCCCGGGCGGCACCAGCAGCGCGGTGCGGCCGTCCTCGAGGATCTCGGGCACGACGCCGACGCGACTGGCCACCACCGGCACCCCGGCGGCCAGGTACTCGAAGAGCACGCGCGACATCCCGTCCGACTCCAGCGCGGAGTAGAGCGCGACGTCGAGCACCGCCATCGTGGCGGGCAGATCGTCCACGAAGCCCAGGGTCGAGATGCGGTCTCCGAGCCCGGAGGCCTCGACCTGGGCGCGCACCTTCGGGACGAAGGGCCCCTGCCCGATCAGCAGCAGATGAAAGCGGCGACCGCCGGCGGCGAGGCGGGCCGCCGCCTCGACCACCGTCTGGTGGCCCTTCATCACCCGGAAGCCCGACACGAGGCCGATGATCGGCACGTCATGCGGCAGCCCAAGCGTGGCCCGGATGCCGTGGTCGCGCGGGGGCCCGGCGTCGGGTCGGAACCGATCGACGTCCACTCCCCCGGGCATCGTCACCACGCGCCGCTCCACCCCGAGGCCTCCGGCCACGAGCTGGCGGCGGATGGCCTCGGTCACGGTGACGACCTGGTCGGTGGCGCGGCCATAGAGCCAGCGATTGAGCGCGTGGGGCCGAACCGGCTGGACGATGTGCCGCGTACGGACGAGGGGCCGGCGCAGGGAGGACATGCGATTCGCGAGCGCGGCCAGCCAGTGCTCCTTGCCCCGGTGGACGTGGAGGACCTGGGCCGCGGGCAGCCACGCGACGAGCCGGCGCAGGTCGAGCACGTCCGCCAGCGGGCCGATGCCGCTCGTCAGGGTCAGGGTCTCGATCCGGCTCACGCCCGCGTCCCGCGCGCGGCGGATGACGCGCGCCTCGCTGCGCCGCTTGCACACGAGCGTGACGTCGTGGCCGGCGCGCTCGAGCTCGACGGTGGCGCGCGCGGCCCAGTAGGCGTCGGAGGACCAGCCGCGGCACGAGACGATCTGGAGGATCGTCACCGGTCGCGCTCACGCCGCTCCAGGATGCGCCGGTAGACGCGCTCGACCTGGGCCGCGTGGGCGTCGGGGCCGAAGAGCGCCTGCGCCCGCTCCCGCCCGGCGCGCCCCATCGCCGCGGCCTGCTCCGGCTGCGCCACGAGAGCGCGCAGGGCCGCCGCGACCGACTCCGGGCGATCGTCGTCGACCAGGAGCCCGGTGACGCCGTGCACCACCGTCTCGGGCAGGGCGCCGACGCGCCGGCCCACGACCGGCCGCCCGGCGGCCATGGCTTCGAGCGCCGCGCGGCAGGACTCGTCCGAGCCCGCGCCCATCAGGGCGAAGGCGTCGAGGGCCTGCAGCACCGCGGGGAGGTCCGCGTCCCGATAGCCGGCGAACAGGACCTCGCGCGCGAGGCCGAGGTCGCTCACGAGCGTCTCCAGGCGGGCGCGGGCCTCGCCCTTGCCGACGAGCAGCAGCCGCGCGTGCGGGTACTCGGGCACCAGCTGCTGGAAGCCGCGGATCAGGAGCTCGTGCCCGCGGCGAGGCGCCAGGCGCGCCACGCAGCCGACGACCGGCGCGCTTCCGAGGTCGAACTCCTTCCGGATCGCGGCGCCGTCGCCGTCCTCGAAGCGCCCGAGGTCCACCACCCCGTCGACCCGCACCAGGTGCTCGGGAGGGATCCCGGCGCGGCGGCCGCGCTCCTCGATCTCGCGGCTCACCGCGATGAGGGCGTCGGTGCGCCGGTAGAGCCAGGGGGACAGCCCGGTGAGCCGCACCGCGCGCGCGTTGTGGAAGGTGCGGACGAGGCCGGCCGGGCCGCGGGCGAGCCACCCGAGCCAGTGATCGTGCGAGTGGTGGACGTGCACCACGTCGACGCCCTCGGCCCGCACCGCCTGGCGCACCCGGCGGAGGTCGCCGACCGCGTGGACCGGATTGCCGCGCACCTCGAGCGAGAGGCCCGGCAGCGGCTCGAGGCCCGCCTCGCGCGCCTTCTGCTCGAACCGGTCGCCCGCGATGAGCCCGAGCAGCACCCGATGCCCGCGCGCGCGGAGGCCGATCAGCAGGCGGATCACCGGCTCCGCGCTGCCGGTCCACCAGCGGTTGGCCACCAGGTGCAGCACGGTCAGCGGCCGCTTCGCGCTCACGCGA
>DATGBR010000341.1:0-5526 GCA_035312605.1 Candidatus Methylomirabilota bacterium
GAACTTCCTGATACGCAGAGCCATAAGTCGGCCCCCCGCGGTGAAAATCAATGTGAGGAGCGATCAGGGCCGAGAGGGTCCCCGCCTGCGGGCCGGGCCGGGCGGCGGCGGCTGCCGGCCCCTCCACGTGGGCAAAGAATCCGGCGATCTGCTCCCGCAGCGCCGCGGGCTCGCCCGCATAGGCGCCGCCCGCGTGAGCCGGGGGCCGCACCGGGCTCCGCCGGAAGGCGTCGTCGATGGCGCGGCGACGCGCCCGGAACCGCTCGCTGTCGAGGAACCCCGCGTCGTCGAGCCGCTCGACCAGCGCGGTGATCTGCTCGACCGAGGGCGCCTCGCCGTGGCGGCGCCGCAGGATCTCGCGGATCCCCTCGACCGGGTGCTCCCCGTCGAAGAGGGAGACCAGGTCGAGCAGGGGGCCCGGCAGCACCGCGATCTGGTCGGTGAAGCCGGCGGGATCCCGCAGCGCGATGCAGCGCTGCCCTTCGTGCTGCACCGGAAAGGCCTCGACAGCCCGCAGGCGCGGATTGCCGGCGCGGGTCACTCGGCTTCGAGGTAGTTGAGCGCGGACGCCACGTAGATCCGGGCTGCCTCGACCACCTGGTCCGCGGCGACGAACTCGTCGACCTGGTGCGGGATCAGGCGGTCACCCGGCCCACAGGTGACGATCGGGATGCCGAGCTGCATCCGGAGGATCGTGCCGTCGGTCGATCCGGGCACGCCGCCGTACCGCGGGGCCCGGCGCGCGGCCTGCTTCACGCCGCGGGCCATCGCCTCCACCAGGGCCTCGGAGCGATCGACCCTGGTGGCGAGGCGGAACGCGTTGACCGGCTCCCACTCCACCTTGATCCCCGGCTGGCCGGCCGCCGCGTCGCGGCAGATCGCCTCTAGCTCGGCGCGGATGCCGTCGTCGCCGATGCCCGGCGTGAGGCGGATGTCGAACGTCGTCTCGGCCACCGCGGGGATCACGTTGGACTGCGGGACTCCGACCCGGGGCGGCGGGCCCTGGATGATGGTCGGCGTCACGGTGGGCGGCCGCAGATAGCGGCTCTTCTCGCAGACCTTCCGCAGCCGCCGCTCGAGGCCGGGCGCGGCGGCCAGCAGCCGGCCGAGGCACGCGATGGGATTGATGCCCGCCTCGGGCATGGCCCCGTGGGCCATCTTGCCGCGCACCCGGAACCGCGCCCAGACCACCCCGCGCTGCTCGAGGCAGAGCTCGTTCTCCTCGGGCTCGCAGATGATGGCGGCGTCCAGCTCGCGACCGACCGCGGTCTCGCAGAGGTGGCGCACGCCGATCATGCCGTCTTCCTCGTCGACGAGCGCGCCCACCACCAGTTTGCCCCGGAGGGCCACCCCGGCCCGCTTGAACGCGGCGGCCGCCACCATCGCGGCGGCCAGGCCGCTCTTCATGTCCGCGGTGCCGCGTCCGTAGATCCGCCCGTCGACCAGGTCGGCGCCGAACGGGGGATGCGACCACTCCGCCGGATCCCCCTCGGTCACCACGTCGGTGTGGCCCTCGAGGAGCAGGCTCTTCTGGCCGGGTCGCTTCTCGCCGAGAGAGCCGATGACGTTGGGACGGCCGGGAGCGACCGGCTGGATCTCGACCTGGAAGCCCTCGCGGCGGAGCCACGCCTCCACGAAGTCGGCGACCCGCGCCTCGGTGGCCTCGGGGTCGTCGGGACGATACACGCTGGGGATCCGGACGAGGGCGCGGGTGAGCTCGACCACCTCGTCCGCGTCGACCTTGCGGAGGACCTGCGACAGCGCGGTCACAGCGGGAGCGGGCTATTCCAGCGGGAAGGACAGGATGATGGCGTCGAGGCGGATGACACGATGCTCTTCGCCCGAGATATAGAAGTAGTGACCTTCCACTTCCTCGGGGTTTTCCTCGAAGGCCACCACCGAGCGGACCGGCGGCATGTCGCGGAAGGCGTTGGCCCCCTCGTCAAAGCCGTCGCCACGGCCCACCACCTCGCCGTAACGGATCGGCGACCCCTTGGGGCAGTGCACGCGCACGTCCGCCGGGGGCTCGGCCATGAGTCGGACGAGGAGATTGATGCCGTAGACCTGGAACTGAATGTCGGGCATGGGACCCTCTGATGGTGGATTTCTTGAATCATACCACAACCGCTGGTTCCCGAATTCGGCGGAGGGCCCGGAAGGTGGGGCTTGTCGGTCAGGGCGCGATGCCGGGCAGGGCGCCCTGCTCGCCGTGGCGCTCGATGCCCTCCAGCTTGCCCTCGAGCCGGCCCAGGCCGGAGGCGGCGTCGTCGTACTTGTTGCGCGCATTGGTGAGGTGTCGCCCCACCACGTCGAACGCCTCGCGGAACTTGTCGAGGTCTCCGCGCAGGCGGCCGAGCCGCGCCTGGATCTCCTGAGCGTCGCGCTCGATCCGCAGCCCGCGCAGGCCCAGGACGATGACCCGCAGGTAAGCGTAGAAGGTGTTGGGCGAGACCGGCACCACCCGCCGGGCCAGCGCGTAGGCGGCGGGCGAATCCTCCTCGCTCTCGTCCCGGACGATGATCTCGTAGTAGATGTTCTCGGCCGGGATGTACATGAGGGCGAAGTCGAAGGTGCCCTCATCCGGGAGGATGTACTTCTTGGCGATCTCGTCGACCCGGTTCTTGACGTCGCGCAGGAACGCGCGCCGCAGCGGCCCGCGCTTGTCCTCGTCGGTCTCCTCGAGGACGCGTCGGAAGTTCTCCAGGGGAAACTTCGCGTCCACCGGGACGATCCGCTCGCCGATGCGGATGGCCGCGTCGACCCGGTCGCCGGTGGCGAAGGCGTGCTGCAGCGCGTACTGCTCCCGCGGGAGCATCTGGGCGAGGAGATTCTCGAGGAGCGTCTCCCCCACCCCGCCGCGGATCTTGGGGGACTTGAGCAATTGCTCCAGACCCGCGATGTCCCGCCCCACGTCGAAGACGCGCTGGGTCACCTCGCCCAGCTTGCCGAGGCTCCCCTGCACCGCGCCCACCACCTGGCCCACGTGCTGGAGCTGCTGCTGGACACCGCTGCCGACCTGGCCCATCTGCTGGGTCATGTGGCTCGCGAACTGGTGCAGCTCCTCCTTCACGGTGGCGAGCGTCTCGCTCCGGGCCTGGTGGGCCTCCGCCCGCGCGGTCTGGATGTCGCGCTGGAGCAGGAGCAGCGCCTGGTCCGGCTGCTGCCGGGCCGTCTCGAGCGCGCCGAGCCGCGCCACCGCGCGCCAGAGGGCCCACGCGGTCACCCCGAGCAGCAGCGCGAGGGCCGCCACCACGACCCACACCCACCCCGCGGTCACGGCGACGTACTCCGTCGCCCGCGCCAGTGGCGGCACACCGGCCGCAGCCGGCACGGGGCGCACACGATCGCGTCGCGGCGGTCGAGGCACTGGCCGGACATCCGGGTGTGGCAGAGCGAGAAGTCGTACTTCACCGGATCGGCCGGATCGAGCAGCCGCAGTCCGCTCGTGATCTCCTCCGTCATCTTCCAGTTCCGGCTGCGCCGCCGGGTGAGACCAAGCGAGCGGGCCATGTTCTCGATGTGGGTGTCGACCGGAATGAGGAGCGCGGACGGCGGGATGTCGGTCCAGAGCCCGAAGTCCGGCGCCTCCCGACGCACCATCCAGCGCAGGAAGAGCAGCATCCGCTTGCACGCGCCGCCGGTGGACGGGCGCGGGAACCAGTGACGGTACCCGTACGAGAGCCGGTTGCGCGGAAAGACCACGGAGAGATCCTGGGTCAGGAAGGAGCCCACGAAGCGCTCCAGGGCCGCGCCCACGTGCGGGTCGCCGGGCGAGAAGCCGGAGCGGAACGCGGCGCCGAGCGAGCCGTGCCGGATAAGGACCCGCTGGGTGGCGAGGCAGAAGGCGGCCAGATCGCGCGGGCGGTTGAACCGGTAGCGGAAGCCCTCGAAGCGCGCGGCGTGCTTGGCCGGATCGAAGCCCAGCACGAAGCGCGCGGGCGACTTCCCCATGCGGACGAGCGCCCAGTCGACCCACGGGCCGAACAGATCCACGCGTCCGTAGGCCATGCACGAGGCCAGCAGCGCGACGACCTCGCGATCGGCGCGCTCGGGGTAGCGAAGGGGAAAGCGGATCGCGTCCAGGTCGGCGCGGGCGGCCCAGTCGAACTCACGGTAGAGCCGCTCGAGCGGCTCCTGGAGCCGGGGCGTTGCAGTCATCTTCGGCGCTGATTCTAGCACGGTCCCTTGTCCGGCCCCGGCGCCCGCTGCTATCATCGCTGCGCCGCGCACGCGGCGGGAAGGAAGAGCGCATGCTGAAGATCGGAATCGTGGGGATGGGCGTGATCGGCCGTCGCGTCGCGGACGCGCTGACGCGGGGCATTCCCGGCACCACGCTGGTGGGCGTCAGCGTGCGCCAGCCCGCCACCGCGGCGGGGTACCCGGTGATGGCCATCGACGAGCTGATCGAGCGCGCCGACCTGATCGTGGAGGCGGCGACCCAGGCCGCCCTCCGCGAGTTCGGGCCCGCGGTCCTCTCGGCGGGCAAGCACCTGATGGTCCTCTCGGTGGGCGCGCTGGTCGGCGTGCTCGACGGATGGGCCGCGCTGGCCGAGAAGCACGGCTGCCGCATCCTGGTGCCGTCCGGCGCGATCGCGGGCCTCGACGGGGTCAAGGGCGCGCGCGAGGGCGCAATCACCGCGGTCACCATGGAGACCCGCAAGCCGCCGCGCGGCCTCGCGGGGGCGCCCTACATCGAGCAGCAGCGGATCGATCTCGACCGCATCACCACCGAGACCCTCATCTTCGAGGGCCCCGCGACCGAGGCGGTCCGCGGCTTCCCGGCCAACGTCAACGTGGTGGCCGCGCTCTCTCTGGCCGGCATCGGCCCCGAGCGCACCCGGATCAAGATCTACGCGGTGCCCGGTCAGGCGCGAAACCAGCACCGGATCACGGTGGAGGGCGAATTCGGGACCCTCCGCATTGAGGTGGAGAACGTGCCCTCGGAGAACCCACGGACCGGCCGGCTCTCCTATCTATCCGCGATCGCGATGCTGCGCGAGCTGGGCGCCGCGGTGCAGGTGGGTAACTGAGCCCGAGGAGCGACGCGCATGCTCAAGGAGTTCAAGGAATTCGCGATCAAGGGCAACATGGTGGACATGGCGGTCGGCATCATCATCGGCGCCGCTTTCGGGACGGTGGTCACCTCGCTCGTCAACGATCTCCTCATGCCCGTCATCTCGGGGATCATCGGCACGCCGGACTTCAGTAACCTGTTCGTGGTCCTGCGCAACCCGACCGGCGCCGCCTTCACGTCGGTCAAGGCCGCGCGCGACGCGGGCGCGGTGGTGCTGGCCTTCGGGCTCTTCCTGAACGCGATCATCGCGTTCCTGGCTGTCGCGGTGGCCCTCTTCTTCCTCGTGAAGGTGGTCAACCGGATGCGGCGACAGGAAGAGGCCGCGCCCGCCTCCCCGCCCCAGCCCCCCGAGGAGGTGCGGCTGCTCGGCGAGATCCGCGACCTGCTGCGGCGGCGGTGAGCCGGGCCTCGCGGCGCGCCCGCACCGCCTTGCTCTTGCTAGTGGCGACGGC
>DATGBR010000342.1:0-14998 GCA_035312605.1 Candidatus Methylomirabilota bacterium
GGGCGTGGAGCGGCGCTCGATGATCATCTCGGAGACCGAGAAGAAGACCATCGCCTACCACGAGGCGGGCCACGCGCTGGTGGCGGACCTGCTACCCGGGGCGGACCCGCTCCACAAGGTCACGATCATCCCGCGCGGCCGGGCCCTTGGCCTCACCCAGCAGCTGCCCGCCGACGACAAGTACAACTACTCGAGGGACTACCTCGTGAATCGGATCACGATCCTCCTCGGCGGTCGCGCGGCGGAGGAGATCGTCTTCCAGCAGCAGACCACCGGGGCGGGGGACGATCTCGAGAAGGCCACCGAGATGGCCCGCAAGATGGTCTGCGAGTGGGGCATGTCCGACAAGATGGGCCCGCTCACCTTCGGCAAGGGCGAGGAGCACATCTTCCTCGGCCGCGAGGTGGCCCGCCCCAAGGACTTCAGCGAGGAGACCGCGGTCCTGATCGACTCCGAGATCAAGCGGATCGTGATCGAGTGCGCCACGCGAGCCCGCCACATGATCGAGACCAATCTCGAGAAGCTCCACGCCCTCGCCCGCGCCCTCCTCGAGCGCGAGTCGCTCGACGGCGAGGAGATCGCGCGGATCCTCCGCGTCCCCCCGCTCCACGAGGCGCCCAGCCCGGCCTAGCGTCTGCGCCCGCAAATTCGGGGCCCGCGCGGGCCCGTTGCGGTGATAAGTTGATCATGGAGATTTCCCCGTGAATCGCGCGGCCGTGGCAGGAGTGTCGGTGGGCGATGGCCTGGACGTGGCCATCGTGGGAGCCCTCAACGTGAGCCCGGAGTCATTCTACTCGGGCTCCGTCGTCACCGACGCCGACCGGCTCCTCCAGGCGGCCGAGGCGATGGCCCAGGCGGGCGCGGCCTGGCTCGACGTGGGGGCCATGTCCTCCGCGCCCTACCTCGAGTCACGGATCCCGGAGACCCAGGAGGCCGATCGCCTGCACTGGGCGGTGGGCCTGCTGACCGCCAAGCTCGACCTGCCCGTCTGCGCCGACACGAGCCGGGTGCTGCCGGCCCGGGCCGCTCTCGAGAGCGGCGCCCGCATGCTCAACGACGTGACCGGGCTGGCTGCGGATCCCGCCCTCGCCCGCCTGGCCGCCGAGGCCGGCGCCGGGCTCGTGCTCATGGCTGCTCCCGCGGCCGCCCCGGCCGCAGGTGAGCCCCTCGAGACGGTGCTGGCGTCTCTGACGGGAAGCCTCGCCCGGGCGCGCGCGGCGGGGATGCCCGACGACCGGATCCTCGTCGACCCGGGCATCGGATTCTTCCGCGGTGGCCCCATCGACTGGCCGGAGTGGGACTGCCGCGTGCTGGCCGGCCTGCCCGCCCTCCGGACCCTCGGGCGCCCCATCTACGTCGGCGTCTCCCGGAAGTCCTTCATCGGGGCGCTGGCGGGAGCTCCTGACCCGGCCGATCGGCTGCCCGGCACGCTGGCCGCCACCGCGGCCGCGGTCCTGGGAGGGGCCGACGTGATCCGGGCCCACGACGTGGCCGAGACCGCGCAGGCGGTCCGGGTCGCCCAGGCGATCCGCCGGGCCGGGCCGGGGCGAGCCTAGCCATGTGGCCGGTGCTCCAGACCTTCCGTCCGCGCGACGCGATCGACATCGTGCTGGTGGCGATCGTGCTCTACCGCGTCTTCGTGATGTTCAAGGAGACGCGCGCGGTGCAGATGCTCCTGGGCCTGGCCGGCCTCATGGTGGCCTCGTTCCTGGCCCGCTACTTCGAGCTGTTCAGCACGAGCTGGCTGCTCGACAACTTCTGGTCGTTCTGGGTGCTGGCCCTGATCGTCCTCTTCCAGCCCGAGCTGCGGCGGGCCCTCACGCGCCTGGGCGAGAGCCGTCTCTTCCAGGGCATGAGCCTGGGCGCGCGCGAGGAGCGGAGCCACCTCATCGACGAGGTGATCAAGGCGGCGGACGCGCTCGCGAGCAAGCGCATCGGCGCCCTCATCGTGCTCGAGCGGAGTACCGGCCTGCGCAACTACGCGGAGCTCGGAGTGCCGCTCGACGCGGTCGTCTCCGCCGACCTGCTCGTGAGCCTCTTCCTGCCCTACTCGCCGCTGCACGACGGCGCCGCCTTCATCCGCGGCGACCGGGTGGCTGCGGCGGGCTGCTTCTTGCCCCTGTCGCGCAACACGCAGCTCGGCCGGAACATGGGCACGCGGCATCGCGCCGGGCTCGGCCTGGCCGAGGAGACCGACGCGGTGGTGCTGATCGTCTCCGAGGAGAGCGGGCACACCTCGCTCGCGGTCGACGGGCAGATGGAGTCGCCGCTCGACCAGGAGTCGCTGCGCCGCCGACTGGGCGATCTCTTCTCCCTGGAGGAGGCCCCCATGCCCCGCCGCGCCGCGTGGTGGGAGCCGGCGCGGGAGTGGCTGCGCAAGTGAGCGCGCTCACCCGGCACTGGGAGCTGAAGCTGCTCGCCCTGGTGGTCTCGATGGTGCTCTGGGTCTTCGTCATGACCTCCGAGAAGGCCGACGTGGTGGTCGCGGCGCCGATCGAGCTGGACGGCATCCCGGCCGGGCTCGAGGTCAAGGGGGAGCGGCCCGACAGCGTGGATGTCCAGCTGCACGGCCTGCGGGTCGCGCTCGACCGCCTCGGGACCGACCGCGTGCGGGCCCGCGTGAGCCTGGCCGGCTCGCGCGCCGGCGAGGTGACCCTGCGCGTGCAGCCCGAGCAGATCACGGTGCCGCCCGGGGTCACCGTCATCCGGGTCAACCCCTCCCGCCTCCGGCTCGTCCTGGGGGCCGTGCGCTCGTGACCCGTCTCTTCGGCACCGACGGCATCCGAGGCCTCGCCAACAAGCCGCCGCTCACCACCGAGCTGGCCTTCCGCCTCGGGCGCCAGCTCGTGGCCACCCTGCTCGAGCACGACCGGGGCCACAAGACCCGGCTGGTCGTCGGTCGTGACACGCGGCTCTCCGGGCCGATGCTCGAAGGCGCCCTCGTCTCCGGCGCCCTCTCCGCGGGCGGGGACGTCTACGCGGTCGGGGTGCTCCCCACCCCCGCCATCGCCTACCTGACGCGGCGGCTCGAGGCCCACGGCGGCGTCGTCCTCTCGGCCTCCCACAATCCCTTCGAGGACAACGGCATCAAGATCTTCTCCTCGGAGGGGGCCAAGTTCCCCGACGCGTGGGAAGAGGAGATCGAGGGCCGCCTGAGCGGTCCCGACACCGCGCCCTGGCCCACCGGCATGGACATCGGCCGCCTCGTCCAGCACGACGCCGCGGAGACCGACTACATCACCCACGCGCGGGCCACGTGCCCGTCCGATCTGCGCGGCCTCCGGGTGGTGCTCGACTGCGCGCACGGCGCGACCTACCGGGTGGCGCCCGAGGTCTTCCGCCGCCTGGGAGCCGACGTGCGGGTGCTGAACGCGAGCCCGGACGGCCAGAACATCAACCGGGGCGTCGGGGCCATGCATCCGGAGATGCTGCAGAAGGAGGTGCTGCGCACCCGGGCCCAGATGGGCCTCGCCTTCGACGGTGACGGCGACCGGCTGATCTCGGTGGACGAGGACGGCCAGATCCGGGACGGCGACTTCGCGCTCGCCATCTGCGGCCGCCACCTCGCGTCCCGCGGGCTGCTGAAGAGCGGCACGGTGGTCACCACCGTGATGGCCAACCTCGCGCTCGACCGCGTGCTCACCCGCGCGGGTATCGGGCTCGCCAAGGTGCAGGTGGGCGACCGCTACGTGCTGGAGGAGATGCTGCGCGTCGGCGCCAACCTGGGCGGCGAGCAGTCCGGCCACCTGCTGTTCCTCGATCACAGCACCACCGGGGACGGGATCGTGTCCGCGCTGCAGCTCATCGGG
The DNA here is from genome assembly GCA_035312605.1 of Candidatus Methylomirabilota bacterium. Classification (GTDB taxonomy): domain Bacteria; phylum Methylomirabilota; class Methylomirabilia; order Rokubacteriales; family CSP1-6; genus CAMLFJ01. The sequence goes on from DATGBR010000342.1 coordinate 3,810, forward strand.
GTGATGCAGGAGACGCGGTCCTCGCTGGGCGAGCTGTCGACGTGCCTGGTGAAGTTCCCCCAGGTGCTGGTGAACGTCACGGTGAAGGAGAAGCCGCCGGTGGAGAGCATCCCCGGGCTCACCGAGCGGGCGCGGGCCCTCGAGGCCGACATGAACGGGGCGGGGCGCATCCTGCTGCGCTACTCCGGCACCGAGTCGCTCCTGCGCGTGATGATCGAGGGCGAGGAGCAAACTCGCATCGAGCGCATGGCCGAGGAGCTGGCCGGCCTCGTGCGGCGGAGCATCGGGGCGTGAGCCGGGTGCTCGGCATCGGCGTCGACCTCACCCAGATGCCGCGGATGCGACGGGTGGTGGCGCGCTGGGACGAGCGGTTTCTCCAGCGGGTCTTCACCGAGCAGGAGATCGCCTACTGCCGGCGCCGGCGCGATCCGATCCCGCACTTCGCGGCGCGCTTCGCGGCGAAGGAGGCCACCCTCAAAGCCCTCGGCACCGGCCTGCGCATGGGCGTGAACTGGCGCGAGCTCGAGGTGCGGCGCGAGCGCGGTCAGGCTCCCACCATGACGCTCTCCGGGCGCTCGCGCGCCATCGCGCTCGCCAAGGGCGGCGTGCGGGTGCTCCTCTCCCTCACCCACGACGGCGAGTACGCGATGGCGCAGGCCATGCTGATCGGGGACGGCGCCGATGACGAGGCGAGGCGCCGCTAGCGTGGCGCTCGGGCTCGCCCTCGTCGTCCAGGGCTGCGCCGGGCTGATCGCGGGCAAGGATTCGGCGGACGCGCCTGCGGTCGCTCCCGCGGGTTCCGTCGGGCCGATGGCCGGGTCCGTCCAGGTGGAGAAGGGCCGGCCCGGGATCGTCCTGGCGGCTCCGCACGGCACCTCCGACAGCGCCACCGATCTCATGGGGCGCGAGCTCGCGAAGCTCACCGGGTTCAGCCTGGTGGTGGTGACCGGCTATACCCACGTCGACGCGGGCGGCCGGCGCTACAACGTCAACCGGCCCACCGAGAGCCAGCCCGGCGCGGCGGCGCGACTCGAGGTGGAGACCGAGCCGGCCCGCCAGGTCTACCAGGCGTACCGGCGCCAGGTGACCGAGGTCGCGCAGGGCCCGCTGCGCCTCTACGTGGAGGTGCACGGCAACATGCGTCCGGAGAGCGCGGGCCGCATGGAGATCGCCACCGTCGGCGTCAGTCGCGACGACGCCTGGCGGCTCAAGGCGCTCCTCGAGATGATCCGCGACGTGCGCCTGCCCGCGGAGGGCGAGGTGCCGCGGCTCGACGTCTGGATGGAGCCTCTCGATACCCTCTGGTACACCGCCTCCGCGGCCAAGCAGTCGGGCATGCTCGCCCAGACCCGGCTGGCGCTCCACATCGAGCTGCCGCGCGCGGCCCGGACCACCTACCGGGAGGCCTACACGACGGTGCTCGCCGACTTCCTCATCCAGTCGGCGGCCCTGCTGCTGCCGCCCGCGCGCTGATCCCGTGCGGCCCATCTTCACCGCCGCCGAGATGCGCGCGCTGGACGCCCGCGCGATCCGCGACCTCGGCATCCCCGGCTTCCACCTCATGGACGCGGCCGGCTCGGGGGCGGCCGCGCTCATCGGCCGATGGCTCGCCCCCATCCGCGGCCGGCGCATCGTCGTGGTGTGCGGCAAGGGCAACAACGGCGGCGACGGCTTCGTGGTGGCTCGGCGTCTCCGGGCCCGCGGCGCCGTGGTGACCGTGTTCCTGACCGCGCGGCGCGACGAGGTGCAGGGCGACGCCGCGGAGGCCCTCGCGGGCTGGCGGGGGCGGGTCGAGGCCATCGACGCGGGGCCGGATCCGGGCGCGCTCGTGCGGGCGCTCGAGCGGACCGAGGCGGTGGTGGACGCGCTGCTCGGCACCGGGCTCACCGGCCCGGCCTGGGGCCAGGCGGCCGCGGCCATCGAGGCGATCAACGAGGCGGGCCGGCGGGGGATCCCGGTGATCGCGCTCGATCTGCCGTCGGGGCTCTCCTCCGATCACGGCGCGCTGCTCGGGCCGACCGTGAAAGCCACGCGGACCGTCACCTTCGCCGGGCTCAAGCGGAGCCTGCTGCTCCACCCCGCCGCGGCGCAGGCCGGGCCGGTCGACGTCGTCGACATCGGGGTGCCGGAGGTGGAAGCCGCGCGCGGCGTCACCACGTGGCGGCTCGAGGCCGCCGACGTGCGCCGGTATTTTCCCGCGCGCGAGCCCGACGCCCACAAGGGCCGCTTCGGCCACCTCCTGGTGGTGGCGGGCTCGCTCGGCAAGACCGGCGCCGCGGTGCTCGCCGCCCGCGCCGCGCTCCGGAGCGGGGTCGGTCTCTGCACGATCGCGACTCCCGCATCGCAGCAGCCCATCGTCGCCGCGCAGGCGCCGGAGTACATGACCGAGGCGCTGCCCGAGACCGCCGCGGGCAGCCTCGCGCTGGCCGGGCGGGAGCGCCTCCTCGAGCTGGCCCACCGCATGGACGCGGTGGCGCTCGGGCCCGGCCTCTCGCTCCACCCCGAGACGCAGGCGCTGGCCCGCGCCCTGGTGGCCGAGGTGGAGCGGCCCCTGGTGGCGGACGCCGACGCGCTCAGCGCGCTCGCCGGGCACCTGGACCTGCTGCGTCGCGCGCTCGGCCCGCGCGCCCTGACCCCGCACCCCGGCGAGATGGCGCGCATGCTCGGTCTGACGGTCGACGCGGTGCAGGGCGACCGGCTCGAGGTCACGCGGAGCTTTGCCCGCGACCACCGCGTGGGTCTCGCGCTCAAGGGCGCGGGCACCGCGATCGGCGGGCCCGACGGACGCGTGGCGGTCAATCCCACCGGCAATCCCGGCATGGCCAAGGGCGGGTCGGGCGACGTGCTCACCGGGATCGTGGGCGCGCTGCTCGCGCGAGGGCTCGATCCGGTCGCCGCGCTCGAGGCGGGCTGCTACCTCCACGGCCTGGCCGGGGATCTGACCGCGGCCGAGCGGGGCGAGATCGCGATGATCGCGGGCGACATCGTGGAGAAGCTGCCCGCGGCGCTCCAGGCCCTCGCGGGCCCGGCGCCGTGAGCCGGCGGACGTTCGCGTCGCGCGATCCCGCCGAGACGCAGGCGATCGGCGAGCGCCTGGGCGCGCGCCTGACCCCGGGCGCGGTGATCGCGTGCACCGGCGAGCTGGGGGCGGGGAAGACCTGCTTCCTGCAGGGGCTCGCGCGCGGGCTCGGCGTGACCTCCGGAGTGACGAGCCCGACCTTCGTGCTGGTCAACCAGTATCGCGGCCGGATGCCGATCTACCACCTCGACGCCTACCGCACCGGCAGCCTCACCGAGCTGGTGGACCTGGGCCTCGAGGAGATGCTGCACGGCGACGGTGTCACCGTGATCGAGTGGGCGGACAAGCTCCTGCCGCTCCTGCCCGTGCGGACGATCCACGTGCACCTCCGGGGGCTCGGCGACGAGCCGCGCGAGATCACCATCGACGAGCCCGTATCCGATCCGGCTCATTGAACAGGCACGCGGGCGCGTGCTACGGCATGCGCATGGGCGCGGCGGGGAGCGGCATCGGGCGGTGGCCGGCGGAGGACCGGCCCCGCGAGCGGCTCTACCACAAGGGCGCGGAGTCCCTCGCCGACGCGGAGCTGCTCGCCATCCAGCTCGGCGCCGGTCTCGCCGGCTGCAGCGCGATGGACATGGCGCGCGACCTGCTGAGCCGCTACGGGTCGCTCTCGGGGCTGGCCGGGCGCGGGATCGCCGAGCTGGCCGCGGTGCGCGGGGTGGGGCCGGTGAAGGCGGTGCGGCTGGCCGCCGCGTTCGAGATCACCCGGCGCCTTCGCTCGCGGAACGGGCCGGGCCGGGTGGTGCTGGGGAGCCCCGAGCAGGTGTTCGCGCGCTACGGGCCGCTGATGGAGGACCTCCAGAAGGAGGTGTTCCGGGTGGCACTGCTGGACGCGCAGAACGGGCTCCTCCGCGACGTGGTCATCTCGGAAGGCACGCTCTCGGCCAGTCTCGTCCACCCCCGCGAAGTCTTCAAGCCGGCGATCCTGGAATCGGCCGCCTCGATCATCCTGCTGCACAACCACCCGAGCGGCGATCCGACCCCGAGCCGGGAGGATCTGCGGCTCACCCGCCAGCTCGTGGACTGCTCGGAGCTGCTCGACCTGCGCATCCACGACCACGTCATCATCGGCCGCCAGCGATTCATCAGCCTGGCCCAGCGCGGCGAGCTGGGACGAGAGGGCCGCGCGCCCTAGCCCTTGGCCAGCTTCTCGACCTCCTTCTTGGACAGGGACTGGATGCGGGCCAGCAGGCCCTTCACCTTCCGCTCGGAGGCGTGATCGGCCAGGATCAGCTTCTTGGACTTCGTGCCGGTGACGATGTAGGCCACCCAGTCGTCGAGACTCGGCGTGCCCCGCCACGCCACCGTGAGGCCGTTGAGCCGCATCCGCTTCCTGCCCTCGATCTTCGCCAGTGGCTTCCGGCTGGCCTCCATACGCGATCTTCTCCTCCTCCGAAGGGTGCACACGGTGCTGCGCCACGCAACCTTATGAACCGGTCCCGACCCTGTCAAGGCTTCGTTTGGCCGCAACACAAGCGTAATTTGGCGCCCCGGCGCGCGTGAGCCTGCGTGAATGCTGCCTGCGACGCGAGGCCTCGCGCCGGTGGACGATCAGAGCGTCACTTTTCGGGGGCCCCCCTCTCGGACCGCGTCGCAGCGTGCCTTTTTCGCGATTGTGGATGGCGGTGGATAAGTGGATAACCTGTGGGTTATTTCTGGCGGGCGGCCGCGAGCGCGTCGAGGATGCGGCGCGGCAAGAGCGGGCCGCGGGTGATGAACCCGGTGAAGATCCCGCACGCGGTCGCGCCCGCGTCGAGCGCGCGGCGCGCGGAATCGGGGCTGTCGATGCCGCCGGTGGCGATCAGCTCGAGGCGGTCGCCGAAGCGCTCACGGACCCGGCGCACGTTCTCCAGCGTGGTCGCGAAGAGGGCCGGCCCCGAGAGGCCGCCGGTCCGCTGGGAGAGCCGCGGCTCGTCCACCCGCCGGGTGTTGCCGTAGTTGACGATCGTGATGCCCGCGTCGAGCGCGGCCGGGATCGTGATCTCCTCGTTGGTCTCCCGGAAGTCGGGCGAGATCTTGACGATGAGCGGCTTGGCGGTGGCGGCCCGGACCGCCCGGAACACGTCCTTCAGCTCGGCGGGCCGCGTGGACCAGCCGTAGACCAGCTTGGTGTTGGGCGAGGAGATGTTGAGCTCGACCAGCTCACCGAACTCCTGCAGGCCCGCCACGACCCGGACGTAGTCCTCCGCGGATTCCCCCGCCGCGGCCACGATCAGCGGCACGCGGTGCGGCAGCGCGGCCAGCGCGGAGCGGTAGGCGTCGAGACCCGGGTTCTTGAACCCGTTGCAGTTGACCAGGCCCGGTCCCTCCGCGGTCTGGATGCGCACCAGGTTGGGCTCGGGATGCCCGGGCCGCGGTCCGGGGGTGATGCTCTTGGCGGTGACCGCGCCCCACCCGAGGCCCATGGCCCGACGGAGGATCGCGGTGTCGTAGTACATCGAGGAGAGGATCAGCGGATTCGCCAGGCGCACCCCGCCCAGCGTCGTCGCGAGGCGGGGATCGGGATTGCGGAACATCCCGAGGCGATCGAGCGGCAGGTGACGCAGGCCCCACTGGCCCATCGCCACCGCCCCGCGCTCGGGCAGCCGCGCCAGCACGGCGCGGTAGAACGCGCGGTAGAGGAGATCGAGGGCGCCGACCATGTCGTGGACCGGGCGCATGATATCCTACAACCATGTCGCAAGACACCACGCGTCGCTTGCTGAGGGAGTTCGGCGTCGCCGTCACGAGCTTCGAGGATGCGGTCGAGGGCGGGCAGGGCGAAGCCGCGCGGAAGGCCGAGGCGCTGCTCCGCGAGCACATGAAGGAGCTGATCGGGCTCGTCGAGCGCCTCTCCGAGCAGGCCGCCAAGCTCTAGCCCCGCCGGTGCCGGCCCGGCGCATCGTCTCCCTGATCCCCAGCATCACCGAGATCCTGTTCGCCATCGGCGCGGGGGACCGCGTGGTGGGCTGCACGATCTACTGCACCGAGCCGCCCGAGGGCGTGGCCACCAAGACCCGGGTCGGCGGCGAGAAGAACCCCAAGCTCGAGGTCATCCGCGACCTCGGCACCGACCTCGTCATCGCCAACGTGGAGGAGAACGTGCGCGAGCACGTCGAGACGCTCCGGGCCTGGGGCATCGCGGTCCACGTCACGTACCCCCGCACCGTCGCCGACGGCATCCGGCTGGTGGGGGAGCTGGGCGCGCTGCTCGAGGTGGGGGAGCGGGCGCGCGAGCTCGAGGCGGAGCTCCAGGCGCGCTACGACCGAGTGCGGGCCGCCACCGCGGCGCGGCGGCCGCGCCGCGTGTTCTGCCCGATCTGGCGCAAGCCCTACATGACGATCAACCGGGACACCTACATCCACGACATGCTGGCGGTGTCGGGCGGCGCCAACGTCTTCCGGGACGAGGCGACCCGCTATCCCCAGATCACGCTCGAGCAGGTGGCGGCCACGGAGGCGGAGGTGATCCTGCTCCCGGACGAGCCCTATCGGTTCCGCCGGGTCCACGAGGCGGACTTCGCGCCGTTCTCCGACCTGCCCGCGGTGCGCGACGGCCGGATCCACCTCGTGGACGGCAAGCTGCTGTCCTGGTATGGCCCGCGGATCGCGCAGGCCCTCGAGATCCTCCCGCCGCTCCTCGAGGCCTAGCGGCGGCGCTTCGGCTTGCGGGCCGACGCCTTCGCGACGCGCGCCGGCTTGCGCGCCTTCGGCGCCGCGGGCGCGCTCACCTCGAGGATCATCTCGATCTCCACCGGAATGCCGGCGGGCAACGAGCCCATGCCCACCGCGGAGCGGGCGTGGCGCCCGGCGTCGCCGAACACCTCGACCATGAGGTCCGAGAAGCCGTTGATGACCTTGGGCTGCTCGCCGAAGCTCTCCACCGCGTTCACCATGCCCAGCACCTTGACCACGCGCTTGACACGGTCGAGGCTGCCCAGGAGCGCGCGCGCGGAGCCCAGCAGATTGATGCCGACCTCGCGCGCCACCTTGTAGGCGTCCTCGGTGGTGAGGTCCCGCCCGACCTTGCCGCGGGCGCTCGGGTTGCCCTCGATGCGGATCGGGCCGTGGCCGGACAGGAAGAGCAGGTTGCCGGTCCGGACGCCCGGGACGTAGTTGCCCATCGGCTTGGGCGGGTTGGGCAGCGTGATGCCGAGCTCCTTGATCCTGGCTTCTGCGCCCATCGCGGTCTCCTCGTGGGAAAGGGGTGGGTCGACTACCGCGACGCCGTGGCGCGCGGGCCGATGAAGAAGAAGGCCGGCCCGTCGTCGTCCGTGCGCCAGACGATCGCCTCGACCTCCACCGGCTGCGAGCCCGGCGGCTCCATGCGCAGGTGCGCGGGGCGGCCGACCTCGAGCGGCTCGCGACGCAGCAGCTCGTCGAGCGAGACCTTGACGCCGAGCGCGCTCACGTTCAGCGCGTGGAGATGGAGGAGGCGATCGCCGGTCTGGACCGTCACCGGCCACGAGGCCGCCACCCGTGTGTGCCGGCGATGCTCCGCCGGCGAGGGGCTGATGGCGGTGTGCGGGCTCTGCACGGGCCGAGTTTCCCATCGGCCCTCCGCCTTCACAAGTGCCTTTTTTTGCCCGCCCCCGCGCCGGCGGACCATGTCAGAATGCGAACGGTTTCGAAGACCCTTTCCCATGAGCCCACCTGCAATTCCTTCACCCGCGGCGACCCTGGTCCTCATACGCGACCGGGCCGCCGGCCCGGCCGAGATCCTGCTCATCCAGCGCCACGGGCGCAGCAAGTTCGCGGCGGGGGACTACGTCTTCGCCGGCGGCAAGGTCGAGGCCGACGATATCCCCCCCGACGTGGAGCAGTTCTGCCGCCGGCTCACCCCGGATCAGGCGAGCGCCCGGCTCGGCGGCGACCTGACCCCCCGCCTGGCCCTCGGCTACTGGGTGGGGGCCATCCGCGAGGCCTTCGAGGAGGTGGGCGTGCTGCTGGCGTACGACCGCCGGGGCGAGTTCGTGCGCTTCACCGCGGACAACCGCGCCCGCTTCGAGGCCCATCGCAAGGCGTGCCAGTCGGCGAACCCTGCCTTCTTCACGATGCTGCGCGAGGAGGGCCTGACGCTCGCCACCGAGCGCCTCAGCTACTTCGCGCACTGGATCACGCCCGAGGAGCAGCCGCTGCGCTTCGACACCCGGTTCTTCGCCACGGAGGCCCCGCCGGGACAGGAGCCGGAAGTCGACGGGCACGAGATCGTGGCCCTGCGCTGGCTGACGCCGGCGGAGGCCTTCGCGGCGTTCCGGGGGAAGGAGATCACCCTCCGGCTGCCCACCATCAAGAACCTGGAGCTGCTGCAGGGCGCCGGAGCCCGCACCGCCGAGATCCTGGGCGCGCTCCGCGGCCGCCCGGTGCCTACCATCCGTCCCCGGGTCCTGCAGGTGGACGGCAAGCCCGTCCCGGTCCTGCCCGGCGATCCCCGCTGGTACTAGCGGCCGAGGGCGCGGTCGAGCTCGCCCGCGAGCGCGTCGGACACGCGCGTGAGCGGCAGGCGGCACTCGGCGGAGCCGATGAGCCCCTGGCGCCAGAGGCAGTGCTTGATCGGGACCGGGTTCGGCTCCTTGAAGAGCAGCGGCACGAGCGGCTCGATCCGCGACCAGGCCTTGCGCGCGCCCTGGTGGTCGTTGGCCGCCATGCGCTCGTACACGGTGAGGAACAGCGCGGTCTCGACGTGCGCCGAGGCCAGGATGCCGCCGTCGCCGCCGTGGGCGAGCATCGTGTAGAAGTAGGCGTCCTCGCCGGTGAGCACCGCGAAGCCGTCGGGCCGCTGGCGCAGCAGATCGAGCGACTGCGCGATGCTGCCGGAGGAGTCCTTCACCCCCGCGATGTTCGGGATCTCGGCCAGGCGCAGCAGGGTCTCGTTGGTCAGGTTGACGCCGGTCCGGTAGGGGATGTTGTAGATCAGGATCGGCCGATCGGTGGCCTCCGCGATGCGCGTGAAGTGTAGGAGCATGCCGTCCTGGCTCGGCCGGTTGTAGTACGGGCAGACCGAGAGGACGCCCTGCACCGGGTGGCGCTGCAGGCGCTTCACCGCCTTGACCGCCTTGCGCGTGTCGTTGCTGCCGACCCCGACCACGATCGGCACCCGACCCGCCACCGTCGCGACGGTGCGCTCGACCAGGCGGTCGGCCTCGTCGTCGTCGATGGTCGGGCTCTCGCCGGTGGTGCCGAGCGGGATGATGCCGGTGACCCCGAGCTTGACGTAGTGGTCGATGAGGCGCTCGTACGCGGGGTAGTCGATCTCTCCCCCGGTGAACGGGGTGATCGCGGGCAGCCAGACGCCGGAGAAGCGCATGGGCGGTACCTCCTGGATTTTCGAGTCTAGCACGCGTGCTATACTCCCGGGCACTTCCGACGTAGAAGGAGGCTCGCGATGCGTGTCGACCAGCTGACGGAGCACCTCCCGGCCGAGGAGATCGAGCGTCCGAAGGCGTGGACGCGCGACACCATCTCCGCCGATCGATGGCTGATCCCGCTGTCCGAGGCCTGCGTGGCGGAGCTGGACCAGGTGGTGAGGTCCCTGCGCGAGACCCCGCGCCCGGTCGAGAGCCTGGCCCCCGCGGCCTTCTCGCTGCGTGCGTGCTCCGATCTCATGTCGGACGTGCGGGCGAAGCTCGAGACCGACACCGGCCTCGCGGTGGTGGATCGCTTCCCGGTCGAGCGCTACGAGACGGAGGAGAACCGGGCCATCGGGTGGCTGCTCGCCGCCATGCTCGGCCAGGTCGTCGCGCAGAAGGCCAACGGGGCCCGGCTCTACGACGTGAAGGACACCGGCCAGGCGCTCGGCTACGGGGTGCGGCGATCGGTCACCAACCTGGGCCAGCCGTTCCACACCGACGGCGGCTGGCTCTGGAAGGCGCCCAACTTCGTGGGTCTCTTCTGTCTCGAGTCCGCGCTCGAGGGCGGCCTCAGCCGCTTCACGAGCCTGGTGACCGCCCACAACGAGCTCCGACGCACCCGGCCCGACCTCCTCGCCCGCCTCTATACGCCGTTCGCGTGGGATCGCCAGGGCGAGCACGCCCCCGACGACGTCCGCGCCAGCCATCACCCGGTGTTCGAGTACGAGCGCGGGGTCCTGGCCGCGCGCTACTACGAGGACTACATCGTCAACGGCCAGCAGCTGGCCGCCACCGCCCTCGATGACCTTGGCCGGGAGGCGCTCGACGCGATGCGCGCGATCGTGGACGATCCCGCCAGCTGGGTCGAGTTCCGCATCGAGAAGGGCCAGCTCCAGTACCTCAACAACCGGCAGTTCGCGCACAGCCGGACCGCCTTCAAGGACGCGGGCACCGCGCAGCAGGGTGGGGGCCGTCACATGCTCCGGCTCTGGAACCGCGACGAGGGCTCCTGGCATCTCGAGGGTCGCCCCGCCGCCTGATCGCTTCGTGCCCCCGCTGACCCTCGAGACCGCGGCCTATTCCGCGCTGATCCTCCTGCTCGCCTACTGGGTGCGGGGCATGGCCGGCTTCGGCTCCGGCCTGATCGCGGTGCCGCTGCTCACCCTGCTGTGGCCGGTCACCGTCGTCGTGCCCCTCGTGGTCGCGCTCGACTACCTTGGCTCGGCCAGCCAGGGCGTGAGGAACGTGGAGCAGGTGGCCTGGCGCGAGCAGCTCTGGCTCATCCCGTTCATGGTGGTGGGCGTGCTCGCCGGCCTCTGGGTGCTGGCCGCGATGAGCACCGCGATCCTGGCCCGCATCCTGGGCGGCTTCGTCATCGTGTACGCGATCTACCAGATGCTGCCGCTGCCCGAATTGCGCGGCTCGCGCGCGGCCGCGAGCTACTGCGGGGTCCTGGGCGGGCTGGTCGGCACGCTCTTCGGCACCGGCGGGCCCTTCTACGTGATCTACCTGAACCTGCGCGGGCTCGAGCGGCTCGCCTTCCGCGCTACCTTCGCGATGAACTTCCTGATCGACGGCGGCGTGAGGCTCGCCGCGTTCGCGGCGGCCGGTCTCTTCGGCCGCCAGACGCTCGGCTACCTGCTGGCCGCGCTCCCCATCGCAGGGGCCGGCCTCTACGTGGGTGGTCGCATCCAGACCGGGGTCTCGCAGCGCACGTTCCAGATCGTCATTCGCGTGCTGCTCCTCACCTCCGGCCTGGCCCTCCTGCTCAAGCCCTG
>DATGBR010000343.1:0-3117 GCA_035312605.1 Candidatus Methylomirabilota bacterium
CGACATGGTCGACAGCGACCGCATCGTCTCCTACGACATCCTCCGCCGGCCTTGCCGCGGCTGGATGGCCCACGTCGCCTACGACGAGGAGTACCGCGGCCCCGTCACCGGCCGCAGCGACATCCTCCGCATCGAATTGAAGCGGAGATTCTGAGCGGCCGGGGGGACGCGACGGCAGCGTGGCGCGGGCGGGGGTGGCCCTGCCGCGACCTCCGCAGGCCCGCGCGCGCCTGCAGCTTCTCGGGGGGACGCGTCAGCTGGCGGTCGCGCGCGTGGCCGAGGACGCGGGAGCGGCAGGGCCACCCCCGCCCGCGCCCGCCCGGCCCGTCACGCCATCCCCAGCCGCTCCTTCCCCTCCGGCGAGATCATCTGCGGGTTCCACGGCGGATCCCACACGATCTGCACGTCGGCATCCGCCACGCCCGGGAGGTCGAGGAGCTTCAAGCGCGCGTCGGCGGCAATCGACGTGCCCATGCCGCAGCCGGGCGCGGTGAGCGTCATCTTGATGTCGACCCGCTGGCCGTCGCCCTCGGGCACGATGCGCATGTCGTAGACCAGGCCGAGGTCGACGATGTTCACCGGGATCTCCGGATCGAAGCAGGTCTTGAGCGTCATCCACACCCGCTCTTCGAGATCCCCGCTCGCGGCGACGGCGGGCGCCGTGGTCGGCTCCAGGCCGAGGGCGTCGGCGTCCTTGCCCCCGATGCGGAAGAGGCCGCCGTAGGCCGGCACCTGCACCGTGTAGGTGCCACCCAGCGACTGGGTGATGACGACCTCCCAGCCCTTCTCCAGCGTCATCGTGTGCCCGCCGGGGATCTGGATCGCCTCCACGTCGCGCGTGAGCTCGGTTCGTTCCATGGCGCAGATTCTAGACCCCGCCGCCGAGCCGCGCCAGCGATCATTTGACTCCGACCGGCAGCCACCCCCGCGTCATCACGTCGCTCATGGTGAGCGCGATCAGGATGGCGAGCCAGAAGAAGCCGCCGCCCGCGACCACCCAGGTGAGCCCCGAGCTCTCGCGCAGGTGCATGAAGAAGAGGACCACGAGGACCGCCTTGGTGAACGCGATGGCGAGCGCGACCACCACGCTCGCCGGCCCCAGGTCGACGTACGACACCGCGACGGTGGCCACCGTCAGCACGATGAGCGCCGCGAACACCGCGACGTAGAGGCGCACCCCGCTATGGGCCATGGCGTCCGATCAGGTAGAGCATGGGGAGGAGGAAGATCCACACGATGTCGATGAAGTGCCAGTAGAGCCCGGTCACCTCGACCGGGTTGTGGTACGCGGCCGTGTAGTGCCCGCGCCAGGCGAGCGCGAGGATCACGCCCACCACGCCGATGCCGATGATCAGGTGCAGCGCATGCACGCCCGTCATCGCGAAGTAGAGGAAGAAGAAGAGCTCCTGGGGCCCGGCATCGGCGCCGGTCAGCGTGAAGCGGAGGCCGGGCACCAGCCCGTCCTCCCACTTGTGCCGCCACTCGATCGCCTTGATGCCGAGGAAGACCGAGCCCAGGAGAATGGTGAGCGCCAGGCAGACGAGCAGCGTCCGGCGGTGCCCTTCGCGCGCGCCGTGCACCGCCAGCACCATGGTGAGGCTCGAGCCGATGAGCACGACGGTGTTGGTGCCGCCGAGCAGCACGTCGAGGTGGCGGCTCGCGTGCGCGAAGGCCGCCGGGTAGAGCCAGCGGTAGGCGGTGAAGGCGGTGAACATGCCGCCGAAGAACATCACCTCGGTGGCGAGGAAGATCCACATGCCGAGCTCGGCCGCCCCGCGCTGCTGCTCGGCGTCGTCGAACTGGTGGGCGACCGCGGCGGCGTGCTCAGCCATGGACCGGCTCGCGGCCCGGGTAGGCGTAGGGCTCGGCGGTGACCACCGGGGCCCGCTCGAAGTTGTCGCGCGGCGGCGGCGACGGCGTCTGCCACTCGAGGCCGGTCGCGCCCCACGGGTTGTCGCCCGCGGGCTCGCCGTAGCGCAGCGACCAGAGGAGGTAGATCATCGGCAGCAGGTAGCCGACACCCAGGATGGACGCGCCGGCCGTCGACATCACGTTCAGCACCTGGAACTCCTCGGGATAGGCGTGGTAGCGCCGCGGCATGCCGAGGTAGCCGAGGATGAACTGCGGGAAGAAGGTCAGGTTGAAGCCGATGAAGATGATGAGCGCCGCGAGCCGCCCCCAGCCCTCGGGGTACATCCGCCCGCTGATCTTCGGCCACCAGTAGTGCACGCCGCCCATGTAGCCCATGACCATGCCGCCCACCATGATGTAGTGGAAGTGGGCGATCACGAAGTAGGTGTCGGTCACGTGCACGTCCATGCCGAGCGAGGCGAGGAAGAGGCCGGTCAGGCCGCCGATGGTGAACAGCCCGATGAAGCCGAGCGCGTAGAGGAGCGGGGTGCGGAACTCGATCGTCCCCTTGTGCAGCGTCGCCGTCCAGTTGAACACCTTCACCGCGGAGGGGATCGCCACCAGATAGGAAAGCAGCGAGAACACCATCGCGGCGTACACCGACTGGCCGGCGACGAAGAGGTGGTGGCCCCAGACGAGGAAGCCGAAGACGGCGATCGCGATCGACGAGAAGGCGATGTAGCGGTAGCCGAAGATGCGCTTGCGGGCGAAGCAGGGGACCACCTCGCTGATCACCCCCATGCCGGGGAGGATCATGATGTAGACCGCCGGGTGCGAATAGAACCAGAACAGGTGCTGGAAGAGTACCGGGTCGCCGCCCAGCGCCGCATCGAAGATGCCGACGTGGAGCAGGCGCTCGGCCCCCAGCAGCATGACCGTGATGGCGAGCACCGGGGTGGCGAGGATCTGGATCAGGCTGGTCGCGTACAGCGACCAGACGAAGAGCGGCAGGCGGAACCAGGTGAGCCCGGGCGCGCGCATGCGGTGGATGGTGACGATGAAGTTCAGGCCGGTCAGGATGGACGAGAAGCCGACGATGAAGATGCCGATCGCCGTCGGCATGACCTGCGTGGTGGACGACATGGTGCTGTAGGGCGTGTAGAACGTCCAGCCGGTGTCGACTCCGCCGGCGAAGATCGCGTAGACGCCGAACACCGCGCCGACCATGTAGATGTACCAGCTCAGCAGGTTGATGCGTGGGAACGC
>DATGBR010000344.1:0-7445 GCA_035312605.1 Candidatus Methylomirabilota bacterium
CCCGCCTTATACTCCTGCGCGGCGGCGGCGCCAAGCGGCGCCCACGCTAGGACGAAGCCCGTGAGTAAGCGGCGGCGTGATATCACCGTGCATCCTGAGTCGCGGAGGAGAACATACTCTCCCGCCACGAGAGGACGGGGAAGTGATACGAGAGAGAGACGGCCGAAGCATCACGGCTTGGAGCTTGCTGACGAGAGGACCTTTCCCCGCCGAGCCCCCGGAGGCTCCGCAGCAGACTGTCCCCGTCGGCAAGAGAACGGCGCCAGAGGTTCAAGAGAAAGTGGCCCCTCGGAGGGCCGGTATAAGGCTAACCTCGCCGTTCCCGCTCCTCGGCACGGAGGGCACGGGCCTGAAGGAGGTGGACGAGTGCGCTACTACCTCGGAGTCGATTGGGCGGATCAGACGCATGCGGTCTGGGTCGTGAATGAGTCTGGGACGAAGACCGCGGCCCGCACGGTGCCCCACACGGCAGAGGGCTTGAGCGAGTGGGGTCGGGAGCTGGACGAGTGGCGCACGCAGGGGATCGAGCTGTGGGCGGCCATTGAGCGGCGCGAGGGCCGGGTGGTGGATGTTCTGCTCGACCATGGCGTCGTGGTCTATCCCGTGAATCCCAAGGCCCTGGACCGGGCCCGCGATCGCTTTCGGCAGAGTGGAGCGAAGAGTGATCCATTTGACGCGCGGGTGTTGGCCGATTTTCTGCGCACGGATCACACGCACCTCCAGGCCTTGCAGCCGAGCTCGGAAGCGGCCCAGGAGCTCAAACTCCTCACGGAGGACTACCAGCAGCAGATCCGGCAGCAGACCCGCCTGGTCAACCAGCTGACGGCCACGCTGAAGGCATACTATCCGCGGGCTCTGGAGATCGCCGCGTTGCCGACGCCGCTGGCCCGGGAGTTCCTGCAGGCCTATCCCACTCCGGAGGCTGCGGCGGCCCTCACGGAACGCCAATGGCAGCGATGGGCACGCGCCCATCGGCTGAGCGAGACCCGAACCCAGGCGCTCTGGGACGTCTTGCAGCAGCCGCAGCTGCCCGTGCCGGTTCATGTCCTGCGGGCCAAGGCCCGGCTGATGCGAAGCCTGGTGGCACAGCTGACGCTGGTGGTGGCGGTCGTCGAGGAGTATCGGGAGGCGATCGAGGATTTTTTCGCACGCATGCCGGCGGCGCAGTGGGCGCGGACGCTCCCGATTGGTAAACACGGCATCACCGCGCCGACGCTCTGGGCGCGCCTGGGGGATGCCCCCGGACGCTGGGAGTCGTTTCGACATCTGCAGGCGCACGCCGGCGCCGTGCCCGTGACGAAGCGGAGCGGCAAGCAGCAGCGCGTTATCCAGTTCCGTTTCGCCTGCGACAAGGCGTTGCGCTACGTGATCGACCACGTGGCGTTCCTCTCGCTGCACTCGAGTGTCTGGGCCCGCGCCTACTACGACCAGCAGCGGGCGCGGGGACACGCTCATCGCCAGGCGCTCCGGGCGCTGGCCGCGAAATGGTTGAAGATCATCTTCGTCATGTGGCAACACCAGGTCCCGTATGACGAGCAGTATCACCTCGCGACAATGACGCGCCAGCAGCTGCGGCACGGTCAGAAACACATCGCTTGACATGAACCAGAGAAAGTCTGCTGGGCCTCGGCAGCGAGCGGCGCGGCGAGGAGGCCGCCAGCCGTGATTGCCAAGAAGGCCCGTCGAGGCATCTCGGGCACGCAGAAAGCGTCCATCTGATCCCTCCTGCGCGCCATCGCCGCGGGGTCTCCCTTTCGGCCGGGTCGGACTCGGTCGTGGACCACGGTAGGCGGCGCGCGGGGGACTGTCAATGACGCCCGCGACCTCGAACCGGCGAGGTCCGGGGTGAGCGGGCGTGGGGATCGACGCGGGGACTCTCAGGGCACGAAAGGGCGCGATCGGCGCAGTTCGACCCACCGGATGGTGAGTACTTCAGATGGGCGTCGCGGGCGAGCGATCAGCGGAAATCCGCGTGGAGTCGTACATCTTGGCCGTGTTCGTGTCGGCGCGGGCGGGGCGCGGCCCCGCGCGCGGCTGCGAGACAATCCGACTATACTGAGTCGATGTTCCACCCCGTCGTCGACGCCTGGTTCCGCTCCCGCTTCCGCGAGGCGACTCCGGTGCAGGCCCAGGCGTGGCCGCTGATCGCGGCCGGCCGGGACGTGCTGATGACCGCGCCCACCGGCTCCGGCAAGACCCTCGCCGCATTCCTGGCCTGTCTCGACCGCCTCTTCCGCGAGGGAGTGGAGGGCCGCCTGGAAGACCGCACCGCGATCCTCTACGTCTCGCCGCTCAAGGCCCTGTCCAACGACGTGCGCCGCAACCTGGAGGAGCCGCTCGGCGAGCTGACGACGGCGGCGGTGGCCGCGGGCCTGCCCGCCCCCGGCATCCGGACCGCGGTGCGCACCGGCGACACTCCGGCGCACGAGCGGCGGCAGGTCGGCCGCCGGCCGCCCCACGTGCTGGTTACCACGCCCGAGTCGCTCTTCATCCTGCTCACCGCGGAGTCGAGCCGCGGCTGGCTCTCCCAGGTGCGCACCGTGATCGTGGACGAGATCCACGCGGTGGCGGGGGACAAGCGCGGGGCGCACCTCGCGCTCTCCCTGGAGCGGCTCGAGGAGCTGGTGGTCTCGCGGGGCGGCTCGCGGCTGCAGCGCGTCGGCCTCTCGGCCACCGTGCGCCCCATCGAGACCGCGGCGCGGCTCTTGGTGGGATCGACGCGACCGATGCCC
Source organism: Candidatus Methylomirabilota bacterium (assembly GCA_035312605.1). Taxonomy (GTDB): domain Bacteria; phylum Methylomirabilota; class Methylomirabilia; order Rokubacteriales; family CSP1-6; genus CAMLFJ01. Next base: position 2,733 of record DATGBR010000344.1, read on the forward strand.
GAGGTGGTGAATGTGGGCCAGCGGCGCGACATGGACCTGGCCATCGAGGTGCTGGGCGACGAGCTGGGCGCGGTGTGCACCAACGAGCAGTGGGAGGAGATCTACGACCGGGTGGCCGCGCTGGCGCACGAGCACCGCTCCACCCTCGTGTTCGTCAACACCCGGCGCCTCGTCGAGCGCGTGACTCGCCACCTGGCCGACCGCCTGGGCGTGGAACGGGTCGCCGCGCACCACAGCAGCCTGAGCCGGCAGCGGCGCTTCGACGCCGAGCAGCGGCTCAAATCGGGCGAGCTGGCGCTGGTGGTAGCCACCGCCTCCCTCGAGCTGGGCATCGACGTGGGCACGGTGGACCTCACCTGCCTGCTCGGGTCGCCGCGCTCCATCGCCACCGCGCTGCAGCGGGTCGGGCGCTCGGGCCACGCCCTGGTCGCCACCCCGAAGGGCCGTCTCTTCCCGCTCACCCGCGACCAGCTCATCGAGTGCGCGGCGCTGGCCCGCGCGGCCCGGCGCGGCGAGATCGACCGCCTGGCGCTGCGTGATGCCCCGTTGGATGTCCTGGCCCAGCAGGTGGTGGCGATCTGCGCGAGCGAGGAGCAGGACGAGGACCGGCTCTTCGCCCTCTGCCGCCGGGCCGCGCCCTACGCCGGGCTCGACCGGCGCGAGTTCGACCAGGTGGTCGACATGCTGGCCGAGGGCATCGCGACCCGGCGGGGCCGCTACGCGGCGCGGCTGCACCGCGACGCGGTGGGCCGGAAGCTCAAGGCCCGCCGCGGCTCCCGCCTCGCCGCGATCACCTCGGGCGGCGCGATCCCGGACAACGCCAACTACGAGGTCGTGCTGGAGCCGGACGAGACCAAGATCGGCTCGCTCGACGAGGACTTCGCCATCGAGTCGATGGCGGGCGACGTCATCCTGCTCGGCAACACCTCCTGGCGCATCCGCCGTATCGAGAGCGGGCGGGTCCGGGTGGAGGACGCGGGCGGCGCGCCGTCCACGATCCCGTTCTGGCTCGGCGAGGGACCCGCGCGCACGCTCGAGCTGTCGACCGAGCTGGCCGCGGTGCGCCAGTGCGTGGCCGACCGCCTCCACGACGGCGACGCCGCGGTGGAGTGGCTCGAGCTCGAGACCGGCCTCGACCGCCGCGGGGCCCTGCTCGCGCGCGACTACATCGCGGCGGCCCGCGCCGCGCTGGGGGCGGTGCCGACGCGCGACACGGTGGTGGTGGAGCGCTTCTTCGACGAGGCGGGCGGCATGCAGATGGTGATCCACGCGCCCTTCGGAGGCCGCATCAATCGAGCGTGGGGAATGGCATTGCGCAAGCGCCTCTGCCACAGCTTCAACTTCGAGCTGCAGGCCGCGGCGACCGACGACGGGGTGCTGCTCTCTCTCGGCCCGCAGCACAGCTTTCCGCTCGAGGCGGTCTTCGAGATGCTCCACCCGAGCGGGCTCGAGGAGCTGCTGACCCAGGCCGCGCTCCAGGCGCCCATGTTCAACACCCGCTGGCGCTGGAATGCCAACCGGGCGCTCGCCCTGCTGCGCTGGCAGAACGGCCGCCGCGTGCCGCCGTACCTGCAGCGCATGCGCGCGGAGGACCTGCTGGTCGCGGTCTTCCCAGCCCAGCTCGCCTGCCAGGACAACGTGGGGGCGGGGCCGATCGAGGTGCCCGACCACCCGCTGGTGCGCGAGACCCTGCGCGACTGCCTGACCGAGGCGATGGATATCGATGGCCTGCGCGCCTGCCTCACTGCGATCCACGCCGGGCAGATCAGGCGGGTGACCCGCGAGACCCCCGAGCCGTCCGTGTTCGCCCACGAGATCCTGAACGCCAACCCCTACGCCTATCTCGACGACGCCCCGCTCGAGGAGCGCCGCGCCCGCGCGGTCACGCTGAGGCGCGGGCTGCCCGCCGCGGTGGCCGATGACATCGGGCGCCTCGATCCGGAGGCAATCGCCGCGGTGGTGGAGGAAGCCTGGCCCGACCTGCGCTCCGCCGACGAGCTGCACGACCTGCTGCTCGACCTGGGCGCGCTACCCGAGGACCGGCTCGAGGCGCGGGCCGATGTCCGGACCGACACGTGGCCCGGCTATCTCGAGGAGCTGATCGCGGCCGGGCGCGCCGCGCGCCTGCGCCACCGCGACCGGGTGCTCTGGGTGGCGGCCGAGCGCCGCTCGCTCGCCGCCGCCGTGTGGCCGGCCGCCCGCTTCGAGCCCGACGTGGCCGAGCCCCCCGCGCGACGCGCGCCCGCCTGGACCGGCCGCGAGGGTGCGCTGGTGGAGATCGTCCGCGCGCGACTCGGCCTGGTCGGCCCGACCACCGCGCCTGCCCTCGCGGAGGACCTGGGCGTCACCCCCGACGTGGTGAGCGCGGCGCTGACCGCGGTCGAGGCTGAGGGCGGCGTGCTGCGCGGCCGCTTCACCCCGGGCGCCGGCTCCGTGGAAGCGCCCGCCAAGGAAACCCTCGCCAAGGAAACCCTCGAATGGTGCGATCGCCGCCTGCTCGCGCGCATCCATCGCCGGACGCTCGAGGGGCTGCGACGCCTGATCGAGCCGGTCTCACCCGCGGCGCTGCTGCGGTTCCTCTTCGCCTGGCAACACGTGGCGCCGGGCAGCCAGCAGCACGGGCGCGACGGCCTGTTGCGGGTGGTCGAGCGGCTGCAGGGCTTCGAGGCCGCGGCGGGGGCCTGGGAGCGCGAGATCCTGGCCGCGCGGACGAGCGGCTACCAGCCCGGCTGGCTCGACGAGCTCTGCCTCTCCGGCGAAGTCACCTGGGGCCGGCTCGGCCTGCACGAGACCGCGCGCCACGCGGGCCGGCGGCTCTCCGCCACCGTGCCCCTGGCGCTGCTGCTGCGGCGCGATCTTCCCTGGCTGCTCGACCCGCGGCCCGAGCCGGGCGCGCTGGCCACCGCGGCGTCGGGCAAGCCCTCCGGCCCCGCGCTCGACGTGCTGGCCCACCTCGAGCGCGCCGGCGCCTCCTTCGTCGAGGACATCGCGGCCGGCGTGCGGCGGCTCCGCATCGAGGTCGAGGAAGGGCTCTGCGAGCTGGTGACCGCGGGCCTCGTCGCCGGCGACGGCTTCGCCGGCCTCCGTAGCCTGCTCCACTCGGAGAAACGCCGCCGGCCGCGCCCCGGCCGCCCCACCCCCGCCCGCCCCTCGCCCGGCACCGGGCGCTGGTCCCGGCTCGCCCCGCCCGCCGCGCCGCCCGCCGACGACCTGGTCGAGGCCCGCGCCCGGCAATACGTCCGCCGCTACGGGGTGGTCTTCCGTGACCTCCTGCAGCGGGAGCCGGGCGTCCCGGCCTGGCGCGATCTGCTGCGCGTCTACCGGCGGCTCGAGATGCGTGGCGACCTCCGCGGCGGGCGCATCGTGGGCGGGTTCGTAGGCGAGCAGTTCGCGGCGCCGGAGGCGCTCGAGGCGCTCCGCGCCATCCGCCGCGCGGAGCCCGCCGGGCAGATCGTCTCAGTGTCGGCGTGCGACCCGCTCAACCTGGTCGGGATCGTGACGCCCGGCCCGCGGGTGCCCGCGGTGCTCGGCCACCGTGTGAGCTATCGTGACGGCGTGCCGGTGGTGGAGGAGGCGCGGGGGCGGCGGGAGCGGGCGGGAACGAGGAAGCGGCGCTAGCGGCCGAGGCCGCGCGACTGGATGCCCTGGGTCACGTCGCGGTCGAGATCCGGCCGACGCGTCGGGTTGGGCTGGCTGTCGCGCAGCATCTGGTCGGTGCGCTGGCGATCGATCTCGCTCAGGGCCTGCGTCGTGTCTTCCTCGATCTTGCGGGGCGGGACCTTCTGCAGCGCCGGGGTGCGCGGCTTGTAGTCGAGGTCGATCGAGCCCGACTTGTTCGCCTGCGCGGACGCGGTCCCGGCGCCGGCCAGCAAGACGGCGGCCCCGGCCAGGAGGAGCGACAGGGCGAGCGGCAGGGTCTTCATGGCTTCCCTCCGGCCCAGAGCGTAGGCGCCGCCGGGTCAGCCTGTCAAACTTTCAAGCGGCTCCTCGAGCGGCCGGCCGCTCGACTCGAACCATTGGAGCTTCTCGCGCAGACCCACCACCGCGCCGATCACCGCCAGCACCGGCGGCGCCAGGGCCGCCGCTTGCGCGCGGGCCACGATGTCGGCGAGCGTGCCGACCAGCGTCTCCTGCGCCTCGGTCGTCCCCCAGCGGATCAGCGCCACCGGGGTGGCCGGAGGGCGCCCGTGCGCCACCAGCTCCGCCACGATCCGCGGCAGGCTCTTGGCCCCCATCAGTACTACGATGGTGTCCACGGAGGTCGCGAGCCGGGCCCAGTCTACTCCCGCCACGGCCTTTCCGGAATCCTCGTGCCCGGTCACGACCGCGAACGACGAGGCGAGCCCGCGGTGAGTCACCGGAATCCCGGCGTAGGCGGGCACCGCCACCGCGGCGCTGACCCCCGGCACGACCTCGAACGGCACGCCGGCCTCCGCGAGAGCCAGCGCCTCCTCGCCCCCACGTCCGAACACGAACGGGTCGCCCCCCTTGAGGCGGACCACGAGGCGGCCGCGCTGGGCCTGCTCGATCAGCAGCGCGTTGATCTGCGCCTGGGGCAGGCAGTGCGCCCCCGCGTGCTTGCCCGCGAAGATCCGGAGCGCGCCGGGTGGCGCCTCGTCGAGCAGCACCGGGTTGACCAGACGATCGTAGACGACCACCCGGGCGCGCCGCAGCACCTCGAGCCCGCGCACCGTCATGAGGCCGGGATCGCCG
>DATGBR010000345.1:0-8676 GCA_035312605.1 Candidatus Methylomirabilota bacterium
CCAGCATCGAGGCACTCGCGGTGGCGAACCCGGCCAGCAGCGAGATCCGCCCGCCCCACACCAGACGGGCCAGCATGTCGCGCCCGAACTCGTCGGTGCCGAGCAGGTGGCCCGGGCTGCCCGGCGGGCGCAGCCGGTTGCGGGTGTCGACCGCGTCGGGATCGAGCAGCGGCAGGTAGGGCGCGAGCAGCGCGGCGAGCACCGCCGCGGCCATGACCAGGCCCGCGGCCAGGGCGAGCTGGTTGCGCGGGATGCGGCGGAGCACGGGCGGCAGTCTCATGCGGGGCGGCTCATTCGTAGCGAATGCGGGGATCCAGGAAGGCGTACAGCAGGTCGACGGCCAGGTTGAAGACCACGAAGCCCAGCGCGATCACCAGCACGCAGCCTTGCACGAGCGGGAAGTCGCGCGCGAGGATGCCCTGGATCATCAGGGTTCCCACCCCCGGCCACGCGAACACGGTCTCGGTGAGGATCGCGCCGCCCAGCAGGTAGCCGGCCTGCACGCCCACCACCGTCACGGTCGGGATCAGCGCGTTGCGCAGCGCGTGGCGCAGCACGACTCCGCGCTCCACCAGACCCTTGGCGCGAGCGGTGCGCACGAAGTCCTGGCGCAGGATGTCGAGCATGGTGCTGCGGGTGAGCCGCGCGATGATGGTCGTGGACGCGGCGGCCAGCGTGACCGCGGGCAGGGCCAGGTGGCTCAGCAGATCGGCGAGGCCGCCGGTGCCGTGCGCGCCGTACATGCCGGACGCGGGAAGCCAGCCGAGCCAGAGCGAGAAGCACACCATCAGGACGAGCCCCAGCCAGAAGCTCGGCATGCTCGCGCCGAAGATCGATCCGAGGGTGCTGAGCCGGTCCACGAGCGATCGCGGCCGCGCGGCCGAGAGCACCCCGAGCGCGATGCCGCATACGGTGGACAGGAAGAGCGCGGTGGTGGTGAGGATGAGGGTGGCCCGGAAGCGGATCAGCACCTCGCCGAGCACCGGCTGGCGCAGCCGGATGGACCGGCCGAGATCGCCCTGGAGCACGTGGGCCATCCAGCGCGCGTACTGCAGCGGCAGCGGCTCGTCGAGCCCCAGGTCGGCCCGCAGGCGCGCCACGTCCGCCTGGCTCGCCTGCGACCCCAGCATGATCTCGGCGGGATCCCCGGGGGACAGGTGCAGGACGAGGAACACCACCACCGATACGCCGAGCAGGACCGGCACCAGCAGGAGCAGACGCCGGAGGAGGTAGCGTCCCACCGGGCGCCGGCTACTTGAGCGAGATCGTCTCCACGCGCAGGTCGAAGCTCGGGTGGAGCTTGAAGCCCTGCACGCGCTTGGCGAACGCGGCGGTCTGCACCTCGTGGTCGATGAAGATCCACGGCGGGTCGTCGTGGAGCAGCCGCTGCGCCTCGCGGTAGAGCTCGGCCCGCTTGGCCTGGTCAGTCACCAGCCGAGCCTGGGCGAGCACCTCGTCGAAGCGCGGGTTCTTGTACAGGGCCCGGTTCGGGCCCACCGGTGTCCACTGGCTCGAGTGAAGTAGCGGGTACATCACGAGATCCGGATCTTCGGACCCCGCCATCCAGGACAGCGCGAACATGTCTTGCTCCTTGGTGCGGAGCTTGGCGAGGAACGTGCCCCACTCCATGGTCTGCAGCGTGACGTTCACGCCCACCGCCTTCAGATTCGACTGGATGATCGTGCTCATGGCCACCGGCGACTGCATTCCCGAGCCCGACTCCGGCACCCAGAGCGTGGTGGAGAACCCGCTCGGCAGCCCCGCCTCGGCGAGGAGCTTCTTGGCCCGCTCGGGATCGTACGGGAAGGCCTTGAGCCCGCCCTCGTCGCCCCAGGTCCCGGGCAGCACGGGCCCCTTGGAGACGGCGCCGGTGCCCTTCAGCACGTCGCGGACGATCGCCTCCTTGTTGACCGCGTAGTTCAACGCCTGCCGAACGCGCCTGTCGTCAAAGGGCTTCTTGGTGTTGTTGAAGCCGAGGTACCAGACGTGGGCGCCCACCTGCTTCTGGAGAGTCACCTTCGGATGGTTCTCGAGCTGGGCCACGAAGTCGGGCGGCGTGCCCACGATGAGATCGATGCTGCCGGTGAGCAATTCGGTTAGCCGCGCTTGGTCCTCGGTGATCGGCCGGAAGATCACTCGGTCCACCTTGACCGGGAAGCGCCAGTAGCTCGGGTTCTTCTCGAGCACCACGCGCTGGCCGCGGTCCCACGACGCGAACTTGAAGGGGCCGGTGCCGACCGGGCTCACCGCGAAATCCTGGCCGAGCTTCAGGACGGCGGTGGGGCTCACGATGGCGGCGGCCGGGACGATGAGAATTGCGAGGAACGAGGCCCGCGGCTCCTTGAGGACGAAGCGCACTGTCTGGTCGTCTATCGCGTCGATCGCCTTGACGCCGCCGAAGAAGTACGTGGCGAAGGGATACTTGCCCAGCTTGTTGGCCGGATGCTCGGCGTTGAACTGTCGCTCGAAGGAGAACTTCACGGCCTGCGCGTTGAAGGGCGTGCCGTCGTGGAAGGTAACACCTCGCCGTAGCTTGAAGGTGTAGGAGAGGCCGTCCTTCGAGATCGTCCACGACTCGGCCAGGTAGGGCACGATCTCGGTGCTGTCGTCGGCGTACCTCACCAGGGTCTCGACCACCCGCCGGGCGACCCGGGTGGAATTGAGGTCGGTGACCTGGGCCGGGTCGAGGGCCACCGGCTCCGCCACCAGCCCGACCACCAGCGTGCTCGCCGACTGCGCGGGCGCGGGCGGCGCGCCGGCGGTCAGCGCGACGAGAAGGGCCAGGGTCGCACACGACCAGAATCGTCTCCGTTTCATCGCGACTACCTCCTGAGCAACGGGCTCCGCCGGGAACCGGCCGTCCGCATGACGACCGGGCGCGGGGAGTATAGCACCGTGCGCCGCGGCCTTGACATCGCCCGCGCCCGCACCTAGGGTGATGCCCGACTCGAAAGGAGACCTCATGGCCAAGCTCAAGTTCGGGGCGTGGATCCCCACCTACGCGTGGAGCGGCAAGAAGACGGATCCGAAGAACATGCGGCGGATCCGTGAGTCGATCGTGAAGTGCGAGAAGTACGGCATCGACGTGTGGGTGATCGACCACCTGCTCTCCGCCCCGGGCCTCTACGGCAACGCCTGGCTCGAGCCCCTCTCCTCGCTGGCCTACGCGGCCGCGCTCACCTCCAAGGTCGACATCGCCACCGGTATCCTGGTGCTGCCGGTGCGCCATCCGGTGCTACTGGCCAAGGAGATCTCGACGCTCTGCCATCTCTCGAACAACCGCTACGTGTTCGGGGTGGGCCCCGGCTGGTACGCGCGCGAGTACGAGGTGACCGGCTCCCGCATCCAGGAGCGCGGCAAGCGGACCGACGAGATCATCGAGGCGGTGACCCTGCTGCTCACCAAGCCGAACGCGAGCTACCGCGGCAAGTTCTACTCCTTCGACGACGTCACCATCGACCCGCGACCCCCGAAGATGCCTAAGATCTGGGTCTCCGGCGGCTCGCGCGTGCCGGATCCGGGCGAGCACGACGTGCCGGTCATCGCCACCACCGTGATGGACCGCATCGTGAAGGCGGGCCACTGGCTCTCGCGCTGCTCGGGCACCCAGGACTGGGTGAAGCGCGACTGGGGGCTGTTGCAGCAGCACGCGAAGAGCCTCGGGCGGGATCCGAAGAAGCTCACCTTCGGGCACTGCAACTTCATCCACCTGGTGGACACTCCGAGCCACGCCAAGGCGGTGGCCGCGTCGAAGGCGCCCTTCATCAAGACCATGGGCACCCACCGCACCTACGAGCACCTGCAGGAGTCCTACATGATCGGGTCGATCGACCACATCAACGCGCGGATCGACGACCTCGTGAAGGCGGGGCTCAAGTACCTCGTGCTGGGACCGGTGACCGACGATCCGGCCCAGATCGACCTCCTGGCCAAGAAGGTGATGACGCACTTCAAGTAGGCGCGCCGCCCTCGTGCGATTCGGCTTCTACCTGCCCACCCGAGGCGCCACCGCCGCGCCCGAGGCGCTCGAGACGCTGGTCGAGCGCGGGGAGTCGCTCGGCTTCTCCTCGGTGGTGATCGCCGATCACATCGTGTTCCCGGTCACGATCCAGTCGAAGTATCCCTACACGGTGAGCGGGGCCTTCCCCGGCCAGGGCGACGCCCTCGAGCAGCTCTCGCTCATGGCCTTCGTCGCAGGCAAGTCGCGGGGGCTGCGCCTGATCAGCAGCGTGATGATCCTGCCGCACCGCAACCCGGTGGTGACCGCCAAGATGCTCGCCACCATCGACGTGCTCTCCGGCGGGCGCGTCACGGTGGGCGTCGGCGTCGGCTGGCTGCGCGAGGAGTTCCAGGCCCTGGGCGCGCCCGACTTCGACCGGCGCGGCGCGGTGAGCGACGAGTACCTCCGCATCTTCAAGACCCTGTGGACGCAGGATCCCGCCACGTTCCACGGCGAGTTCTACCGCTTCGACCGCATCCACTGCCTGCCGCACCCGGCGCAGAAGCCGCACCCGCCGATCTGGATCGGCGGCCACAGCAAGGCGGCCCTGCGCCGGGTCGCGCGCCTGGGCGACGGCTGGCATCCGGTGGGCGCCAACCCGGCCGTCCCGCTGCGGCCGGCCGAGCTGCGCGCCGAGCTCGACGACCTGCGCCGCCTCGTCGAGGCGGAGCGTCGCGACTTCTCGACCCTCACGATCTCCTACAAGGCGCCGATCTACGACGCGAGCCAGGGCGTGGACGGGGGCGCGGAGCGGCGGCCGTTCTCGGGGAGCCAGCAGGCCATCGCCGACGACATCGGCACCTTCGCCGGCCTCGGGGTGAGCGAGCTCATCTTCGACTTCCGCGCCGAGAGCCTCTCCGAGAGCCTCGACCGCATGGCCCGCTTCGCCCCGCTGATCCGCTCCTAACCCTCTCCCCTCTGGGGAGAGGGCAGGGTGAGGGGGGGCAGGGTGAGGGGCTACCCCCGCGGATCCAGCAGGTCCCGCAGCCCGTCCCCCAGCAGGTTCGCCCCCAGCACCACCAGCGAGATCGCGACGCCGGGAATCGTGGCCAGCCACCACGCGTTCGAGAGGTAGTCCCGCCCCTCGGCCAGCATCAGGCCCCACGAGGGCCGGGGCGCCTGGATGCCCATGCCGAGAAAGCTGAGCCCCGACTCCAGCAGCACCATGGTCGCGAACTGGCTCGAGCCGAGCACCAGGATCGGCGCGATCGTGTTGGGCATGATGTGGCGGGCGATGATCCGGAGATCGCTGGCCCCCAGCGTGTAGGCGGCCTCCACGTACTCGAGGCGGCGGATGGTGAGCACGCTCGCGCGCACCGTGCGCGCGTAGAGCACCCAGCCGCTCAGCGCGAGCACGCTGACCAGCGCGCCCGGGCTCGTGCCGACCACCGCCACGATCGCGATCGCGAGCATGATCACCGGGAAGGCGAGCTGGACGTCGGCCGCCCGCATCAGCAGCCCGTCGAGCCGCTCGCCGGCCGAGCCCGCCACCAGGCCCACCAGGATGCCCACCAGCGCGGCGATGAGCACCGAGACCGTGGCGAGCGCCAGCGAGATCCGCCCGCCGTGCAGCACGCGCGCGAGGATGTCGCGCCCCAGGTTGTCGGTGCCGAGCACGTGCGCCGGGGTGCCCCCCAGGCCCCACGGCGGCGCGAGGCGGCGGCTGAAGGACGGCTTCACCGGATCGCTCGACGCGAGCAGGGGGGCGAGGACGCTCGCCAGCACCACCAGGGCCAGGAGCACGCCGCCCACGAGGGCGGGCGGGCTCAGGCGGCCGGCGTGCCGCGCCGCCTCGACGGCGACCGGCGCGCTCACGAGTAGCGGATCCGGGGATCGATCACGGTGTAGAGCAGGTCCACCAGCAGGTTGATCACCACGAAGATGGTCGCAGACAGGATGAGGACCGTCTGCACCACCGGGAAATCGCGGAAGAAGATCGCGTCCACCACCAGCTTGCCCATGCCGGGCCAGGCGAACACCGATTCGGTGATGACCGCCCCGCCGAGGAGGGTGCCGATCTGCAGTCCCAGCACGGTGAGCAGCGGCACCGCCGCGTTGCGGAGCGCGTGCCGGAGGATGACCGCGCGCTCGGCGAGGCCCTTGGCGCGGCCGGTGCGGATGAAGTCGCGCCCGAGGATCTCGAGCATGCTCGAGCGGGTGAGGCGCGCCACCAGGGCCATCGGGAACGCGGCGAGGGTCACCGCGGGCAGGATGAGGTGGCGCCAGCTCTCGAAGCCCGAGGTGGGCAGCCAGCGCAGCGCGACCCCGAAGAGGAGGATCAGCATGATGCCGAGCCAGAAGTTGGGCAGCGACTGGCCGAGCACCGCCAGCACCGTGCTCGCGTAGTCGTAGCCGGTGCCGCGCCGCACCGCGGCCACGATGCCGAGTGAGACGCCGACCCCCACCGTGATCAGCAGGGCCGCGAGTGCGAGCTGCACGGTGGCCGCGAGGCGCTCGACGACCACGCGCAGCGCGGGGGCGCGGTACTGGAAGGACTGGCCGAAGTCGCCCCGGAAGACGCTTTGGAGGAACAGGCCGTACTGGACGTAGAGCGGCTCGTGCAGGCCGAGCTGGCGGTTCAGCTCGTCGACCGCGGACTGGGGCGCGCCGTCGGGCAGGAGCATCTTGGCCGGGTCGCCGGGGACGACCCGCAGGATGACGAACACCAGCACCGACACGCCCACCAGGGTCAGGGCGGACTGCCACAGCCGGCGGAGGACGTAGGCCCTCATGGCCCGCCGCCCCGCGGGGCGCGCGTCACCGGGCTACGCGATCGCGACGTCGCTCAGCAGGACGTAGTAGTCGCGGCGCGGCTCGAAGTTCCGCAGCCGATCGCTGGTGCCGTAGATGGCCACCGTGTAGCACAGCCAGATCTCCGGCTCCTCGTCCCACAGGATGCGCTCCAGCTCCTCGTACTTCGCCTGGCGCACCTTGGGATCCGGCACCCGGCCCTCCGCGATGAGCTGCTCCACCCGCGGGTTGTCGTAGCGGGTGAGCTTCTCGGACCCGGCCTTGGTGAACCACTGGCCGAAGTACCAGTCCGGGTCGTGGGGCATGTGGGCCCAGCCGGAGTAGAACATGTCGTAGGTCCCGGCGCTGCGCTGCTCGCGCGCGGTGGCGATCTCGAGGTTCTTGATGTTGACCTTGATCCCGACCTCGCCCAGCATCGCGGCCACCGCTTGGGTGATCTCGAGCTGCTTGGGATAGAAGTCCTTCATCAGCACGAAGTCGATCGACACGTCCTTGTAGCCGGCCTGCTTGAGGATCTGCTTGGCCTTCTCCGGGTCGTAGGCCTTGGCCGGCAGGGTCGTGTGGCCGATCAGCCCCGGCGGCACCGGGCTGTCCACCGGGCGGCCGTAGCCCAGCAGCAGTTCCTTGATGATGACGTTGCGGTCGATCGCGAGCGAGATGGCCTGCCGCAGCCGCTGGTCCTTGACCGGCTCCTTGGCGAGCTGGAAGATCCAGCGCTGCGCCTCAACCGCGGGCACGTCGAAGACCTTCACCCCGCGGCTCCCCTTGAGGGTCTCGACGAGGTCGGGAGTCACCCGGTCGATCACGTGGATCTCGCCCGCGCGCAGGGCCGCGGCCCGAGTGGAGAGCTCCGGGATGAACCGGAAGGTGAGCTTCTCGACCTTCGGCTGGGCGGGCTTCCAGTAGCTCGGGTTGGCGGACAGCACGATGTTGTCGCCGTGGGTCCACGACACGAAGCGGAAGGGGCCGGTGCCGATCGGCTTCTGGAAGAACGCGTCCTCGTTCTTGCCCGCGCTGGGCGGCAGCATGCCCAGCATCGTGAGATGGGCGGGCAATGACCCGAAGGGGCGCTTGGAGGTGACCACGACGGCGTAGTCGCCGTCCTTCTCGACCGATTCGAGGTCCTGGTACACGAACGACTTGATGAGCTTGGTGTTCTCCTTCACCCGCCGCAGGGTGAACACCACGCTGTCCGCGTTGAACGGGGTGCCATCGTGGAAGGTGACGCCCTTCCGCAGCGTGAAGCGCCAGCTGGTGTTGTTGATCGCGCGCCAGGACTCGGCGAGGGCGGGCACGAACTTCGAGTCGTTGGTGACGTCCACCAGCGGATCGAACATGTGCCGGTGCACCGACGTGGAGGAGATCGAGTAGTGGTTGGCCGGATCGAGCGTGAGCATCCGCTCGGAGAGGCCGGCCACCAGCTCCCCGCTCCGCTTGCCCTGCGCGCGCGCCGCGCGCGGGAGGCCGGCCGCGGCGAGGCCGGCCGCGCTCAAGGTCAGGAACTGCCGCCGGCCGACGGGGGACGATGCTGCCGAGCTCTTGCGCATGGGGTCACTCCTCCTGTGGGCTGGGTGTATGTCATCGTGCCGCTCGCTGTCAAGGCCGCGCCGGCGCGACGGCCCCATGTGTTGCTCTCGCGCGCGGACCCGTCTACTCTATGGCCCGTCGCTCACAAGGAGACTCGCCATGCCCGAGCTGCCCCCTGAGGTCACGCTGGACGAAGTGAAGGAGCGCGCCCGCCTCGCCGGCCTTCCCATCCCGGCGGCCCGCCTGCCCCTGGTGCGCGCGTTCCTGGTGAACGCGCTGCGGCCGATCCGCGCGCTCGACACCCGCACCGTGCGGACGGTCGAGCCGGCGGTGACGTTCGACGCGAAGGGCGGGGCGGAGGCGCCGCGATGAGCGCCCGGGAACCGGGCGCATCCCCG
>DATGBR010000346.1:0-21607 GCA_035312605.1 Candidatus Methylomirabilota bacterium
TCGAAGCGACGGTCGATGCCGAGGGCGATGCAGAGCTTGCCCGGGCCGCTGGTCAGCCCGTGGAGCGTCCCGCCGCCGCGCCGCCGCCGCATCAGGGCCACGCCCTCGATCGGCTCCACCGCCCGCACGAGGACCGCGTGAGGGACGTCGGCCACCCCGGTCACCACGTTGAACTGGAAGTACATGCCGTAGACGAAGTAGACGTAGGCGGTGCCGCCGCGGGCGTACATGGTCTCGGTGCGCAGAGTCCGGCGCCCGCCCCACGCGTGCGAGGCGCGGTCCTCGGGACCACGGTAGGCCTCGGTCTCCACGATGATGCCCGAGACCCGGCCGGACCGGGTCGGCACCACCAGCAGCTGGCCGAGGAGCCGGCGGGCGACGGTGACGACGCTCGAGTGCGCATAGAACTCGCGCGGCAGCTTCGGAGCGGGGAGGCTCACGGCCCGCCAGTGTGCCACGAAAGCCACCGAGCGGGCGAAACACCGCGGGCGCGGCCGAGAAGGGACCGCGCCCGCGGTCGCACCGGGTGGGGCGCTAGGGGCGCCCGGCTCCGGTGACGGGGATGCCGGACGCTCGCGCTAGCGGCGCGCCCCGGCCACGAGCAGGATCACGCCGCCGGCCAGGGCCAGCCCGCCCAGGATCGGCGGCAGCGGAAGGGTGTGCTCCTTGTCCTTCGTCGCCTTGATGGGCCCGACCTCGAGGACCTTCTCCCGGGTCGTGTAGGTGATGCCCTGGTAGGCGAGCGACACCACGCCGATGGCGATCAGGACGATGGCGATGAAGAGGACTCCGCTTTTCATGGGTTCCTCTCAGAAGCGGGCGGTGTACCGCCCGGCTTTGCTGTCCTTGTGGCGCTGCTCGACGACTTCCCAGTTCACGTTGTCGAGGAAGGCCGCGATGTAGTCGGCCCGTCCACCCGCGCCGTAGTCCACCATGAACGCGTGCTCGAAGACGTCCAGGACCAGGACCGGGTGGAACCCGGCCGGATGCCCCTGCTCGTGGCTCGAGATCCAGCAGTTGAGCAGCGCGCCGGTGGCCGGGTCGTGATAGAGGATCGCCCAGCCCACGCCGCGCATGGCTCCGGTCTTGGCGAAGTCCTCCCGCCACGCGCTCGCCGAGCCCCACCCGGCGCCCACGTCGGAGGCCAAGTCGCTGCCCGGCGAGAGCTTCGACCCCGACGCGAGGTTGGCGAAGTAGTACTCGTGGAGCACCAGCCCGTTCATCTCGAAGCCGAGCCGCCGCCGCGTCTCGGCCCACGCGGGTGAGCCCACCTCCGCCTTGGCGGTGGCCTCGAGCAGGCCGTTGGCGTTCTTCACGTAGCCCTCGTAGAGCCCCCAGTGCTGCGTGATCTGGTCGTCCGAGATGCCGGCCAGCGCCTTGGGCTTCAGATGCTCCTGGACCTTGTAGTTCATGTCGAGCGAGCTCCTAGATGGGGCGACGTCCCTGGATGATGCGGATCAGGACCACCGCGATCGCGATGAGCAGCAGCAGATGGATGAAGCCGCCCAGGGTGTACGAGCTGACCATCCCGACCGCCCACAGCACCAACAGGATCACGAAGATCGTCCACAGCATGTCGTCGTCCTCCGAGGATTGAGTTCGAGTGTCTTGCCGTGCGTGGTGTAGACGCACGTGACGTGCCAGCGAGCGCTGAGTGGGCCAAACTGCCTGAATCCCCGGCACGTGTCAGCGGACTCCGCGTCAGCGGACGCGGGTGCGATCGAGATCCGGTCAGGAGTACTCGGTAGAAGCACCTCGATTCGGCCGTCGGAAGGTGGAATACTCCCGATCGAGCGCCGACGCTTCAGTGGCACGGCGCTTGCGAGGCCACGCCGCCCATGATCGGGCGAGCCGAGGAGCTGCTGGGAGAATGCCGGGCCGCCGACAGCGGCCTGGCCGCGGTCGTGGAGGCGGTGCTGCGAGAGGAAGGTCCCTACAAGGTCGTGCCCGCCGCGGGCGTCGAGGCCTGGCGGGAGCGAGAGCCGAGGCTCTGGCTGAAGGTGGCGGAGTGGCTGGACGAGCGCGGCGTCACGCTCGTTCCGGTGTGAGCAGGATCCGACGAATGCCGGCCAGCGGGATGGCCACCCAGTCCGGGCGGTTGTTCCGCTCGTAGCGGAGCTCGTAGCAGGCCTTCTCGAGCTCGAACGCGGCGCACGCCGCCAGGAGCTCCTCTTCCGACCGGGGGATCAGCGCGGCCGGGCTCGCGGCGGCGGCCCCCCGGTAGCCGTCCAGGAACGCGCGCCGCGCCTCGCTCTCCCACGCGGTGAGCATCGCCAGCGCCGGCGCGCGCTCGGCGGCGGGCACCTCGAAGGCGACCGCGTGGGCCGCGTAGTCGAGCGAGCGCAGCATCCCGGCCACGTCGCGCAGGGCGGGCAGCTTGGCCCGCCGCTCGGCCAGGGGCCGCGCGGGCTCGCCCTCGAAGTCGATGATCACGAAGCCGTCCTCGGTCTTCAGCACCTGCCCCAGGTGGTAGTCGCCGTGGCTCCGGATCTTCACGGTGCCGACCAGCGCCTCGAGCGCGCGGAGCGCGCGCGCGACCCCGGCCCCGTTCGGGTCGACCGGCACGGCGCCGCCGCCCGCGAGGCCCCACACGTCGCCCGCCTCCACGTCCCGGCGGATGTCGGCGGCCCAGCGGGCCACGTCGTCGCGCGTGATCGGCTCGGGCGCGAAGTCGGGATCCGCCGCGTCGGAGGCGAGCGCGGCGTGGAGGCCGCCGGTGATCGTGCCGAGCCGCCGCATCTCCTCGACCAGCGGGTCGGGGCCGGAGCGCGCGGGCCCCGCGCCGAGACGCCCGCGCAGCGCGTTCAGCACGTGCTTCCATCCATCGCCGCGGTTCGCCACGAACTCCTGGAGCACGCCCAGGGTGGCCGGGCCGTCCGCGCCCTCGTGCTCGGCCCAGCCGGCGAGGCGCGGGACGTGACGGAACGAGGTCTGGGTGGTGAGGAAGCGGGTGATCTCCAGATCCGGGTTCAGGCCGGGCTGCGGCCGGCGCAGGGTCTTCCACACGAGCCCGCCGCCCAGGAACACCGAGGTGTTGCTCTGCTCGCCCGCGTGGCGGCGCGCCTCCACCGCGTCCGGGTCGGGCGGGAAGGACCAGCCCGGGGTGGGGTGAAACGCGAAGCGCCCGGCCGAGCCGTCGAAGCGGCGGCCGGCCGCGATCGCGGCGAGGACGCGGCGGCCGAAGCGCGGGTCGTCGTGGGCGTCCACGATCGCGGCGCCGTCGAGCCGGGCCATCACGGCCGGCGGCGCCGCGTCGGCCGCGACGGTCACCGCGACGTGGTAGCGGTCGCCGTCGACGTCGAGGAGCAGCAGGACGAGCGGGGCGTCCTCGTCGAGCGTGGCCCAGTCCCGCACCGCGAGCGCGTCGATCCCGCGGGTCTTGGCCGCGAACCATCGCTGGCGAACCAGGTACCGGGCGAGGTCGGAGCGGCCGGGGCCGGCGAGCCGGGCGACGATCGCGGCGGGCTCAGAGCGGGGAGGCCTCGATGCCATAGAGCGGCTCGGTGGAGAGCGGGGGCTGGAGGCGGAACCAGTAGTAGCCGTAGGGAGCGAGGCTGATGAAGTAGGGCAGGTCGCCGATGGTGGGGAAGCGGGTGTCGCCCAGCATCTCGATCGGGGTGTACCCGCGCCACGCCTTCAGATCCAGCTCCACCGGCTGGGCCGATCCGGCCAGGTTGTGCACCGCGACCAGGATCTCGCCCTCGTGCTCCCGCACGTGGGCCAGTACGCTCTCGTTGGCGGGGCGGAGGAAGTGCAGGGTGCCGCGACCGAAGACGCGGGTCTTCCTGCGCACCTCGATCAGGCGCTTCATCCAGTTGAGGAGCGACGAGGGCGTCCGCTGCTGGGCCTCCACGTTGATGGACTGGTAGCCGTAGACCGCGTCCACGATCAGGGGCAGGTAGAGGCGCGCGGTGTCGGCGCGGGAGAAGCCGGCGTTGCGGTCACCCGTCCATTGCATCGGGGTGCGGACGCCGTTGCGATCGCCGAGATAGATGTTGTCGCCCATCCCGATCTCGTCGCCGTAGTAGAGGATCGGGCTGCCGGGCAGGGTGAAGAGCAGGCTCGTCAGCAGCTCGATCTTCCGCCGGTCGTTCTCCAGGAGCGGCGCGAGGCGCCGGCGGATCCCGAGGTTCAGGCGCATGCGCGGGTCGGCGCCGTAGGCGTAGTAGAGGTGGCGCCGCTCCTCGTCGCTGACCATCTCGAGGGTGAGCTCGTCGTGGTTGCGCAGGAAGAGGCACCACTGGGCCGTGGGTGGGATCTCGGGGGTGTGCACGAAGATGTCGGTGATGGGCCGGCGGTCGCCGTGGCGGACGGCCAGGAAGATGCGCGGCATGAGCGGGAAGTGGAAGGCCATGTGGAACTCGTCGCCGTCGCCGAAGTAGGGGCGGACGTCGGCGGGCCACTGGTTCGCCTCCGCCAGCAGGATGCGGCCCTGGTACTGGGCGTCGATGGTGCGGCGGATCTCGCGGAGGAATTCGTGGGTCTCCGGGAGGTTCTCGCAGCTGGTGCCCTCGCGCTCGAAGAGGTAGGGCACCGCGTCGCAGCGGAAGCCGTCGAGGCCCTTGTCGAGCCAGAACCGCATGACGTCCAGCAGCTCGCGCCTCACCTGGGGATTGTCGAAGTTGAGATCCGGCTGGTGGTGGAAGAAGCGGTGCCAGTAGTAGGCCTTGGCCACCGGGTCCCACGTCCAGTTGGACTGCTCGGTGTCGACGAAGATGATCCGGGCGTCGCGATAGCGCTCGTCGGTGTCGCTCCAGACGTAGTAGTCGCGGTAGGGCGAGCCGGGGTCCCGCCGGGCCGCCTGGAACCACGGGTGCTGGTCCGAGGTGTGGTTGACCACGAGGTCGGAGATCACTCGCATGCCGTGGCCGTGCGCCGCCTCGAGGAAGCGGTCGAAGTCGGCCATGGTGCCGTAGTCGGGGTGGATGGCCCGGTAGTCGGCCACGTCGTAGCCGTCATCGCGCAGCGGCGAGCGGAAGAACGGCAGCAGCCAGAGGCAGTCCGCCCCCAGCTCCTTCAGGTGCCCGAGCTGGCTGGTGAGCCCGATGAAGTCGCCGATGCCGTCGTCGTTGCCGTCCTTGAAGGCGCGGACGTGCAGCTCGTAGAAGACGGCGTCCTTGTACCAGAGCGGATCGCGATCGCTCACTCAGGTCTCACGCGAAGTAGTCGAAGTCGCGCTCGCGCCGGCGCCACCGGCCGACGCGGTAGACGTGGGCGGTGGCCACCCGCGGATCGAGGCTCACGGTGTGACGGGCGCCGCGGATGAGGCGCCGCTGGTCGGCGAGCAGCTCGTGCAGCTCGTAGGTCTCGTCGGCCGCGATGCCGATCTCCTCGAGCGGGAGCTCGAGAGTCGTCTCGTGGGTGGCGAACGGGTCGAGGTTCACCGCGACCAGGATCACGTTGTCGCGGGCGGGGGTCATCTTGCCGTAGAAGAGCACGTGGGGGCTGCTGGAGGCGTAGAAGCGCAGCCCGCTCATCGAGTGGAGCGCCCGGTTCTCGCGACGGATGGTGTTGAGCCGGGCGATGTGGTCCTTGAGGTTGCCGGGGGCGTCCCAGTCGCGCACCCGGATCTCGTACTTCTCGGAGGCCTGGTACTCCTCGCTCCCGGGCAGGGCCGCGGCCTCCCCGAGCTCGAAGCCGCTGTAGACGCCCCACACCGAGGCCAGGGTGGCGGCCAGCGCTGCCCGCATGCGGAAGGCGGGCGGGCCGCCGCGCTGGAGCACCTCGGGGAGGATGTCCGGGGTGTTGACGAAGAAGTTCCCGCGGAAGTACTCGGCCATCTCCGAGCGGGTCAGCTCCTCCAGGTACTCGGTCAGCTCCTCCTTGAAGTTGCGCCAGGTGAAGTAGGTGTAGGACTGGGTGAAGCCGGCCTTGGCGAGGGCCCGCATCACCTTGGGACGGGTGAAGGCCTCGGAGAGGAAGATCACGTCCGGATCGCGCTCCTGCACCTGCCGGATGAGCCACGCCCAGAAGTCGAGCGGCTTGGTGTGGGGGTTGTCGACCCGGAAGGTCCGCACCCCCTGCTCGATCCAGAAGCGAACCACCCCGAGCAGCGCGTCCCAGAGAGAGGCCCACGCCTCCGTCGCGAAGTTGATCGGGTAGATGTCCTGGTACTTCTTGGGCGGATTCTCCGCGTACTTGATCGTCCCGTCCGGCCGCGGGTAGAACCACTCGGGGTGCTCGCGCACCCACGGGTGGTCGGGCGAGCACTGGATGGCGAAGTCGAGGGCGATCTCGAGGCCCAGGCCCTGCGCGCTCTTCACGAGACGGCGGAAGCCCTCGAGGGTGCCGAGGTCGGGGTGCACCGCGGTGTGGCCGCCCTCCGCCGAGCCGATCGCCCACGGGCTGCCCGGGTCGCCGGGTCCGGCCGCGAGCGCGTTGTCGGGGCCC
Source organism: Candidatus Methylomirabilota bacterium (assembly GCA_035312605.1). Taxonomy (GTDB): domain Bacteria; phylum Methylomirabilota; class Methylomirabilia; order Rokubacteriales; family CSP1-6; genus CAMLFJ01. Next base: position 6,391 of record DATGBR010000346.1, read on the forward strand.
TTGCGGGCGGTGCGGCCGATCGGATGGATGGGCGGCAGGTAGACGACGTCGAATCCCATGCGGCGGATGTCGGCGAGCCGTTCGATGCAGTCGTCGAAGGTGCCGTGGCGCCCGGACACCCGGCCCTGCGAGCGCGGGAACATCTCGTACCACGCCGCGAAGGCGGCCTCCGGGCGGTCCACCACCACCGCCAGCTCGCGGTCGTGACGGGTGAGGTCGGGCCGCGGCGCCACGCGGGCCATGAGCTGGCGGAGATCGCCGTCGAGCAGGACGTCGAGGCGCGCGTCCTGGGAGGACGCGCCCGCGACCCGCTCGAGCGCGCGCCCGAGTGAGGCCCGGTCGGGCCCGGCCGCGCCGGCCTGCGCGCGGCGGACCATCTCCGCGCCCTCGAGCAGCTCGCTCGCGAGGTCGGTCTGGCCGCCCGCGATGCGCCGCCGCATCTCCTCCACCCACGAGCCGAAGGTGTCGGTCCAGGCCTCGACGGTGTAGCGATACCGGGTGTTGGCCTCGAGGCGGAACGCGCCGGCCCAGCCGTCGTTGTCGGCCGGCCGCAGGGACGCCTCCCGCCACGCCGACTCGTCGTGGGTGCGGTAGCAGATCCGCGCGGCCAGGAGATCGTGGCCTTCCTTGAAGATGTCCGCGGAGACCGCGAGGACGTCGCCCACGATGCGCTTGGCCGGGTACCGGCCGTCGTCCACCGCAGGACGCACGTGCTCGATGACGATGGGGCGGCGAGCGGGCTTCATCGCCAGCGGTCCACGAGGTAGGGTTTCTCCTCCTCGAACGTGCCGCCCAGGCGCGCCGCGCCCTGCAGCATCGCGAGCGGGGGGCGACCCTGCGTCTCCAGAATCACCGACGCGGCGCGGCCGAGATACAGCGGGGCCAGCGACTGCGCGGCGTGGCTCCGGTAGACGACGCGGGTGCGGTAGGCCAGGACGAAATCGTAGACCACCCGGGTCCACAGCCGGTCCGAGAAGCGGAAGCGCTCCAGCGGCCGATCGCTCAGCTCGAGCACCTGGCCGAGGTTCTCGGGCGCCAGGATCCGCTCCCACACCGGGAGCAGGTCCCGCACGCCCTGGACGAAGCCCACCTGCATCAGGGAGGGATCCATCGGGGGGCCGCCGGGCAAGGGCTCGGGCGGCACGCCGAAGCTCACCACCGGCTCCGAGCCGTGCACGTCGAGCCAGAAGCTCTCGGTGCGGTCGGCGAGCGCGAAGAGTGCGCCGGCCACGCGGCCCACCGTGCGGCCGAGGGGCGCGGAGGGATGGGCGGCGGCGGCCACCGTGCGCGGGCCCAGCACCGACTGGCCCACCGTCAGCCCCTGCTCGATGGCCGCCGCGGGCAGCCAGAACTCGAGACCCTGCCGCCCCAGCTCGGTGTCCCAGATCGGCTGCTGCAGGAAGAAGTCGGCCGCTGCGCCGGAGCAGGCGAACTCCTCGGCGAGCGGATGCGCGAGCTGGCGGCCGAACAGGCTGCGCATCAAGGGGACCACGAGGGCCTGGGTGAGGGTGCCGTCGTAGCGATAGCGCCGGTAGAGCGGCAGCATGAGGCCGTAGTCGTCCTTGAGCACCGGGAGCGCGAGCCCGCGCAGCCACTCGCTGGTCATGCTGCTCAGGTCGGCGTTGAGCATCACGATCGTGCGCGCCTCGAGCCGCCGGGCCACCGTGAGCACCGCCCGCACCGCGGCGGACCAGTCGAGCCCGTCGTCGCCGTGGCCACCCGGAGCCGGCACCGACACCACCCGGAGGTCGCCGAGGGCCGCGGTCACCGCGGCGGTGGTCGCCTCGGACGGCGTCTGGTCGACGTGGACCACCGCGGCGGCCTGGCCCGCGCAGTGCGCGTCGAGCCCGGTGCGCACCGCGGCCGCGACCGCGGCCAGCGCCGGGATCGGGCCCGAGGTGGCGAGGCCCACCACCACGTCGGCGCCGCCTAGCCCCTCGACTACCGCCTGGACCTCGTCGGGCAGGGTCGCGGTGTCCATCACCGGGTGAGGTGGGCGAGCAGGGCCAGGTAGTCGCTCAGGTGACGGGTCACCAGGAAGTTCCGGCGCACGTGCTCGCGCCCCGCCGCGCCCATGCGGCCGATGAGCTCGGGGTTGGACAGCAGCTGGCGGATGCGAAATGCGGCGCCCTCCACAGTTTCCACGGTATACCCGGTGACGTTGACGACCATCTGAAATGGGATGCCGCCCGCGATGGTGCCGATCACCGGCTTGCCCTTCCACATCGCGCTCGCCACCTCCAGCGTGAAATCGGCCTTGAGCGGCTTCTGGATGGCGATGGTGGCGGCCCGCTCGAGCGCGTTCAGCTCGATCTGGGGATCCGGCGGGAGCAGGATCACCGCGATGTCGGGGTCGTGCGAGGCGGCCTCCTGCACGTCGCCGAGGGCGTCGCCCCCCGGCGCGGGCGGGGGCCCGGCCAGGACCAGGCGGACGTCGTGGTGCCGCTTCACGAGCCGGTAGGCGTTGATCACCCCGACCGGATCGTGCTGGCGCTCGAACGGGCCCACCTGGAGCAGGATCGGCTTGTCGCGCGGCACGTGGAGCCGGTCCAGCTGGAGCGCCTGCTCGCTGCGGGTCATCTCGCGGTTGCGCTCCGAGAGCGGGTCGATCGCGGGGTAGACGATGAAGCGCGGGATGGACAGCGGCGCCGCAAAGCGGGCGAGGGAGAAGACCGCCGCGTCGTAGCGCTGCACCATGGGGCGCAGCGCGTTCCAGAGCTGGGGCTGCGCCGCCGAGAGGTCGTGGTGGCACCGCCACACCCAGCGGGCCGCGTCCCCGCGCTGCTCGACCAGCCCCACCGGCGCCGCGTCGTGGACCATCACCAGATCGGCGTCGAGCTGGAGGCGGCGGGCGTTGTCGAGTCCGGTCTCGCGCAGGCGTCCGAGCATGGCGTCGGTGATGACCTGTTCGGTGCCCGCGAGGCCCTTGGCCACCGCGCGGCTCACCTGGTCGAAGTCCGCGGTGCCGATGGTGATCTCCCAGGTGGTCTCGACGCCCAGGTCGTTCAGGATGGCCACCACCCGGTTGAGACCCTCGGCGAGCGCGCCGTAGCGCGAGGCGCTCACGTGGACGAGCCGCTTGCCGCGGAGGCGCTCGCCGATGCGCATGAGGAAGTCCACCGTGCCGCGGGGCGCCACCTGCCGGTAGTCGTCGAGCTTGAGCAGCGCGCCCGGGGCCATCAGGACATCTCCCCGGAGATGGCGTCGCTCAGCACGCTCAGGTGGCGGTCACGGATGCGCTCGAGGCTGCCCGCGTGCGGATCGATGTGGGCCAGGCGATCGGCCAGGTCGGGCAGGCCGAGGGCGCCGCCGACCCACTCCGCGAAGTCGCCCCGGCCGCGGCCCGCGCGGTAGCGGGCCTCGATCGTGTGATAGAAGAGCGCGCTCACGTCTACCTGCGCGAGGGCGTCGCGGAACTCGCCCAGGGTGCGGGCCTGGTGGCCGGTGGGCACCGGCACCAGGTGGACCTGGAGGAAGCGGAAGCGCTTGCCCTGCGTCCGCGGCGGGGCCGTGCCGAGGTGCTGGAGGTGATCGGAGATGGTGGCGATCAGCTCCTCGCGCACGCGCTCCATCGACCCCGCGTGGAACGCGTCGACCGCGGCCAGCCGCTCGGCGAGCCGCACGTCGCGCACCTCGGTGCCCACCCACAGCGAGAAGTCGTTGGGATAGGCCTCGGCGAGCACCGGGCGATGGAGCAGGGCCGCCGAGGTGTGGCAGAAGACCGACTCCACCGGTACCTTCTCGAGCTGCTCGAGCAGCTCGCGGGCGTCGTGAGCCTCGTGGGGCAGGAGCTCGTTCAGGTCGAGGCAGCCGAGGAAGACGAAGGGCTGGGTCTCGCTCATGCGGTAAGCTCTCCGGAATGACGACGTCGATGAGAATCCTGCTCCTGAGTCGCGAGTACCCGCCGCACGTCTACGGCGGCGCCGGCGTGGTGGTGGACCACCTGAGCCGCGCGCTGGCCCGTCGCGCCACCGTCGAGGTGCGCTGCTTCGGCGACCAGGCCCGGGCGGAGCCGAGCCTGCGCGTGCGCGGCTACGCTCCATGGGAGCGGCTGGCCGGGGGCCCGGAGACGGCCTACGCTCCCGCCCTCGAGGCGCTCTCGGTCGGGCTCGCGATGGCCCGCGATCCGGTCGCCGCCGACGTGGTCCACACCCACACCTGGTACGTGGGATTCGGCGGCATGCTCGTGCAGTCGATCCACGACCTGCCGCTCGTGGTCACGCTCCACAGCATGGAGCCGCTTCGACCGTGGAAGGCCGATCAGCTCGGCACCGGCTACGCGGTGTCGAGCTGGGCCGAGCGGCTGGCCGTCGAGCGCGCGGAGCGCGTGATCGCGGTGTCGGCCCAGATGCGCGGCGACATCCTGACCCACTTCCGGGTGGACCCGGACCGCGTGGTGGTGATCCACAACGGCGTCGACGCGGACGCCTTCCGGCGCACCGAGCAGCGGGAGGCCCTCGCGCGGCACGGGGTGCGCGAGCCCTACGCGCTCTTCGTCGGCCGCATCAGCGAGCAGAAGGGGATCTTTCAGCTGCTGGAGGCGGCGCGGACCCTGCCCGCGGAGGTCACGCTCGTGCTCTGCGCGAGCAGCCCCGACACCCCGGAGCTCGCCGCCCGGCTGGAGGCCGCGGTGGCCGGCCGCTCCCGCGTCCGCTGGATCAACGCGATGCTCCCGGTTCCGGAGGTCGTGCAGCTCTACAGCCACGCCGCGGTGTTCGTGTGCCCATCGATCTACGAGCCCTTCGGTCTCATTAACTTGGAGGCGATGGCGTGCGGCACGCCGGTGGTGGCGAGCCGGGTGGGCGGCATCCCCGAGGTGGTGGTCGACGGCGAGACCGGCTGGCTCGTCCCGCCGGGCGATCCCGCCGCGCTCGCCCAGGCCCTCCGCGGCGCGCTCGCCGATCCGGCGCGCGCGCGGCAGATGGGGGAGGCCGGCCGCCGGCGCGTCGAGGCGCACTTCTCCTGGGATCGCATCGCGGACCGTACGCTCGCGGTCTACCGGGACGCGATCGCGGCCAAGACCGCCGCCCGCGAGGCCGCCGACGCGGATCACCGGACGGGCTCCGCGAGGTAGAACGCCACACTCCACGGCGGCAGCTCCCGCCACCCGGCCTCCTTCAGCCGGAGCGCGTGGAGGCGCCGGCCCCAGTCGGGTCCGACCCCCGGGTGGGGGACCGCGGCCGGGCCCAGGTTGGCGACCAGGCGCAGGGTCCCGGCCGGGAACGCCCACGTGACCTCGAGCGCGGTGTCACCGAGGGCCTTCCACGAGGCGGCCGGCACCGGCTCGCCCGCCTGCAGGGGCACGATCGCCTCCGCGCGGAGGCGGAGCAGGGTGCGGTGGAAGTCGAGCCAGTCGCGGTGGGTGGGCTCGGCGAGCCGGCTCCAGTCGAGCACCGAGCGCGCGCGGGTGCTCGCGGCCTGCGGGTCCGGGATGCGCTCACGCACCTCCGGGCTCGCGAATTCCGGGAAGCGCGCGAACTCGCGGCGCCGGCCTTCCGCCACCGCCGGGCCCAGGTCGGGACCCAGATCGGTGAAGAAGAGGAAGGGCTCCGGCGCGGCCCATTCCTCGCCCATGAAGAGCAGCGGCAGGGCGGGGGCGAGCAGCAGCACCGCGGTGGCCGCGCGCACCGCCTCGGGGGCGGCGAGCGCGGTGATGCGCTCGCCCAGCGCGCGGTTGCCGATCTGGTCGTGGTTCTGAAGAAAGCTCACGAACGCGGTCGGCGGCAGGTGCGCACTCGGCTCTCCGCGCCGGCCGTCACGGTACCCCGAGCGCTCGCCCTGGAACGCGAAGCCTTCGGCGAGGCAGCGCCCGAGGTGGGGCAGCGGCGGCTGGTAGTCCGCGTAGTAGCCCCCGGTCTCCCCGGTCAGCAGAATGTGCAGCGCGTGGTGCACGTCGTCGTTCCACTGGGCCTGGTAGAGGGGTCGCCGACCCGCCGCGCGCTCGAGATAGCGGGCCTCGTTGGCGCCGTTTTCCAGGACGAGGTGCACCGGGCGCTCGCGGCCGGGCCCGTCGGCCACCGCGCGGCCGAGCTCCACCAGCAGATGCCCCGCCGAGTCGTCCACGATCGCGTTGACCGCGTCGAGGCGCAGGCCGTCGAGATGGAACTCCTCGAGCCAGTAGAGCGCGTTGTGGATCATGAAGGAGCGGACGATCTCGGCCCCCGGCCCGTCGTAGTTGATGCCGTCGCCCCAGAGCGAGCGGTGGCGCGGGGTAAAGAAGTCGGGCGCGTAACGGTGGAGGTAGTTGCCCTCCGGACCGAAGTGGTTGTAGACCACGTCGAGGAAAACCGCGAGGCCACGCGCGTGGCAGGCGTCCACGAGGGCCTTCAGATCCTCGGGCCGGCCGTAGCTGGACTCGGGAGCGAAGAGCAGGACCCCGTCGTAGCCCCAGCCCCAGCGACCCGGGAAGTCGGCGAGCGGCATCAGCTCGACCGCGGTGACCCCGAGGGCCGCGAGGTGGTCGAGCTTGCCCGCGGCCGCGGCGTACGTCCCCTCGGGCGTGAACGTGCCCACGTGCAGCTCGTAGAAGACCAGGCGCTCGGGCGGCAGGCCGGCCCACGCGCCGTCGCGCCACGCGTAGGCGAGCGGATCGACGACCTCGCTCGCCCCGTGCACGTCCCCGGGCTGATAGCGGGCGGCCGGGTCCGGCACCAGCATCTCCCCGTCGATACGGTAGCGATACCGGGTGCCGACGGGCGCCTCGCGGCTCACGTACTCGGCCCAGCCGCCCGCGTCGCGCGGCATGGGTATCGCCCGCTTCGCCTCCTCGAGCCAGAGCTCGACCCGGTCCGCGCCCGGCGACCAGAGACGGAAGCGAGTGCTGCCGTCATCGAGCGGGGAGGCCCCGAAGGGCATCCGGTGCGCGCGGCGGACCGTGGGCGGGACGCTCATCGGGCCACGGGCGGAGCCACGCGCTCCAGGAGGGCGACCGGGAAGTGGGCGAAGAGGGCCCCCGCGGGCAGCACCACGAGCCCGTCGCGCCGCTCGCTCGGCACCGTGAGTCCGGTGAAGCGGTCGCGGTAGACGCCCGCGAGATCCTCGGCGAGCACCACCGCGGTGTGCTCCCAGGCGGGCGCGCCGAGCAGGATGCGGCCGGTGAGGCCGCCCTGGCGCACGGTGAGGCGCGGCACCGCCGCGACCACCGCGTCCGTCCCGTCGGCGCGCGCGAGCGCCAGCAGGTGGTCGGCGCCCGGGCCGTCCGCTCCGAGGGCGCGATAGCCGCCCACCGCGAAGAGCGGCGCGCGCTCCCGCCGGAGGGTCAGCGCGCGATGGGTGAGATACAGTTTCACGCGACCGTCCGGCCAGTGGGCGAGCAGCTCGGCGCAGAGCGAGGTGGCGTCGGCTCCCGCGGCCGCGTCGGCCGCGATGCGGGCGCGCAGGGCCTCCAGCAGCGCCTGGCGTCGCGCGAAGTCGACCGGCCGGCGGTTGTCGGGATCGACCAGCGCGAGGTCCCACAGCTCGGTGCCCTGGTAGAAGTCGGGGACGCCGGGGACGGTGAGCTTCAGCAGCGTCTGGGCCAGCGAGTTGACCGCCCCGTGGGCCGCCACCAGCCGCTGGAAGGGCCGGAACGCGGGGAGGAAGGGGCCGTCCGGGGCCAGGAGGCCGCGGATGAAGGCGCCCACCGCTCGGTCGTAAGGCTGGCTCGGGTTCACCCAGCTCGTGCGCCGCTTGGCCTCCTTGGTGGCCTTCTCCATGTAGGCGACGAGCCGGGACGTGACCATCTCGAGCGGCTCGTCCTCGTCCCGCGCGGGCCACGCGCCCACCAGGGTCTGATACAGCAGGTACTCGTCGTTGCTGTCGGGCGCGGCGTGGCCGTCGATCTGCCGCTTGAAGCGCCGGGCGATCCCGCGCCAGCGGCGCACCTCGGCGGCCCATTCGCCCGGCACCTCGGAGAGCATGTTGATGCGCGCGCGCACGTCCTCACCGCGCTTGGTGTCGTGGGTGGAGGTGGCCAGCATCGACTCCGGCCACCGCTCGAGCCGACGCTCGTTGCGCGCGTGGAAGACGGAGACCGGCTCCCCGTAGCGCGCGGGGTCGCCGCCCACCTCGTTGAGCGAGACCAGGCGGTTGTAGAGATAGAAGGCGGTGTCCTCCACCCCCTTGGCGGTCACCGGCCCGGTGGTCTGCTGGAAGCGCATCGCGAAGTGGCGCCGCGCGGCGCGCTCCTCGGGACTGCTGCGGTCCGGGTGGCGCAGCAGGAGCACGTCGCGGACGAAGTCGAAGATCGACACGTTCACGGTCGGGTTGCGGCGCTTGGCCTCCGCGACCGCGGATTCGATATAGCCGCGGTCGCGCGGGCCCGGGGTGTCGCTCCCGTCGTCGCCCACGTAGGTGCGGTAGACGGCGAAGGCGGCGACCACCTCGCGGATCGCGCGGCCGAGGCTCGGGAGGGTGAAGTCGCGGGCGAGGCGGTCGCGCTCGGACATGCGGTCGAGGGTATAGCCCAGCTGATTGATCTCGCTCGCCATCGAAACCTGCATGATGAGCCGCTTCGCCCCGTAAGTGAGATCGGCCATGCGGGCGCCGTCGCCCGCTACCCGCGAGTAGAGCGCGGTCATCTGCCGGGAGGTGCCCCGGTCGACGAAGAGGCCGTTCACCGCGGCGAGGAAGTCGTAGCCGGTGGTGCCGGCCACCGCCCACCACTCGGGCAGGGGCTCGTCCGGACCCAGGATCTTCTCGGCCGCGATCCAGAGCGGCCGCGCCTCGAGCGTGGCGGCCTGGTCCGCGGCGCGGGTCCGGTAGAGGGCGGCGAGCGCGTCCGCCTCGGGGGCGCCCAGCTCGGGAAGCAGCCGCCGCGCGGTCGCGATCAGGGCGCCCTCCTGCAGCCGGCGAAAGTACTCGCCGGGCGCGTAGAGCCCGTCCGGGTGATCGATGCGCAGCCCGGTGACCTTGCCCTCACCGACCAGGCGCAGGATCAGCTGGTGGGTCGCGTCGAACACGTTGCGCCGCTCCATGCGGATCGCGGCCAGGTGGCTCACGTCGAAGAACCGGCGGTAGTTCACCTCGTCGCCGGCCACCCGCCAGTCGGCCAGGCGGTAGGTCTGCGCGGAGAGGATGCCATCGAGGGCGTCGAAGGAAGCGGGATCGCCCGGCACCCCGTTGAAGCGCCGCACCGTCTCCTCGATGTGCTCGCGGATGTCGGCGGACTCCTTGGCGAGGGCCATGAGACGCCGCTTGACGATCTCCTTCTCGCGCAGCCGCTCCTCGACCCGGCGGGGATCGGTCTCGGTGCGCCCGGGGAGGTGCTCGATCGCGGTCAGGATGCTGCGCAGCTCCTGGAGCCCGGCGTCCTCCGGGCCCAGGCGTTGCGCGACCGGCTCGAGCCCGTCGGTCAGGATCTGCGGATAGGTGCGGGGGGTGATGGGCAGGCGCGCGCCGGCGTACCGCAGATGGAAGGCGCCGTCCACGAACTCGAGCGCCAGCTGCTGCGACTCGAGCACCCGGCCGTACTGGTCGGGGAGGATGGGCAGGAGCACGCGATTGCGCAGCTCGGCCTTGGCCGGCGCCCAGTCGATGTCGAAGAACTCGGCCCGCGGCGAGGCCGGGCCGTTCTCGAGCACGTCGAGCCACCAGGGGTTGGCGTCGCCCGCGATCCCCATGTGGTTCGGCACCACGTCCAGGATGAGGCCGAGCCCGCGCGCGGCCAGCTCGGCCGCCATCCGGTCGAAGGTGGCGGCGCTGCCCAGCTCGGGATTGAACGCGTTGTGGTCGGTGACGTCGTAGCCGTGGGAGCTGCCGGGGCCGCAGCGGAAGCAGGGGGAGAGATAGACCTCGCCGATCCCGAGCGCCTCCAGGTACGGACCGAGGGCCGCGACCTCGTCGAAGCCGAGTGCGCTCCCGAGCTGTAGGCGGTAGCTCGCGCGGCGCTCGTGGCGCAGCGCCGCCGCCGCCTGCTGGAAGAGCACGCCGACGTCGATCATGCGGCCTAGAGGTGGGTCAGGGTCTCGCGCGGATGCGGCTCGCGACTGCGGAGGTGGCGCTCGAGGATCTGGCGGGCCAGCCCGCGCCCGCCGAGCCCGAAGGCCAGCGCGAGGGCGAAGATCAGCCCGCCGAAGGTGATCCCGAACGCGACCAGCACCATCTCCTTGCCGATGCCCAGGTGGGTGATGGCGGTGGCGCTCGCGAAGAGGAGCACGCCCCACCGGATGGCCCGGGCCAGGAGCCGCGCCTCGGGCAGGCGGGCGTTGACCGCCGCGATGAGAACGCCCTCGCCGAGGAAGTTCGCCACGAGCCAGCCCACGAGCAGGATCAGCGCGGCGCCCATGACGCGCGGGACCCACGAGAAGACGAACTCGGTGAGACGCCCGGTGCCGGGGATGGCGAGCGCGTCGATGGCCACCGGCAAGAAGAGCACGAGGACGCTCCAGAAGACGACCAGTCCGAGCACCTGCGAGGGCGGCTTGCGCACGCCCGCGCGGTTCAGCGCGGCCACGATGCCCCACGCCTCCGCGCGTCGATCGAAGGCTACCGCCTGCGCGAGCCGGCGGGCGACGCGGGCGCTGACCCACGCACCGGCCAGCCCGACCGCGGCGAGCGTCAGCATCGCCAGGATTCCCGGCAGCACGAGCATCAGCCTCGTCTTGAGATCGGCGAGAGCGGCCCACACGAGATCGCCCCACATATCGGTCATGATCCGCGCCTCCAGGAGAGCAAGGTCGACGCCAACGGGTCGCTCACACGGTACCACGCGGGCCACGCGCCAGAAAGGCGCGACGGGCGGGTCGGCGTTACCGGGCTTCTCCGGTAACGTTTACCGGCGTCCAGCGCGCGTCGCGACGAACGCGTCCGTGGCCGGCGCGCCCCGGTGCGTCCGTTTTCGAGCGCTTAGCCGCGCCGTGCTGGTCCTCCGCTCGCTGGCACAGCGATTGCGGGAGATGCCGCTCGTGCTGATCGTGATCCTGCTCGTGCTGGCGCTCGGCCCGGTGCCCGCCTGCGCGCAAAGCCGGGACTGGGGATACTACCCGAGCAGCGCGGTGACGGCGGCGGGGCTCATCCTGGTGGCCCTCGTGCTCACCGGGCGCCTGTGAGCCGGCGGCCGCGGCGGGCCCGGGTCGTCGCGCCGTGAGCCGCGCCAGTCAGAGCGCCCCCGCCCGGGAGCGCATCGCGCAGGGGTTCACCAAGGTCGAGGACGTGCTCTACGTGGGGTTGGGCGTCGTGCTCGCGGCGGGGGGCGTGGCGCTGCTCGTGAACGCGGTCATCCAATTCGTGCGGAGCCTCCTGGGCGGCGCGATCGGGCCGAGCGTGGTCGCGGTCCTCGACCAGCTGCTCCTGATCTTGATGATCATCGAGATCCTCTATACGGTGCAGGTCTCGTTCCGGGAGCACGTGCTGGTGCCCGAGCCGTTCGTCCTGGTGGCCCTGATCGCGGGGGTGCGGCGCATCCTGGTGATCACCGCGGAGTTCGGCACGCTCGCCAGCCAGGGCGAGTCCGCGTTCCGCTACGCCATGATCGAGCTGGGCTTGCTCACCGCGATGACCGGCGTCCTGGTGACCTGCCTGGTGGGTCTCCGGAAGCGGGACAAGGAAGCGGTGGCCGAGCGGGCCTGATGGGAGGCGCACCGTGAGAATGCGCCAGCTGGACGATGCGGGCGGGCGCCGCACCTTCGTGCTGGTGTGTGACCGGGGCGACGACCCGGTGGAGGCCCTGTCCGACGCGGCCAAGCGCCACGATCTCCGGGCCGCCTCCCTGACCGGCATCGGCGCGTTCGCGGTGGTGACCCTGGGCTTCTTCGACCACGCCCGGCGCGACTACCGCCGCCGCGTCATCCGCGAGCAGGTCGAGGTGGTCTCGCTGATCGGCAACATCGCGCTGGACCGCGGGGAGCCGCGGGTGCATGCCCATGTCGTAGTGGCCCGGGCGGACGGAGGGGCCCTGGGCGGCCACCTGCTCGGCGGGAGCGTGGAGCCGACCCTCGAAGTCACCCTGGTGGAGGCCCCGGCCACGCTCCAGCGGAAGACCGACCCCTCGACCGGCCTCGCCCTGATCGATCTGGACTGAGGGGGTTCGCGCGGCGGAGGGTGGTAGTTACACGGTAAAATATTCCCTCTGCCGAATGGCTGGTGCCGATGACAGCAGTAAAGTCGAGTCGGAGCCGCGGATCGCAACTATTGATACGAATTATAGTTACCGTCATGTGCCCGGTACCTTTTTCCACAAAGAATCTCCGGGGCACATCCATTGCAGTCGGGTCGCGCAGCCGGAACCAAATGACTCCATCGACCGACACCAATCACCCGAGAGGGGACGACCAATGAAGCATCGCATTCTGATTGCTGACGACGACGAGTCGGGCCGCAGCGGGCTGGCCGCGCTCCTGACCATGTGGGGCTACGAGGTGCAGGAAGCCGTGGACGGCAAGGATGCGCTCGAGCGGGCGCCGGCGTTCCGCCCCTCGGTCGTGGTCGCGGACATGATCATGCCGGTCATCGACGGCATCGGGCTACTGAAACCCCTCGCGGCGGCGGTGCCCGAGGCGGCGGTGATCCTGCTGACCGCTCACGGCTCGATCGAGACCGCGGTCTCCGCCATGCGGGAGGGCGCCTACGACTACATGACCAAGCCGGTGGACCCCCGCCGGCTGCGGGTGCTGGTCGAGAAGGCGGTCGAGAAGGTCCAGGTGAACAAGGAGGTCACGGTGCTACGCCGGCAGCTCAAGGAGAGCCGCGGGCTCGGGCCGCTCCTCGGGGTGAGCCCCACGATGCAGGAGGTTTACCGCCTCATCGAGATGGCCGCACCCAGCCCCGCCCCCGTGCTGATCATGGGGGAGACCGGCACCGGCAAGGAGCTGGTGGCCCGCACCATCCACCAGATGTCGCAGCGGGCGAAGGGGCCGTTCGTGGCGGTGAACTGCTCGGCCATTCCGGAGACCCTGCTCGAGAGCGAGCTGTTCGGTCACGAGAAGGGCGCGTTCACCGGAGCGATGGCCCGCCGGCCCGGCTATTTCGAGCTGGCCGACGGCGGCACGATCTTCCTGGACGAGATCGCGGAGATGAGCTCGAACCTGCAGGCGAAGTACCTTCGCGTCCTCCAGGACAGCCAGGTGCGGCGCGTGGGCGGCCACGACGAGATCGGCGTCGACGTGCGCGTGTTGACGGCCACCAACAAGGACGTGGTGAAGGCGGTGCAGGAGGGCACGTTCCGCGAGGATCTCTACTACCGGGTCAACGTGCTGACGATCCCGCTGCCCCCGCTGAGGCGGCGGCCGGAGGACATCGCGCTCCTCGCGGATGCGTTCATCGCCGAGTTCAACGAGAAGTACGGGCGGCAGGTGCGGAGCGTGGACGGGGCGTCGCTCAAACTCCTGAACGACCACACCTGGCCGGGTAACGTGCGCGAGCTCCGGAACGTGATCGAGCGGGCGGTGGTCTCGTGCGAGGACGGGCTCATCACGCCCGAGTGTCTGCCGCTGTCGCCGCTCGGCGCTCCGCCGGCGGAGCGCGCGAACGTGGTGGTGCTGCCGCTGGGAACCACGCTGGACGACGGCGAGCGGGCGCTCATCCTGAGGACGCTGCAGTCGGTGAACAACAACAAGACCCGCGCCGCCGAGATCCTCGGCACCACCCCGAAGACGCTCCACAACAAGGCCCGCCGCTGGCGGGAGCTGCAGCTGGATCGCGAGCCGGAGAAGCGAGCCTAGACCGCGCCGCCTAGCGGCGGCGGGAGCCGCCGCTAGGCTGGGCGCCGATCCACACCACCCACGGCCGCGACGACGAGGCGTCCTGTCGGATCTCGACGGGATAGCCCTGCTTCTCGATGCTGCTCGCGAGGCGGCTCGCGGCCGCGCGGTCCGTGAAGGCGGCGGCCGGGGTCCACTCGCGCGGCTCCCGGGGGGCGCGGCGCGGCTCCTCCACCGCCGCGCGAGGCTCGGGGGCCGGGGGTGGTACGGAGGCGCTACGGGCCTCCGGGACGCGAGGCTCGGGCGCGACGGCCGGCGCGGTTGGCGCCGTCCGCGCCGGTGGCAGCGAGGGGATCGGCTCGGGCGCCACTGCGGTCGCCCGCTCCTCGACCTTGGGCTCGTCGGGCACCGGGGGGGTCGTCCGGAACGGGTCGGTTGACATGCGGCCACCCAGGCCGCTCCGCGCATCACCCAGGCCGCCGCCCCGTGCATCACCGCGGGCTGCCTCGGACAACGACGGGAAAGCCTTCGACTCCGGGGCGGGGGAGGCGACGGGCGCGCTCGACCTCCGGGCCGGTACCGCGGAGCCCACGAGGTATGGCAGGCCGAAGAAGATCAGCAAGAATGTGGGAGCGAAGGCCGCCGTGGCGATGGCGAATCCTCGGAACGGGAGGCCTCGCCCGGGTCGACCGGAGTCGTACTCCAGGTATCCCGGCTCGTCTGACTCGTCGACCGGGAAGATGTCCTTGCCGGTGAGCTCGTCCGTCTCCTCGGTGTCAACCAGCCGGGGTCGGACCTCGTCCTCACGCTGGACGTCGTCGTCGCGTTCTCCTTTGAGCCTCAGCATGGCGACGAGAGCACGCAAGCCATGTGCCACCGAGCCGTTGCCGCGAGTCGTGGCTTCAACGGGGATGTAGGTCGGTCGCCGAGGCCGATCGGTCCCACGTGCTCACCCGTGCGGTCAGAGGAGGGGAAGAACTTCTCCTCCGGGCCCGGAATTTTCTTCACGCCAGCATCGGTCGGCGCTCGACGGAGAGCGCGATCCGTTGGCACGCGGGTTGCGACAGGGCGACGCCTCAGGAGGTGCGCATGCGAGTGATCGGCAGGGTGTGGAGGAGTGGGTCGCCGCGATGGCGAGTGGCCGTGCTCGACGGGGACACCCCGTCGCGCGCGTCGCTGCGAGCCGCCGTCGAGGATGCGGGTGGGATCGTGGCGCTGGAGGCGCCGCTGCGGCTGGACGCGGTGGCCCTGATGCAGCAAACGCGACCGGACGTGCTGATCATCGCGCCCAGCCTCTCCGGGCGACGCGAGCCGGCGCTCATGCCGAGAATCACCGCGGCGTGCGACTGTCCCGCGGTGCTCTTCACGCGCGACACGGGATCCGCGGTGGTGGAGCAGGCCAATCGCGCCGGGGTGTTGGGCTTCATGCTCAAGCCGCTTCGCGCGGCGGAGGTGGCGCCGACGCTCGATCTGGCGCTCGCGCGCTTCCGCGACATCCGACGGATGCAGCAGGCGAGGGCCGAGCGGCCGCTCGTGGACCAGGCGAAGGGTAAGCTGATGACCGACCGCCACCTGAGCGAGGCCGAGGCGTTCCGGTGGCT
>DATGBR010000347.1:0-5524 GCA_035312605.1 Candidatus Methylomirabilota bacterium
TGCCGGCGCGCTCGCGACCTCGGCGCTGCTCTGCCTGGTGATGCGCCTGCGCGGCCGCTCGGTCAAGATCCTCGAGGTCGGGAGCCTCGTGGTGTTCGGCCTGCTCACCGCCTACACGGTGGCCGCCGCGCCCCGCTGGACGGTGGCGACCGTGCGGCTCGCGGTGGACACCGGGCTCCTCGGCATCGTGCTGGTCTCGCTCGCCATCGGTCGGCCCTTCACGATCCAGTACGCGCGCGAGCAGGTGCCGGAGGTGTTCTGGGCCTCGCCGATCTTCACCTCGGTCAATCGCGCGATAACCTGGGCGTGGGCGGGGGCCTTCGCGGTGATGGTGGCCGCCGACGTGGCCGCCGAGTGGGTGCCCGCGATCCCGATCTGGGTGGACGTAGTCGCCTCGATCGTCGCGTTCGCGGCCGCGGTCGGCTGGAGCCGATGGTACCCCGCGAAGGTGCGGCGCGCGGTGGCGGCCGCGTTCGGCCCGGAGTCGACCCCGGCCTGACCCGTATACTGGTCGCCGCGATGGCGGACGACTTCGAGCGCTGGTTCGAGCGGGGGGTGACCGACGGGCTGCCGGTGGTGCCGCCCACCCGCGAGCGCGTCGAGCGCATGCTGGCCGCGACGCGCCGCTCGCGGGACGACCTGGTCGCCCGGATCCCGCCGAACTACGGGCGCGGCACGGTGGAGAAGCTGGCGGTCAACGCGGTGATGGCGGGCTGCCGCCCCGAGTACTTCCCGGTGGTGCTGGCGACGGTGGAGGCGGCCTGCGATCCCGCCTTCAACCTGCACGGCCAGTCCGGCACCACCAACGCGACCTCCCCGCTGGTCATCCTCAACGGTCCGGTCCGCGCCCGCCTCGAGGTCAACTGCGGCGCCGGCGTCTTCGGGCCGGGCCATCGCGCGAACGCGACGATCGGCCGGGCCCTGCGGCTCGTCATGATCAACCTGGGCGGCACGAAGGCGGGGGAGATCTCGATGTCCACGCTCGGCCACCCGGGCCGGTACACCTACTGCATCGGCGAGCACGAGGAGGCCTCGCCCTGGGAGCCGCTCCACGTCGAGCGCGGCTTCGCGCCCGAGGAGAGCACGGTCACCGTCTTCTCGGGGGAGGGGCCGTTCATCGTCAACGACCACCTGAGCCGCTCGGCGCCGCAGCTGCTCGCCTCGCTCGGCTGGTCCGCGGCCGGGCTGTGGAACCACAAGAGCTTTCCCCTCTACGGCCACACCCTCTGGGTGATCGGGCCCGAGCACGCCAAGACCATCGGGGACGAGGGCTGGTCGAAGGCGGGGGTGAAGCAGTACCTCTACGAAACGATCCGTCGTCCCGCGCGCGAGCTCCAGCCCGGACCCGACGGCGCCGAGAGCGGGCGACTCAAGGATCTCCTGGCGAGCGCGCGGCCGGAGGACCTGATCCCGAAGTTTCCCTCGGCCGGTGAGATCATGGTGGTGGTGGCGGGGGGGACCGCGGGGCGCTTCTCGGCGGTGATCCCCGGCTGGATGGGCGGCGAGATCGGCTCGAGCCCGGTCACGCGCCCGATCGAGCCGCCGTCCCCTTCTTGTTGATCGCGGCCCACAGGCGCTCGGCGCCGAGCGGCATGTCGACGTGGGTGATCCCGAACGGGGTGAGCGCGTCGACCGCCGCGTTGACCAGGGCGGGCGGGATCGCGATGCAGCCCGCCTCGCCCAGGCCCTTGGCCCCGAGCGGGTTGCGCGGCGACGGGGTGTGCATCTTCTCGATGGTGAGCGCCGGCATGTCCTCCGCCCGCGGGATCGCGTAGTCCATCAGTGTGCTGGTGAGGAGCTGTCCGTCGCCGTCGTAGACGATGGCCTCGAGCAGCGCCTGGCCGAGCCCCTGGGCCAGGCTGCCGAGGAGCTGGCCCTCGGCCAGCAGCGGGTTGATGATCGTCCCCGCGTCGTCGACCCACACGAGCTTCTCGATGGAGAGCACGCCGGTGTCCCGCGCGATCGAGATCGCGCAGACGACCGCGCCGTAGCTCCACACCTCGGCCTCGGCCTGGAAGTACGTGGTGGCCTCGAGCCCCGGGGTGTCGCCGGGCGGCAGCGCCTGGCCGCCCGCGTAGGCCGCGGTGGCGACCTCCTTCCAGGCCACGCGCTTGGCCGGCACGCCGGCCACCTGGAAGCCACCGGGCACGCCCACCACGTCCTCCTCCGCCGCCTCGAGCAGCCGGGCGGCGATGCGGCGGCCCTTGTCGCGGACCTCGACCGAGCCGCGCACCAGCGCGCCGCCGCCCAGGGCCACGCTGCGGCTGCCGAAGGTGCCGAAGCCCTCGGGGCCGGAGCGCGTGTCGCCGTGGAGCACCGTGACCTCGTCGGGCGTGACGCCCAGGTGGTCGGCCACCACCTGGGCGAACGTGGTCTCGTGCCCCTGGCCGTGGGCGCTCGATCCGGTGATCGCGGTGACCTTTCCCGACCGTTCGACGCGGATCGATCCGCTCTCCCAGCCGAGCGCGCAGGGCTCCACGTAGGACACCACGCCGACCCCGACGATCTCGCCGCGCACGCGGCGCTCCGCCTGCCGGCGGCGCAGCCCCGCGTAGTCGGCGGCCGCGAGCGCGCGGTCGAGCGCCTGCGGATAATCGCCCGAGTCGTAGCTCTGGCCGGTGACGGTGCGGAACGGGAAGCGCTCCGGGGGGATGAGGTTGCGGCGCCGCAGCTCGGCGGGGTCGAGACCGAGCGCGCGCGCGGCGGTGTCGATCAGGCGCTCGATGTAGAAGCAGGCCTCCGGCCGTCCGGCCCCGCGGTAGGCCGCCACCGGCGCGGTGGTGGTGACCGCGCCCGACACCGTGATGTCGCACGTCGGGACCACGTAGGCGCCGGGCAGGAGGCGCGCGTGGTTCCACGGCGATCCCGCCGCCGCGTTCATGAGCGAGGAGCCGAGCGGGGAGGCGATGCGCGCGCGGAGCCCGGTGATGCGGCCGCTCGCGTCGAGCGCCAGCTCGCCCTCGCACACCGAGCCGCGCGCCTGGTTCGTGGTGGCCTGGTCCTCGCGCCGCGTGGCCACCCACTTCACCGGCCGCGCGAGGCGGCGGGCCAGCCAGGCCAGCAGCACGTCCTCGCGGTAGGGGCCGGTCTTCACCCCGAAGCCGCCGCCCACGTCGGGCGCGATCACCCGCACCCGACTCTCGGGCAGCTCGAGCAGGCGCGCCACCTCGGCCCGGATGCGGAACGGGGCCTGGCAGGAGACCCACATCGTGAGCTCCTCGCTGAAGCGGTCGAAGGTGGCCAGCACCGAGCGGGGCTCGAGGGCCACCGCCGAGACGCGTGCCTGGGCGACCCGGAGGGGCACCACGTGCGCGGCGGCGGCGAACGCGCCCGCCGCGTCGCCCTCGCGCAGGGTGCGGTGCAGCACGCGATTGCCGTCGACGCCCGGGAAGAGCGCGGGCGCGCCCTTCGCCAGCGCGCCTTCCGGCTCGGGCAGCGCGGGCCGCGGCTCGTACTCGACCTCGATCAGGTCGAGCGCGTCGTACGCCGCGTAGGCGTCCTCGGCCACCACCGCGGCCACCGGGATGCCGGTCGAGTGCACGGAGTCCTCGGCGAGGATCGGATGGGGCGGCACGCGCATGTCGGGCATCAGGCGGTTGACCGGCATCGGGGCGAGGTGGGCGGTGTCCTTCCCGGTCACCACCAGCAGCACGCGCGGCGCGCGCCGCGCCGCCTCGACGTCGAGGCGCGCGATGCGGGCGTGCGCGTGCGGGGAGCGGAGCAGCGCCACGTGGACGCAGCCGGGCGGCCGCATGTCGTCCACGTAGGAGCCCGCGCCGGTGAGGAGCCGGTGATCCTCGCGCCGCTTGAGCGGCCGCCCGATCCAGCCGTCGCCGATGGCCTCGCTCATCCCCCGCTCATCCAAGAAATCGGGCGAGCGCGTCGACGAAGGCCTGCGGCTGCTCGTAGGGCAGCATGTGGCCCGCGTCCGGGACCATCTGGACCTGCGCCCCGGAGATGAGGCGGGCCCAGCGCTGCGCGTAGGCCGGCACGATCAGCCGGTCGGCCTCGCCCCACAGCACCAGCGTCTTCGCGGTCACCCGGTAGAGGCGCTTGGACACCCGGCGGTTCGGGATCGGGAACAGGATCTTGCCCGCCATCGCGAGCCGGCGCTGCTGGCCCAGGTAGAACGCCTTGAACGCCTCCATGTCCGAGAAGTCCACCCCGCCGGTGAGCAGCGCCTGGCCCTTGTCCGGATCCTGGAAGAGCAGCTCGACCAGCTGGCCGGGCAGCAGGGCAAAGATGTCCGGGATGGGGTGCTCCTCGATCCACAGCCCCGCCGCGGCCACGAGGGCCAGGCGGTCCAGGTCGTGCGGGGCGACCGCGGCCATCTCCGCCGCGATCATGCCGCCCATCGAGTGGCCGACCAGGTGCGGGCGGGTGAGGCCGAGCGCGTCCACCACGTCCCAGCCGTGGAGCGTGAAGTCGAGCATGTCCTCGAGCAGCTCCTCGCCGGTGGACTCGCCGTAGCCGGGCAGCTCGGGGGCGAACACGTGATAGCGCGCGGCGAGCCGGTCGAGGAACGGGTTGTCGGCCAGGAGGCCGCCCGCGCCGTGCAGGAACACCACCGGCATCCCGCTGCCGCCCTCCAGCACCCGGCAGCGCGCGCCCTTGCGGGTCTCGACGGTGCGCGCCTTCATCACCGCCACTCCTGGCCGGCCTTCTCCGCGCCCGGCCGGCCCTCCTCGGGGTGCAGCCGCTCTTCCATCGGATGAATCCACCAGCGGTCGTCGTGCTTCCACTCGGGCCAGAGATGGCGGAGCTGCGGCATCACCTTCTCGGCGAAGAGCTTGGTGGAGTGCCGGGTCTTCCAGTCCGGCATGTTGCCGGTGTGGAGCAGGCAGAAGAGATGGCCGACGCGGAGGCCGGTGATGCACTCCTCGAGCTGCTGGCGCACCGTCTCCGGGCTCCCCGCGATGATGAAGCGCTCCTCCACGAGCTGCTTCCAGGTGAGCCCCTGCATGATCCGCTGCGCCTCCATGCGGAGCTGGGAGAGCGCGCCGTACTTGATGGTGTTCACCGTGCGGTAGCCGGGCGGATCCGCGAAGGGCGGGAACACGTGCAGGCACCGGTTGAAGAAGTAGAGGCAGTGCTCCGCGTAGAGCTCCTCGGCCTGCGCGTCGGTGTCGGCCACGCAGATGATCTGGGCGAAGGCGGCGCGGTAGGGTGAGTCGTCCTTGCCGCGCTTGGCCACGCGCTCCCAGTAGCCCTCGAGCAGCGACTTGCCGCGGAGGTAGCCGTAGAACGAGAGGTACGAGTAGTTGTAGTCGTGGTCGAGGCAGAAGTCCCACGTCTCGATCGAGCCACCGCCCGGGATGTAGATCGGCGGGTGCGGCTTCTGGATCGGCTTGGGCCAGCAGTTCACCCAGCGGAGCTGGTTGTACTTGCCGTCGAACGCGAAGGGCTCGTCCTCGGCCCACGCCTTCATGATCAGGTCGTGGGCCTCGCCGTACTTGTCGCGGGTCAGCGCGGGGATCTGACCATAGCAGAAGTTGGTGTCCATCGGCGTCCCCACCGGGAAGCC
>DATGBR010000348.1:0-2259 GCA_035312605.1 Candidatus Methylomirabilota bacterium
CGTGCATATAATCCGGCCGTCAAGAACCACCCGAAGCTAAAGCTTCATGTGCGGGTCGAGCCAGTCGCGGAGCGCGTTGCCCATCAGGTTGATCGCGAGCGTCGTCAGAAAGATCGCGAGCCCCGGGAACGCCGCGATCCACCAGGAGTTCAGCATGTACACGCGGCCCTCGCCGAGCATGTTGCCCCACGCGGGGGTCGGGGGCTGCACGCCGAGACCGAGGAACGACAGGAACGACTCGAGAATGATCACGCTCGCCACCTGGAGCGTGGCGATCACCACGATCACCGAGATGAGGTTCGGCAGGATCTGGCGGAAGATGATCCGGACGTGGCTCATCCCCAGGGCGCGGCCGGCGGTGATGAAGTCCCGCTCGCGGATGGCCATGGTCTCGGCCCGGATGACGCGCGCGTAGAGCGGCCAGCCCGCCACGCCGAGCACGATCACCATGTTGACGAGGCTCGGCCCGAGCACCGCGATCACCGCCAGGGCCAGCAGCACGAACGGGAAGGTCAGCATGACGTTGATCACGGTCATGATGATCCAGTCGGTGCGCGAGCCGAAATAGCCCGCCGCGAGCCCCAGCAGCACCCCGATGGTGGACGAGACCAGCACCGCCGCGACGCCGATCAGCAGCGAGACGCGGCCTCCGTAGATCATGCGGGAGAGCAGGTCGCGGCCGATCTGGTCGGTGCCGAGCCAGTGGTCGGCCTTGCCACCCTCCATCCACGCGGGCGGGCCGAGCCGGTGCCGGATGTCCACCTCGACCGGGCTGTAGGGCGCGATCAGGGGCGCGGCCAGCGTGCCGATCACGATCAGGAGCAGCAGCAGGGCGGCGGCGAGTCCCCACTTCACCCGCCAGAGGCGCTGCAGGGAGCGCTCGGCCTCCTGCGGGCGCGCCGGGCTCGCGCCCGGGCTCT
This sequence comes from Candidatus Methylomirabilota bacterium, assembly GCA_035312605.1. Classification (GTDB taxonomy): domain Bacteria; phylum Methylomirabilota; class Methylomirabilia; order Rokubacteriales; family CSP1-6; genus CAMLFJ01. The sequence goes on from DATGBR010000348.1 coordinate 921, forward strand.
CCAGCGCCACGTCGCCGGCCCGCACCGCGCTCACCCGCCCACCCGGATCCGGGGGTCCACGAACCCGACGATCATGTCCACCACGAAGTTGATGGCCACGATGATGAGGGCCAGCAGCACCACCGCGCACTGCACCACCGGGAAGTCCTGGTTGCGGATCGAGTCCACCGTGAGGGTGGCGACCCCCGGCCACGCGAACACGGTCTCGGTCACGATGGCCCCGCCGAGGAGCTGGCCGAACTGCAGCCCGAGCACCGTGATCACCGGGATGCACGCGTTGCGGAAGGCGTGCTTGACCACCACGCGCCACTCGGCCATCCCCTTGGCGCGGGCGGTCTTGATGTACTCCATGTTCATCACCTCGATGACGCCGGATCGCACCAGGCGCATCGTGATCGGGGCCAGGAACGCGCCCAGGGTGAAGGCGGGCATGAGGAAGTGCTGCCAGGTGCCGTAGCCGGAGGCGGGCAGGAGCCGGAGGCGCACCGCGAAGATGATGATCAGCATGATGCCGAGCCAGAAGATCGGCATCGCCTGGCCCGCCACCGCCCCCATCGTGCAGAGGCTGTCCACGAAGGAGTGGCGCTTGAGCGCGGCGAGGATGCCCAGCGGCAGGGAGATCAGGAGCGCCATCACGAGGCCGGCGCTGGTGAGGTAGAGGGTGGGCGGCATCCGCTCCATCACGAGCTTGAAGGCGGGGGTGTCGGTGTACCACGACTTGCCGAAGTCGCCCTGCACCGCGCGGCTCGCGAACTTCCAGTACTGCACGTAGACCGGCTGGTCCAGCCCGAGCAGCTTGTAGTAGCGCGCGTACTCCTCCTTGCCCGCGTTCTGGGGCAGGAGCAGCGTCACCGGGTCCCCGATGACGTGCAGGATCGCGAAGGCCAGCATGGAGATCCCGACGATGACGACCGCGAGCTGGACGATCTGCCGAAACGCATACCGCTTCATGGTGCAGATGCGACCGGCCCGGGGCGGCGGGCAGCCGGGGGGCGCCCTCCCTTGTTCGATACCCCACTCACCGGGAGCGCACCCCCCGGCCCCCCGCTGCCCCGGGCCGGGCGTGTTCTGCCATGAAGCGCTACGCCGCTCACCAGATCGTCCAGCTCGTCGTCGTCATCGTCGGCATCTCGATGCTGGCGTTCGCGATCCTCCACGTGATCGGCGACCCGGTCCTGCTGCTCCTGCCCCAGAACGCGGGCAAGGAGGAGTACGAGCGGTACCACAAGCTGCTGGGGCTCGACCAGCCGGTGTACGTGCAGTACTGGAAGTTCGCGAGCCGCGCCGTGCTGGGCGATTTCGGGAAATCCTGGTACACGGACACGCCGGCCTTCACCCT
>DATGBR010000349.1:0-17473 GCA_035312605.1 Candidatus Methylomirabilota bacterium
CTATGCACCCCAGTACCGCGCCAGTGCCCCCGCGCTGGGCGCCGTGCTGGTCACCGCGCCCACCGTGATGCCGTAGCGGGCCGCAGCCTCCCGGTTCACCCGGATGTCGAGGTAAGGGGCGCCGGTCACCTGCTCCGGATACACGTCGGCGGCTCCGCGGACCTTGCGCAGCACCTCGGCGACCGCGCGGGCGCGTTCCTCGAGCACCTTCAGGTCACTGCCGAAGACCTTCACTCCGACCTCGGAGCGGATCCCGGTGGTCAGCATGTTGATGCGGTTGATGATGGGCTGGGTCCAGATGTTCGACACGCCCGGCATCGTCGTGGCGGCGTCCAGCTCCCCGATCAACCTCTCCCGGGTCATCCCGGCCCGCCATTGGGACTCCGGCCTGAGGTTGACGACCGTCTCGGTCATGTTCACTGGCGCCGGGTCCGTGGAGGTGTCCGCGCGAGAGATCTTCGCCACCACGGACGCGACCTCGGGGGTCGCCAGGATGGCCGCGTTCTGCTTCTTGCTGATGTCGACGGCCTGGGGCAGCGAGATGGCCGGATCGGTCACGGGCATGAACATCAGATCGCCCTCGTTGAGCGGCGGCATGAACTCGCTGCCGATGCGGGGGATCAACCCCAGGGCCCCCACCAAGACCATGACCGCAACGGCGATCGTCAGCACTCGGTGGCGAAGGGCCCACCCGAGCACCGGCCGATAGGCCCAGACCAGCGGCCGCATGACTGGGTTCTGCTCCTCCGGCCGGATCTTCCCGCCGATCAGGAGGCTGCACAGGACGGGGACGAGAGTCACCGAGAGGATGGTGGCCCCGGCCATCGCGAATGTCTTGGTGAACGCCAGCGGGCGGAAGAGCTTGCCCTCCTGGCCGGTGAGCGCGAAGACCGGAATGAACGCCAGGATGATGATGGCCATCGCGAAGAAGATCGGCCGGGCCACCAGGCGGCTCGCGTCCAGGACCGTCTCCAGCACCCGGCGCCGGTCGCGTGGGTTCACGCCCCGCTGCTCGATGAAGCGGAAGGCGTTCTCGGTCACGACGATGGCCGCGTCGACGAGGACGCCGATGGCGATGGCGATACCCGCCAGCGACATGATGTTGGAGGTGATGCCCAGATAGCGCATGAACAGAAACGCGGTCAAGACCGCAAGCGGGATCGGGAGCGTGACGATGAGCACCGAGCGGAGGTTGAGCAGGAAGACAATGTTGACCAGGGTGACGACGATCGCCTCTTCGATCAGCGCACGCTTCAATGTCGCCGCCGCCCGCTCGATCAAGGCCGACCGGTCGTAGAACGGGACGATCCGAACGCCCGCCGGCAACCCGGCCTGGAGCGCCGCGATCTTCTCCTTCACCCGCTTGATGACGTCAACCGTGCTGACCCTATAGCGCGCGACGACGACCCCGCCCACCGCCTCCTGGCCGCCCTTCACAAGGGCCGCCACCCGGAAGGCGTCACCGACCTTGACGTCCGCCACCTGTCGGACGAAGACCGGCACGCCGTTCTCGGCGCCGACGACAACCTGCTCCAGGTCCTTGACGCTCTCGATCAGCCCGAGGCCCCTGACCACGGACCACGTGCCACTCGCCTCGATGACGTTTCCCCCGACGTTCTGGTTGCTGCGCAGGACCGCGTCCACCACCGCGGAGAGGGGGATCTTGAAGGCCCGCAGGCGGTTCGGATCCACGTCGATCTGGTACTGGCGCACCTCACCGCCGATGCTCGCGACCTCGGCCACCCCGGGCACCGCGTTCAGCTGGTACCGGATGTACCAGTCCTGGATGGATCGGAGATCGCGCAGCGAATGGCCCTGACCCTCCACCGTGTACCAGAAGACGTGCCCCACGCCGGTGGCGTCGGGCCCGAGCGTCGGCACCACGCCCGTGGGGAGGGACTTCGACAGCAGGTTGAGCCGCTCCAGCACCCGCGTGCGCGCGAAGTACAGGTCGACCGAGTCCTCGAAGATCACGTTGATCATCGAGAAGCCGAACGCCGACGAGGACCGGACCACGCGGACTCCCGGTAAGCCCTGGAGACTCACCGTGAGCGGATACGTGATCTGGTCCTCGACCTCCTGGGGTGAGCGGCCGGTCCAGTCCGTGAAGACGATGACCTGGTTGTCCGAGAGGTCCGGGATCGCGTCGATGGGCGTGGTCAGGAGCGCCCAGTACCCCCAGCCCGCCAGCAGGGCAAAGCACGCGACGACGAAGAACCGATTCCTGAGCGACACCTCGATGAGCCAGTTGATCACTGCCGCTCTCCCGCGGCCGCGCCGCCGTGGCTGCCTGTCTCGGGTCGTCGCAGGAAGGCGGCGATGATCGAGATCCGGCTTCGGCTGGTCATCGCCGCCTCGCTCCTGGCTACCGGCTCGCTTGCGGCGCCATCGACTGGCGTCGCAGGTGGCCGATCACCACCCACGTCAGGACGATCAGGCTGCCCACCAGGCCCAAGCTCAGCACACCGCCCAGCCAGGCGAGCAGCATCATTCCGAGGCCCCCGCACTCATTCCCCATCATGTGGGTCATCTCTTCGTGTTGAGCTGCACGAACCGGAGTGCCTTGGCCGGAACCGCATCGGCCTCCAGCACGAGAAAGGATCCACGGCCGGCGATGGCGGGATTGCCCGCGTTAATCCGGGAGCGCTGATATCGCGCGACACGACGATCGAGAAGATGCTGCGACGCATGGAGAATTCTCCTCTCCGGCCGGGGGACACGTCCCCAGGGTCCATCCGTGGATGGACATCAGCCGCTGCACGAGCTAGTTAGAGAGACGCTTGGTTACGACGAACTACGCAGCAGCGGAGAGGAGAGACTTCGGAGGAAGCTCGAGGGTAGACGGGACCGAGGTGATCGGATGGAGCTCGAATCCGGGAACGACGGAGCTGACCAGACCGGGGATTGCCGCAGGCACCGGCGCCGCAATCGCGCAGGCCATCTGGGCGCAAGGCAGCTCGCAGCCCACGCAGCCGTCGAAGACCATGGCCACCGGCCCCAGGAGGAGCCAGATCGCCACCAGCACAACCCCCATGATCAGCCGCTTATTCATGTCGAGCCCACTCTAGGAGACGCGAGAAGGCCTGTCAAGGATTCGGCCCTTAGGATCCCGCCGCCTACGATTCTTGAGTCCCGCCACCCCCGCCCGCGGCCGGCGCCCGGCGGTCACGCTCGGAGGTGTTCGAGACCTTTCCAGTCGAACGTGATGCCGTGGCCGGGGCGGTCGGGGGCGATGGCGCGACCGTCGACGAGCTGTAGGGGGTCGGCGATGTAGCGGTCGAGGCCGAAGCCGTGGGCTTCCAGGTAGGAGCGGTTGGGGACGGCGGCGAGCAGGTGGACGGTCACGTCGTGGGCGCCGTGCGAGGTCACCGGCAGGTTGAAGGCCTCGGCGAGGTGGCAGATCTTCAGGAACGCGGTGACGCCGCCGCAGTTGGTGACGTCGGGCTCGGGAAAGCTCACGCCGCCCGCCGCGATCAGCGCGCGGAACTCGTGGAGCGTGTGGAGGTTCTCCCCCGCCGCGACCGGGAGCCCGCCTTCGCGCACGATGCGCACGTGGCCCGGCACGTCGTCCGGGATGGTGGGCTCCTCGAGCCAGACCGGGTCGCACTCCCGGAGCGCGCGGGCGGCGCGGATGGCCTCGTCCACGCTCCAGCGCATGTTGGCGTCGACCATCAGCGGGAAATCGGGGCCCAGGTGCGCGCGCATGGCCCGCACCCGCTCCACGTCCTCACGCAGCGCAGGGCGCCCGACCTTCATCTTGATGGCGCGGAAGCCGCGGGCCAGGTTGGCGTCGGTCTGGCGCAGCAGAGCGTCGAGCGGGAAGTCGAGGTCGATCCCGCCCGCGTAGCACGGGACCCGCGGGTCGAAGCCGCCGAGCGCACGCCAGAGCGGCATTCCCTGCCGCCGCGTCCGCAGGTCCCAGAGCGCGATGTCCACCGCGGAGATGGCGAGGGCCTGGGCGCCGCCGCGGCCGCCGTAGTGGAGCGCCCACCACATGGTCTGCCAGAGCGCCTCGATGTCCTCCGCCTCGCGGCCAGCCAGGCGCGGGGCCAGATCGCGCGCGATCAGCGCGTGCACCGCGGCGCCCCCGGTTCCCACCGTGTAGGTGTACCCGACGCCCTCGGCGCCGTCGCCGTCGCGCAGGCGGATCGTGACCAGCTCGAAGCCCTCGATGACGCCGTGGGTGGAGTCGGAGAGAGCCACCGGCAGCGGGATGCGGTAGTGGTCGGCCTGGATCTCGCGGATCGTCATGGGCTCACCGGGCGCGGGCGGCGCAGCCAGGCCACCGCCGCGAGGTAGGCGACGTCCACCGCGTACGCGAGCGCGATCGTGGCGGGCAGCCCGATCCGCACGAGGGTTCGTGACGCCACCAGGTTGAAGATGCAGATGCCGAAGGCGCCCACCGGGAACATCCGGATGAACGGCATGATCACCGCGGCCCCGTAGCGGGCGTGCAGCAGCGCCATCACCGGCAGGCCGTTGACCGGGAAGCCCACCACCAGCCCGGACCACTTGGGGCCGAGCACGTGGGCCACCGAGGTGACCGCGAGCACGGTGAGGGCCGAGACCACGATACGGATCGCGAGAAGCGACACCGAGATGGGACCGCGGCGGAGCGTGGCGGTGTCGGGCAGGCGCCGCACGAGGTAGCCCGCACCCAGGCACACCGCGGCCGCGAAGGGCATCGCGGTGAGCGGCCCGAGCGGGATCGCGCTCAGGATCAGGGTCGCGACCACGAACGTCGCGGCGCCGAGCGACACCCCGGCGGCCACCGACCAGGCGCGGGGCGCCGGGACCAGTCGCGTCGCCATCAGATAGCCGAGGTATACCGGCACCGCCGCCCCCATGCCCGGGATGGTCCAGAACGCGCTCTCCGCCGCGAAGGCGGGCCCCTGCTCGATCGAGAAGAAGATCAGCGACAGCACCGCGAGCTGGGGTGCCGAGCCCAGGATGGAGCCGAGCCGGGGCCCCAGCCACTCCGCGGCCGCGGTGCCGCCCAGGACGAAGAACGCCGAGGCCGCGATCTTCGCGGCCAGCAAGACGAGAGCGGACGAGTCGATCAGGCGGCCCCGGTCTGCGCGCGAGGCGGGGCCGCCGGCGTCGCCCGGCGGCGCAGGTCGAGCAGGCTCCCCAGGATGCCCTTGGGCAGGAACACGATGAACAGAACGAGTAGCACCCCATAGACCAGGTTGTCCCAGCCCACCGCGCGGGTGCCGAACGAGATGCGGAGCACCTCCGCGAGCAGGATCGTGATCACCGCCCCCACCGTCGGGCCCAGCGAGACGTAGATGCCGCCCACCACCACCGCGAAGACCATCTGGAGCGAGATCGAGATGCCGCTCACCGTGTCCGGGGAGATGAACATCTGGTACTGGCAGTAGAGCGCGCCGGCCAGCGCGGTCATCATCGCGCTCAGCACCGTGATCTTGAGCTTCTCCGCGGTCACGTGCACGCCCGCCGCGGCGGCGCCGTCCTCGTCCTCCGAGATGGCCTCGAGCGCGTAGCGGGTCATGCTCCGGTCCACCTGATGCCAGGCGTAGAGCCCGGCGGCCCACACGGAGAGCGCGATCAGGTACCAGGTGGTCTTGCCGGTGAACTGCAGCGCGTAGAGCGAGCTGCCGCCCTGGTAGCGCGTCGGGGTGTAGCCGAGCGAGCCGCCGGTGTGGTCGCGGGTGGCGGTGATGACCTGGAGCACGATGCCGGAGAGCGCGAGGGTGACCAGGGCGAAGTAGTGGCCGGTGATGCGGAAGCGGAAGCACGGGTAGGCCACCAGCACCGCGAGCACGCCGCCCGCGACGAGGGCCACCGGGATCCCGATCCACGGGCTCACCCCACCGTGGTTCCAAGCGAGCGCGGTCACGTAGGCGCCGATCCCCATGAACCCGCCGTGGCCCAGGGAGACCAGGCCGAAGCGCCCCATCATCGACCACGAGGTGTAGGCGAACGACCAGATCAGGATCACGATCAGGATGTGGAGCGGATAGGGCTGATGGTAGACGAACGGCAGGGCCACCAGGCCCGCGCCGGCGCAGACGGCCAGGGTGCGCTTCATCGGGAACGGGGGCGGCTCACGACCGGCGGGCCATCAGGCCCTCGGGACGCACGAACATCATCACGATGAAGAAGACGAACGCGAACACGTAGCCCCACTCGAGATCGAGGTAGAGGCCGCCCAGCGAGATCAGCTCCGCGAACACGAACGCGGCCACAGCCCCACCCACGAAATTGCCGAGCCCGCCCAGTACGCAGATGAGAAAGGTGATGGGGCCGAAGGTCAGCCCGACGAACGGGTGCACGTCGTAGAGCAGCACCAGCAGGCACGAGGCCAGCCCGGCGAGCGCGCCCCCCAGCGCGGAGGTCACCACGTAGATGCGGCGGCTGTCCACCCCCATGAGGGTCATGATCTGGCGATCCTGGGCGATCGCGCGGATCGCGGCGCCGGTGTAGCTGCGGCGCAGGAACAGGTAGACCGCCACCATGCCGGTCAGGGCCGCTCCGAAGGCGAGCAGGCGCGAGTAGCTGATGAACATGCCGGCCGCCTTGAGCACCGGCAGGCGCAGGCCCAGGTTGCGGAACTCGATGCCGAACATCACGGTGGCGGCGGACTGCAGGAAGAAGAGCACGCCGCCGGTGGCGAGGAGCTGGTTGATCGGGGCCGCGCCCAGGAGCGGCGCGATCACGATCACGTGCAGCAGCACCCCCAGCGCGCCGACCCCCGCGATGCAGAGCGCGGCCGCGGCGAGGATCGGCCAGTGGAAGACGCTGTAGAGGAAGTACATGCCGTACATCCCGAACATGATCAGCTCGGCGTAGCAGATCCACACCACGTCGATGACCCCGAACACCAGGTTGAGGCCGAGCGAGATCAGGGCGAGCACGCCACCCAGCAGCACGCCGTTGATCAGAGCCTCCAGCAGGTAGACGTCGAGGATCGGCACGGGTCAGACGCCCAGGTAGGCCTCGCGGAGGGTCTCGGTGGCGAGCAGCTCGGCGGCGGTGCCCGCGGCGCGGATGCTCCCCGCCTTGAGCAGGTAGGCGCGGTCGACCACCCGGAGGACCTGCTGCACGTTCTGCTCGACGATCAGGACGTTGATCCCGCCCGCCCGGATACGCTTCACCAGCTCGAACACCTGCTCCACGACGACCGGGGCCAGGCCCGCGGAGGGCTCGTCGAGCAGCAGGAGCTTGGGGTCCGACATCAGCGCGCGGCCGATCGCGCACATCTGCTGCTCGCCGCCCGACATGGTGCCCGCGAGCTGCCGGCGCCGCTCGCGCAGGCGCGGGAACAGCTCGAAGACGAAGTCGAGCCGCGCGCGGTACTTGGGCCGGGCCGCGGGGAGGAAGCCGCCCATCTTGAGGTTGTCCTCCACCGTCATGCGCGGGAAGAGGCGCCGGCTCTCCGGCACGTGCGCGATGCCGAGCGCCACGATGCGGTGGCCGGGGGTGGCCAGAAGGTCGGTCCCCTCCATCGCGATCGAGCCCGCGGTGGGCCGGATCAGCCCGGAGATCACCCGCATCAGCGTGGTCTTGCCCGCCCCGTTCGGCCCGATGACCGCCACCGCCTCGCCCGCCCGCACGTCGAGGGAGACGTCGAAGAGGGCCTGGAAGGAGCCGTAGCCGGCCCGGACCGAGCGGAGCGCGAGCACCGGATCAGACCCGCGCGGTGGCGACCGCGCCGGCCGCGCCCGACTGGGTTCCGAGGTAGACCTCGATCACGCGGGGATCGGCCGCGACCTTCGCGGGCAGCCCCTCCGCGATCTTCTCGCCGTGGTCCAGCACCATCACCCGGTCCACCACCCGCATCAGCACGCCCATGATGTGCTCGACCCAGATGATCGTGATGCCGAGATCGGTGCAGATGCGGCGCAGCATCAGAGCGGCCTGGTCCATCTCCTGCTCGTCGAGTCCGCTCAGGCTCTCGTCGGCCAGGAGCAGCTTGGGGTCGGTGGCGAGGGCCTTGGCCAGCTCGAGCTTCTTGAGCGCGGCGGCCCCGAGGCCGTCGACGGAGGCCGCGGGGTCCGCCGGCAGGCCTACCAGGCCCAGGGCCCGCTCGGCGGCCTCGAAGGCCCGGCGCCGCGAGGCCCGCCCCTGGCCGAAGAAGCCGGCGAGGGCCACGTTCTCGAGGAGAGAGAGGCGGCGGAACGGGCGCGGGATCTGGAAGGTGCGGCCGATGCCCAGATTGATGATCCGGTGGGGCGGCTGCCCCGCGAGCTCGTGCCCCTCGAAGCGGATGGACCCCGCGTTGGGCAGCAGCGCGCCGGAGAGGAGGTTGAAGATCGTGCTCTTGCCGGAGCCGTTGGGCCCGATGAGCCCGACGATCTCGCCCCGCTCGACCGAGAACGAGACGTGGTTCACCGCCGTGAAGCCGCCGAAGCGCTTGGACAGCCCCTCGACGGTCAGCACGGGGCGATCACGCGATCGCGCGGCCCCGCCGCGTCACTCCGCCGCGTAGGGCGAGGAGGACGGGAGCTTCAGCACCGGCTCGCGGAGCTGCAGGCTCTTGGGCCAGACCACGTAGGGCTTGTCGTCCACGTACTGCACGATCACCGGGAAGGCGCGCTCGTTCTGCCCGGCCATCGCCGAGCCCTCGCCCGCGAACTTGACCCCGAAGCCCAGCATGGTGCCGCCCTCGGGCAGGTTGACCTCGAGCGCGGCCTTGCGGAGCGAGTCGGCGTCGATCCCGCCGTACTTCTTGATGGCCCGCGGCAGCACCTCGGTCATGAGCACGTAGGTGTTGCTCGCCGCCATGCCCACGTGGGCCGAGCGGACGGTGGTGCCCGGCCGGGCCTTCTCGTACTCCTCGCCCACCATCTTGATCAGGGGCAGCAGCTCGGGCTTGAGGGCCTTGTCGTTGGCGAGCCAGATCGAGATCGGGTCGACGTTGTAGAAGTAGTTCACGTCCTTGCCGAGCGCCTCCTTCAGCTTGTCGTAGACCCCGTAGCCGGCCCCGTGGCCGATCAGGGCGTTGAACCGGAGGCCGAGCTCGCGCGCCTGCCGCAGGAAGAGCGAGATGTCCGGGTTGTAGCCGGTGTGGAAGATGACGTCTGGCCGGGCCCGCTTGAGCTTGGTCACGAGCGGGGCCAGGTCGGGCGCGGTGGCCGAGTAGCCCTCCTTCAGGACCACGTTGAAGCCCGCCTTCTTGGCCCCCTCCTCGTTGCCCTTGGAGACGTCGACCCCGTAGGCGCCGTCCTCGTGGATGATCGCGACCCGCAGGCCCTTGGGATCCTTCCCGAGCTTGGCCTGGGCGTTCTGGGCCACGAAGTCGGTCGACATCAGGCCGAACTGCCGCCCACTCGGCTGGATCCGGAACACGTACTTGAGGTTGCGGTTCTCGAGCACCGCGGAGGAGATGCAGGTGGTGATCCACATGAACTTGTGGAGCTGCTCGACCCGGGCCGCCGCGGGCACGCACTGGGCGGAGGAGTAGAAGCCGAGCAGCATGTCGACCTTCTCCTGCTCGATCAAGCGCGTCGCCTCGTTGATCGCGATCTCGGGCTTGGACTGGGCGTCGGCGTAGACCGCCTCGATCTGGTAGCCCTCCACCCCGCCCTTCTTGGCGAAGTGATCGATCATGATCTTCGCCCCGAGCGCGTGCAGGTCGGAGCCGCCCCCGGCCAGTGGGCCGGTGTAATCGAACACCACCCCGATCTTGAGCTTCTTGGCCTGGGCGTGCGCGTCGCGGACCGGCGAGGCGGACGTCAGCGCGAGGACGACGATGACCCCGAAGGCGAGGAGGGTCCACACGATGGATCGGCGCAGCGACATGAGCGTCCTCCCAAACGACGTCGGTCGGGAACGGAGCGTGGTGCGCGGCATTACAAACTGGCGGGCCCTTGTTGTCAAGGGCCCGCCGGTCGTTCGGAGCGGCCGCGGCTCAGGCGGGCAGGCGCTCGTACATGCCCTGCACGTCGGCGGCGTGGAAGCGCGCCACGTGGTTGGTCGGGGGAAGCGCCTCCGCGTAGAAGAACTCGGGCAGCTCGTCGTCCTTGGCGGTGAAGCCGGCCCGCTTGTTGAACTCGTGCTCGAGCTTGAGGGTCTGGCGGCCCAGAGCCTCGAAGAAGTCCTTGGTGAGGGTGGTCCCGTGCGCCGCGTTGATGGTGCTGGTCAGCCACTCGGTGTTGGGGTTGGTCACGCTCATCCCGAAGATGCAGAGGCCCAGCGAGTCGTTGGCCGCCACCCGCGCCTGGTGGGCCACGCTCTGCTCCACGATGGCGAGGGTCTCCATCTCGCGGGTCTTGAGGCGCGGCAGGTTGCCCGCGGTGTGGTCGGCCCCCTGGGCGGTGGCCATCATGGTGATGCCGGTGGCCTCGACCACCCGCGGGTCGTAGGCGCTGATCGCCTGCTTCTTGATGACCGGCACGCGCTTGACCCCGTAGTGCTCGCCCACGCGCGCGGTGCCCTGGGCCCAGATGCGCCCCTTCTCGGAGCCCTGGCGGATCTCCGCGAAGCAGTCGGCCATGAACCTCAGGTCGCCGAAGGCTCCGAGCCCGGCCTCCATCAGCACCGCGATCATGGCCCCGGTCTCGATGGTGTCCACGCCCAGGTCGTTGGCGATGTAGTTCATCTGGGCGAGGTCGTCGGGATCGGAGAGCCCGCAGTTGGTGCCGAGCAGCCCGAGGGTCTCGTACTCCACCGGCGAGACCACCTCCTTGCCGTCCTTGTCCGCGTAGATGTTGCTGCACTGGATCACGCAGCCGGGCATGCAGGCGTGGGTGTGCTCGCCGCCGCGGGAGACGTTGAGCTGGCTGATGTAGTCGCCGCCCATCTTGAACTTCTCGCCCTTGGAGACGTCCACCTGCTGGCCCGCGCTGAAGTTCCGCACCGGCAGCCCGCCCAGGGTGTTCTGCAGATCGGCCATGCCCATGGTGCCGATCTTGGCGTAGAAGTTGGCCACCATGGAGTCGGCCTGCAGCATCTTGGCGTAGTCCTTGATGGCCGCGTTCACCTTCTTCGGCTCGGAGAACGACGGGATCTTGTCGAGGTCCACCACGACCGCCTTCACCTTCTTGGCGCCCATGACCGCGCCCACTCCCCCGCGCGCGGAGAGGCGGGCGGGGCGGCCGTCCTTGTCGCTGAACGCGATGCCCGCGATGAGCCCCTGGTACTCGCCCACCGGGCCGCAGAGCGCGATCGTGACCTTCTTGCCGTACCTGGCGTGCAGCATGGCCTGGGCCTCGAAGTTGCCCTTGCCGAGATAGGGCCCGGCGTCGTCGAACTCGATGGTGCCGTCCTTCTTGAAGTGGATCACCACCCAGTCCGGGGCGGCGTCGAGCAGGGTGAAGCCGGCGATGTGCTGCTGGCCGAGGCCATAGCTGAAGCTGCCGCCCCCGTTGGCCTCCTTGACACCGCCGGTCAGCGGGCTCTTGCAGCCCACGCTGGTGCGGTTGGCATTGGAGAAGCTCGTGCCCGCGAAGGGGCCCGCGGAGAAGATCAGGGGGTTCGCAGGGGAGAGCGGGTCGACGGTCGCCGCACCCAGCTCGAGCAGGGTCTTGGCGATGAAGTAGCGGCCGGCCTTCACGATCGCCTCGCCGGTGAGCTCGCGCTTCGTGATGCTCCGGTCGCTCAGGCGGATGTCGTAGTAGATGCGCATCGCTCGCTCCTCGTTGGTCAGGATGATGGGGGCTTGGCCTGTGGCTGCAGCTCGCCCGCCGGCTCGGACACGCCCGGCTCCACCAGCTCGATCGTCTCGGCGGACGGGAGCTGAGACGGCTCCGCGGGGCGGCGGGCCCGAAAGCGGATCTGGGGCAGCCGGCCCACCGCCTGGCGGAGGGCCTGCTCCCAGCGCATGCCGATCTTGATGAGGTCCGGATCGCTCGCGGCGAAGCGGCGCAGCCGGGTGATCTCGAACTCGTCCACCCCGTAGGCGAGCAGATCGATCGGCGGGCCCACCGTCACGTTCGACCGCATGGTCGAGTCGAGCGACAGCAGCGCGTACTTGGCCGCCTCTTCCAGGGTGGTGCGGTGAAAGCGGATGCCGCGGTCCAGGATCGGCCGACCGTACTTGGTCTCCCCGATCTGGAGATACGGCGAGTCCTCGCTCGCCTGCAGCGGGTTGCCCTGGGGATAGACGATGAAGAGGCCGGGCGACTCGCCGCGCACCTGCCCGCCCAGCACGAGATTCACGTTGAACTTGAAGTCGTCGCGCTCGAGCGCGTCGCGGTCCATGTCGGACACGCGCCGCACCTGCTCGCCGATCACCCTCGCCGCGTCGTAGAGCGACGGGGCCTGCGCCAGCCCCTTGCCCTGGTCGAAGTCGCGCTTGAGCAGGGTGATGATCGACTGGGTGCAGGAGAGGCTGCCGCTGCTGAGCAGGATGAACACCCGCTCGCCCGGCTGGACGAAGGTGTGCATCTTGCGCGCGATGTTGACCTGATCGTGGCCCGCGTTGGTGCGGGAGTCGGACGCCATCACGAGGCCGTCCCGGGTCCAGATGCCGACGCAATAGGTCATGGCGCGCCCGTCGGTGAGCCTGCCCGCTTCCTGAGCATTGCGGAGTATGGTACCAGAAGCGCCGCGGATGTGATTGACCGACACCATGCGGGCGGATACCGTGGCCCCATGCGGATCCGCATCGGCCACGAGCTGATCTTTGAGATCCCGCGCCCCACGCCGATGCTCGTGATGCTGTACGTGCACCCGGACATCGTCCCGGCCCTGCGGCAGCCGGAAGCCATCCAGACCGAGCCGGTCGGCGACGTCGAGAGCTTCGTGGACTGGTTCGGCAATCGCGCCGCTCGCATCGTGGCGTCCCCGGGCACGCTCCGCCTGCGCTACGACAACGTGGTGGAGGACTCGGGCCGCCCCGAGCCGACCATCGAAGGGCAGGCGCTCCGGCCGGTGCCGGAGCTGCCTCCCGAGAGCTGGCGGTACCTGCTCGCGAGCCGGTACTGCGAGGTCGACCGCATGTCGGCCATCGCCTGGGACCTCTTCGGCAAGACCCCCGAGACGTGGGAGCGCGTGCAGACGGTGGTGGACTGGGTGCACCGGAACGTGACCTTCGGTTATCAGTTCTCGCGCCCGACCAAGACCGCGTTCGACGTCTTCACCGAGCGCCAGGGCGTGTGCCGCGACTTCCAGCACCTGACCATCACGTTCCTGCGCGCGCTGAACATCCCGGCCCGCTACGCGACCGGCTACCTGGGGGACATCGGGGTGCCGAAGGATCCGAACCCGATGGACTTCTCGGCCTGGCTCGAGGTCTACCTGGGCGACCGGTGGCACACGATCGACGCCCGCCACAACGAGCCGCGCATCGGCCGCGTGCTCATGGGCCGCGGCCGCGACGCGGTCGACGTGGCCCTGACCACGTCGTTCGGCAGCACCACCCTCACCGGCTTCACGGTCTGGACCGACCCCCTCCCGGAGTGAGTCACGTGATCGCGACGCCTGAAGGCCGCTTCACCGCGGACATCGCCGGCCCCGCCGACGGCGCGCTCGTCCTGCTCCTGCACGGCTACCCGCAGACGCGCCACACCTGGCGGCACCAGGTTCCCGCGCTGGGCGCGGCCGGCTACCGCACGGTGGCCCCTGACCAGCGCGGCTACTCCCCCGGCGTGCGGCCGGACCCGGCCCGGGGCCTGGCCGCCTACGGCATCGACCGGCTGGTCCAGGACGTGCTCGACCTGGCCGACACGAGCGGAGCAGCCCGCCGGCCTTTTCACCTGGTCGGCCACGACTGGGGCGGCCACGTGGCGTGGGTCACCGCGCACCGCCATCCGGGACGGCTCCGCTCCCTCACCGTTCTGTCGCGGCCCCATCCGGCCGCGTTCCGCCGGGCCTTCAAGGAGAACGCCGACGATCAGCAGCACCGCTCGCGCCACCACCGGATCTTCCACGATCCCACCACCGGTCCCCGCCTGCTCGAGGACGGCGCCCGGCGCCTCCGCGGCCTGCTGGCCGACCAGGGGGTGGGCCTCGCCGCCATCGAGGAGTACCTCTCGGTGCTGGGCGAGCGGGCCGCGATGGAGGCGGCCCTGGCCTGGTACCGCTCGGCCGGAACCCTGACCGCGGTCGAGGTCGGCCCGATCACGGTGCCGACGCTCTACGTCTGGGGTGACGGCGACGCCACCGTCGGGCCCTCGGCGGCCCGGTTCACCGCCGATTTCGTCACCGGGCCCTTCCGGTTCGAGGTCGTGCCGGGGGTGGGCCACTTCGTGACCGACCAGGCGCCCGAGGCGGTCACGCGGCTGCTGCTCTCCCATTTGGGCGGTCAAGCCCGTTTTGGCGGTCAAGCACATTTGGGCGGTCAGGCCCATTTTGGCGGTCAGGAATGATATCCTCTCTGCGGTCGCGCGCCGCAGCGCAGGGGCGCCGACAACGGAGGATCCCATCGTGGCGAAAGAGCTGAAGATCTGGATGAACGGCCGGCTGGTCTCCCAGGCCGAGGCCGTCCTGCCCGTGAACAGCGCGGCCGTGTTCTACGCGACCAACGTGTTCGAGGGCCTGCGGGCGTACTGGAACGAGGCGGACGGCGAGCTGTACTGCTTCCGGCTCGCCGAGCACTTCGCGCGCCTCCGCGAGTCCATGAAGATGATGCGCTTCACGGTGTCCTACAGCGACATGGACATCTACGAGGCGGTGCGCGAGGTCCTCCGCGGCAACGAGATCCGCGAGGACGTGCACATGCACCTGGTGGCCTACGTGTCCGCCCCCGGCCTCGACTCGACCGGGCCGACCGGGCTCTACATCAATCCCCGCCGCCGCGGCCGCATCTCCGATGGCGACGGCCTGCGCTGCTGCATCACGTCCTGGCAGCGCACCCACGACAACGCGATCCCGATTCGCCTGAAGTGCGGGGCCAACTACCAGAACGGGCGGCTCGCCACCCTGCAGGCCAAGGCGGACGGCTACGACGCGCCGATCTTCCTGAACCAGCAGGGCACGGTGGCCGAGGGCTCGGGGGCCACCTTCTTCATGGTGCGCCGGGGCAAGCTCATCACCCCGCCGATCACCAGCGACATCCTCGAGTCGATCACCCGCACCACCCTGATCGACGCGGTCGCGCCCGCCCTCGGCATGGAGGTGGTGGAGCGCGACATCGCCCGCACCGAGCTCTACGTGGCCGACGAGGCCTTCTTCTGCGGCAGCGGCTACGAGATCACCCCGATCCTCTCGGTCGACCGCTTCCCGCTGGGCGACGGTGGGGTGGGCGCGATCACCCAGCGCCTACTCACCGCGTACATGAACGTGGTGCGCGGCGCCGACCGCCGCTTCCCCGAGTGGCGCATGCCGGTCTACAAGCCCGTCACCGTCTGATCCGCCGCTCATCCCCTCCCCACCCTCTCCCCCCCGGTCCAGGGGGAGAGGGCCGGGTGAGGGGCGCCGCAATCGCGTCACCCAGGGAGACTCCGCCATGCGCCGCACCATCCGTGTCTCTGTCCTGCTCCTGATCCTGGCGGTCGCGGCCGCCGTCCCCGCGGTCGCGCAGGCGCCCGCCGTCCGCGAGGGCAAGCCGGGCGGGGTCCTCCGCCCGGTGCTCCGCGAGGACCTGCCGCAGGGCTTCGCGATCCACGAGAGCGCCACCAACTCGGTGACCTGGCCGGCCATGCCCTGCTACAGCAACCTGGTGGTCTACGACCAGACCAAGCGGCTCGCGCGCGCCGACACCATCGTGCCGGAGCTGGCCGAGAAGTGGTCCTGGCAGGACAACTACCGCAACCTCGTCTTCTTCCTGCGGCGCGACGTCAAGTGGCACGACGGCCGGCCGTTCACCTCGAAGGACGTGAAGTTCACCTTCGATGTGGTCCGCGAGGCCGCGGAGGCGCCGTCCAAGCTCCGGATCAACCCCCGCAAGGAGTGGTACGCCAACGTGGACGCGATCGAGGCGCCCGACCCCTACACGGTGGTCTTCCGCCTGAAGCGGCCGCAGCCCTCGCTGGTGGCGATGCTCGCCTCCGGCTACTCCCCGGTGATCCCGGCCCACGTGCCGCTCGCCGAGCACCGCTCGCGCTGCATCGGCACCGGCCCCTTCAAGTTCAAGGAGTGGAAGCGCGGGCAGTCGGTGGAGCTGGTGCGCAACCCGGACTACTTCGTGAAGGGCCGCCCCTATCTCGACGGGGTGCGCTACACCGTCATCGTGGAGCGCGGCACGCGGGTGGCCGCGCTGCAGGCGGGCCAGATCGACGTGGCCTATCCGGGGGAGACCACGCTCGCGATCGCCGAGCAGCTCAAGAACGCGGTCCCGGGCATGGTGTTCACCGAGACCGCGAGCAACGTCAGCGAGAACCTGCTCCTGAACACCAAGAAGCCTCCCTTCGACAACATCAAGGTCCGGCGCGCGCTCAGCTTCGCCATCGATCGGCGCACCTATACCCAGACCGTGCATCGCGGCGCCGCGGTCGTCGGGGCCTCCCTGGCTCCCAAGCCGTGGGGCGTGTGGGGGCTCCTCGATCGAGACCTGGGCCAGCTCCCGGGCTACGGCGGGGCCGCGGCGGGCCGGGCGCAGGCCAGGAAGCTGCTGGCCGAGGCGGGCTTCGGGCCGTCGAATCCGCTCAAGGTCGACCTGGTCACCCGCGCGATCGCGATCTATCTCGACTTCGCGGGCTTCGTGGTCAGCGACCTCAAGCAGGTCGGGGTGGAAGCCACCCTCAAGCAGATCGACACCGCGCAGTGGCATCCGATGGTGACGCGCCGCGAGTTCCAGATCGGGGCCAACCTCACCGGCCTCGGGGTGGACGATCCCGACGCGAACTTCTACGAGAACTTCTCGTGCGGGTCCCCCCGCAACTACGGCGACTACTGCAACGAGGAGGTGGGCCGGCTGATCGATCAGCAGTCGCAGGAGATCGACGCCCAGAAGCGGCTGGCGCTCGTCTGGCAGATCCAGAAGAAGCTCGAGGAGGACGCGGCCCGGCCCACCATGGGCTGGCGCACCGATCGGTTCGCCCACCATCCCTACGTGAGGAACCTGATCCCGAACCAGGTGACGTACAACTGCTGTCGCCTGCAAGAGGTCTGGCTCGACAGGTAGCCGGGTACCGATGCGGGTCGTCTTCTGGAACATCCGGCACGGGGGCGGCGTCCGCGCCGCCGCCATCGCGCGACGGATCTCGACGTGGGGGGCCGACGCGGTGGCGCTCTGCGAGTTCCGCGGCACCCCGCCGAGCGGCGAGCTCGCGCGCGCCCTCGCCGCGCGCGGCCTCGCTTACCAGTGCACCACCGCCGATCCGGCGCGCCCCACGGTCAACGGCCTGCTGCTGGCCTCGCGGTGGCCGCTCCGGCGCGTGCGCCTGGCCACCGCGCCCGTCGAGCCGGGCCGCTGGCTCCTCGCGCGCATCCAGTCACCCACCCCGCTCGTCGTCGGGGTGATGCACGTCCCCAACCGGGTGACCGGGCGCAAGTACCCCTACCTCGACGCGGTGCTCGAGACCGCGCGCCGGACCTGGCCCGGGCCCGCCGTTTTCCTGGGCGACACCAACTCGGGCCGGATCGGGCTCGACGAGGAGGTGCCCGCGTTCAACCGGGTCGAGGACGG
>DATGBR010000350.1:0-29775 GCA_035312605.1 Candidatus Methylomirabilota bacterium
TGGTGAGCTCGTATCGCCAGACGATCCTCGCCTACCCGCTGGGGGGCGGAGCGTACATCGTCACCCGGGACAACCTGGGCACGGTGCCCGCCCTGGTGGCGGCGGGGGCCCTGCTCATCGACTACGTGCTCACGGTGGCGGTGAGCGTCGCGGCCGGAGTCGCCGCGATCACCTCCGCGTTTCCCCTCCTCTACGACTACCGCATCCTCATCGGGGTGCTCTTCATCGCGGGGATCGCGACGGTGAACCTGCGCGGCCTGCGCGAGTCGGGCAGCCTCTTCGCGGTGCCGACGTACCTGTTCGTGGTGAGCTTCGCGAGCATGCTCGCCTACGGCTTCGTGCGCTGGCTGTTCGGGTGGGAGGGCGTCCCTCCGCCTGCCGCGACCCCCGCCGCGATGAGCCAGGACCTCACGATCTTCCTCGTGCTCCGCGCCTTCGCGTCCGGCTGCGCGGCGCTGACCGGCGTGGAGGCGGTGTCCGACGGGGTACCCGCGTTCCATCCGCCGGAAGCGCGCAACGCGCGCATCGTGCTCGCCTGGCTCGGCATCATCCTGGTCACGCTGTTCACGGGTATCACCTTCCTGGCCCGGCACTACCAGGTGCTGCCCCGCGCGGAGGAGACCGTGGTCTCGCAGCTCGCCCGCCTGATCTTCGGAGGCGGCCTTCTCTACTACGAGATCCAGGTCGTGACCATGCTGATCCTGGTCTTCGCGGCCAACACCGCGTTCGCCGACTTTCCCCGCCTCGCGTACTTCCTCGCCCGCGACGGCTTCATCCCCCGTCAGTTCGGGACCCGCGGGGACCGGCTCGTGTTCTCGAATGGGATCCTGATCCTGGGCGGCCTGGCCGCGCTCCTGATCCTCCTCTTCGGCGGCGCCACCCACGCCCTCATCCCGCTCTACGCGGTCGGCGTCTTCGTCTCCTTCACCCTGTCGCAGGCCAGCATGGTGCTGCGCTGGCTCTCCCGGCGCGAGCCGGGCTGGTGGTGGCGCTGGGTGCTCAACGCGATCGGGGCGGCCACCACCGGGCTCGTGATGCTCGTGATCGCGGGCACCAAGTTCAGCCACGGCGCGTGGATGGTGGTGCTGCTGATCCCCCTGCTGGTGGCGCTGTTCATGATGATCCGGCGCCACTACGCCGACGTGGCTCGGCAGCTCTCCCTCGACAACTACGGAGGCCCGCCGTCGATCGACCACTCGGTGCTGGTCCTGGTCGGCGACCTCCACCGCGGCGTGGCGGCGGCGCTGCGGTACGCGCAGACTCTCTCCACGTCCGCGAAGGCGGTGTACGTCGAGGTCGACCCGGACCGGACCCAGAAGCTCGAGGAGAAGTGGGGCAAGTTCGGGCTGGGGGTCCCGCTGGTGGTGCTGACCTCGCCCTACCGGTCGCTGCTCACGCCCTTCCTCGACTACGTCAACCATCTTCTGGCGGTGGGCGAGAACCACGTGGTCACCATCGTCATCCCCGAGTTCGTCCCCGCTCGCTGGTGGCAGCACCTCCTCCACAACCAGACCGCTCTGCTCATAAAGGGAGCGCTGCTCTTCCGGAAAGGGGTCGTCGTCGTCGACGTCCCGTTTCACCTCCGGTAGGCAAGCGGCAGCATAGTTGCAGACGGCCAAAAGGCGAGTATTCTTTGGCGAGGCTCATGAGTACTCCGGCCCTCCGGACCGCGGATGTTTCGCTCCGAGACGCTCTCGCGGCCGACAGTGACGCCCTGCAGTCACTGGATGGCGCGGCGCCCGATGCCGGCGCAGCCCTCATCCAGGCCCGCCGGAACTTCTTCGCCCGTACCGCCGCCTACACTCGCTGCCGGACCTTCGTCGCCGAGCAGGACGGGCGGATCATCGGGGTCAACTGCGTGGCCCTCACCGCGGTGCGGGTGGCCGGACGACCGTGCATGGCCGGCTATAGCTTCAACACCCGGGTCGCCTCCGGCCTGCGCACTCGCGGCGTGGGCTCCCTGATGATGAGGGCGGGGGCCGAGTGGATCGAGCGGCAGGGAGCCCCCTACGTCACCGGCCTGATCGGCGTCAACAACGTGGCCTCGATGGCGATGGTGACCTCGCTGGGCTGGGAGCCGGTCGCGCGCTTCGACTACCTGGTCCTCGACCTGGCCCGGTTCGCGCCCGATCCGGAAGTGAAGATCCGGAAGGTCGACGTCCTCGGCGACCCGGCCCATGCCAGCTGGCGCTTCGGGGAGGTGTTCCTCCACCACTTCGTCCCGCGATACCTCGTCTCCGATCTCTTCCGGCCATACCCCAGGGGACCGTACATGGGGAGCCTCACGGCCTTCGGGCCGGGGGGCAGCGCGTGGCTGTCCCTGTGGGACGACCGGACCCGGCGCGGCCTCGACCCGGACCGGATCCGCGCGGTGAAGGCCTACGACGTCACCCTGAAGGGCGAAGGCGGCTTCCGCGCGTTCTCGGCCATCGCGGCCACCCTGGGCGGGATGGATCTCGACCATCTGCTTCTCCCGATCCCCCACGACGCGACCGCCCGGGCCCTGCTCGAGCCATACGCCAGCGACATCGTCGAGTTCAACTTCTGCGTCAAGCGCCTCAACGGCGCCGGCCCGCTCCCTCCCGGACCCGTCTACTTCGACATCCGCCACTGAGCGTCGCGGCCGTCGGCCGGGCCGGCTCCCGCGCGCGTCCGTTGCGTGCCCCGCTCCCCGGACGCCTCTGCTACACTTGGCCGCGTTCTATGGACGCGACGTTCGTGGTCTCCGGCGTGGCCTCGGGCGTGGCCTCGGGCCCGGTGGACGTGGCCGCGACCCTGTCGCGGTTTCACCTCTGGGGCGAGGATCCGGTCAACCGGCTGTCCGATGGCGTGTTCCGCCGTGCGTTCAAGTGGGGCGGTCGCTGGCGCGGTTACGAGCTGCGCTGGAGCGGGAGCCCCGATCACGCGCGACTGACCGTCTCCGTTCCCGGAGCCCGTCGCGCCGCGGTCGTCGACGGCGCGGTCGCGGAAGTGCGGCACGTGTGCGGGCTGGACCTGGATCTCGCCGCGTTCCGTGACGCCGCGGCAGGGGACCCGGTGCTGGGCGGCCTGGCCACCCGGCTCCACGGGCTCAGGCCGACGCTGTCGCCCAGCCCGTTCGAGATGCTGGTGAGCTCGGTGTGCGCGCAGCAGGTCAACCTGAGCTTCGCGTTCACGGTGCGGGCGCGGCTGGTCCGACGCTTCGGCGAGGCATTGCTGGTAGGCGGAGAGGTCGTGTACGCGTTCCCGGAGCCGGCGGTTCTGGCGCGGGCGGGGGTGGCCGAGCTGCGGCGCATGCAGCTCACGACGCGGAAGGCGGAGTACGTGGTGGGGCTGGCCCGTCAAGTCGTGGCGGGTGAGCTAGACCTGGACGGACTGGGGTCGCGGTCCAACGACGAGGTGATCGAGCGCTTGACGGCAGTGCGTGGGTTCGGGCGGTGGAGCGCGGAGTGGTTCCTGGCCCGTTGTCTCGGGCGGGGTGACGTCTGCCCGGCGGGCGACCTCGCGGTGCGCCGGGCCTTCGAGCATTTCTACGCTCGCGGACGGGCGCTGGACGAGCCGGCGATCCGCCGGCGGGCGGCCCGGTGGGGCTCGCACCAGAACCTCGCGATCCACTACCTCCTAGCCGGCCGCCGCCTCGCCTCGGTCGCGGCGGCCGGAGGCGGGGCATGACGCCGCTCGGCAAGTTCCTGCCGATCGTGGGGCAGCCGGATCCGGCCCAGCCCAAGAACGTCCACCTGGTCGGTCGCTACGCGATCGGGGTGACGTGGGCCGACGATCACGGCAGCATCTACCCGTTCGACCGCCTGCGCCTCGACGATCAGACCGAGAAGACGACCGCCGAGGGCGCGCTCACGCAGGAGATGACCTGGCCCAAGGAGATCACCAAGCTGCCGGACGCGCTCCGGGTCGGCTGGCTGGACGGCCACGAGAGCCTGTACCCGTACGCGACCCTGCGGGCGCTGTGCCGCTGCGCGGGCTGCACCGGCGGCCATTGATGGCCACCATCGACTCTCGCGCCCGCCGCGGCCTCGTGCTGGGCGGGGTCATGGCCGCCATGTTCCTCGCCGCGATGGAATCGACGGTGGTCGCCACCGCGATGCCCACCGTGATCGCGAGCCTCGGCGGGATCCGGATCTACTCGTGGACCTTCTCCGCCTTCCTGCTGACCTCGACGGTGTCGATGCCGATCTGGGGCCGTCTCGCCGACGACCTCGGCCGGCGGCCCGCCTATCTGGGAGGCCTCTGCATCTTCCTGCTCGGGTCCGCGCTGGCCGGGTTCTCGCAGACGATGGAGCAGCTCATCGCCTTCCGGGCGGTGCAGGGCCTCGGCGCCGGGTCCCTCATCACCATCGGCATGACGATCGTCGGCGACCTCTACGGCATGGAGCGCCGGGCGAAGATGCAAGGGTACTTCTCGAGCGTCTGGGGGGTGGCCTCGCTGGTCGGGCCGCTGGTGGGTGGGCTCCTGACCGATCGGGTGTCGTGGCGCTGGGTGTTCTACATCAACCTGCCGTTCGGGCTCCTGGCCGCCGCCGCGATCACCGCGGGCCTACGCGACGAGGCGCCGGTCCGGCCCCGCGGGACCTTCGACGTGCTGGGGATGGCGGTCTTCGTCGCCGCGATCTCGGCGTTCCTGGTGGGACTGGTCGACGCGGGGGCGGGAGAGTCCTGGCTCCATTCCTCGGGGGCAGGATTGCTCGCCCTGTCCGGTGTGCTGCTCGGCGTGTTCGTCCTGGTCGAGCGCCGCGCCTCGGAGCCGGTCATCCCGCTGGGCCTGTTCGGCAACCCGATCGTGCGCTCGGCGGCGGTCACCGGCCTGCTCGCCGGCATGGCCATGTTCGGCGCCATCGCGTACGTGCCCCTCTATCTGCAGGCCGTGATCGGGGCGACCGCGACCGAGGCCGGGTGGGTGCTGATGCCGTTCGTGCTCGGCTGGGTCCTGTTCTCCATCCTGGCCGCGCGCCTCTCACTGCGGATCGGCTACCGACGCGTGGTGCTCACCGGCATGGGCGCCCTCGTCCTGGCCTTCGTGCTGCTGTCCGGCTGGAACGAGAGCCTCACCGTCGGCGTCGCGGCGCGCGACATGATGCTGGCCGGAGTGGGCATGGGCATGATCTTCGTGCCGATGCTCATCGCGGTGCAGAGCGCGGTGCCGCGCACCATGCTCGGCTCGGCGACCTCGCTCACGTCGTTCTTCCGGACCATCGGCGGGGCGGTGGGCGTCGCGATCATGGGTGCCGCGATGACCCACCGGCTCGAGCGGGCCCTGGCCGGCGTGGTGGCCACCGCTCCCGACGGCCTGCGCGAGCCGCTGCAGCAGCTCGCCGCCCACCCGGACCTCGTGGTCAACCCGATCACCCGGGCCACCCTCGGCAGCGATCTGCTCGGCCAGATGCGGCCGGCGCTGGCTCATGCCGTGGGCGGCGTGTTCGTGGTGGGGCTGGTGATCGCGGCGATCGCCCTGCTGTCCGCCCTCCTGGTCCCCGCGGGGCGAGCGCGCGACCTCGCCATCCCACGGGACCGCGCCGCCCGGCCCGGCGCCTGATCCGGGGGCAGCCCAGTGACCACCCCGGGCGGCTCCGATCTCCCGCTCTTGGAGCGACTGGCCGGCCTGCCGGCGGTGTCGCTTTCCGAGCTGGTGGCCCTGCTGGAGGGCATGCCCGACCTGTCGAGGGAGCCGCTCCTGGCCGGGCTCGTCGGGACGGATGAACAGGGGGAACCGGCAGCCCATCCGCTACTCGGGCTCGTTCTCGAGCATCTCAAGGAGCGACCGGACGGGACGTGTTACGCGGCCTTGCTGGAGGCGCTGACCGGGATCTGGAACGCGGCGGTGCGGGGCGCGGTCGTGGCCCGGCTGCGGGCCTCCGGGCTCCCCGCCGACGACCTGCTGCTGCGCCTGCAGGCGCTGTCGCCGACGCTCGGCTTCCAGGCCGAGAAGCGCGAGTGGGCCCGCCAGTGGATGGCGGACCCGACCGCCCAGGACGGGCAGCTGGTGCAGCAATGCCTGGTGCGCCTGCTGCTCGCGATTCGCGGGCTGGCAGAGGCTCGGGCGCGGTTCTTGACCGATAGCGGGTCCACGGGGCCCGCCTGAACACGACGCGCTCGCGACGAGAACGATCGACGAGAAAAGGAGAAATCTCATGGCCGCCATTCCCGACGGATACAAGGACATCCTGCAGAAGAAGGCATTCGCCAACCTGGCGACGGTGAGCACGGACGGCTCGCCCCAGGTCACCCCGGTCTGGGTGGACTACGACGGCACGCACATCCGTTTCAACACCGCGAAGGGACGGGTGAAGGATCAGAACCTGCGCCGCAACCCGACGGTGGCCCTGTCCATCCAGGATCCCGACAACCCGTACCGCTACCTCCAGGTCCGCGGTCGGGTGGCCGAGATCACCGAAGCGGGGGCCGACGCCCATATCGACTCGCTCGCCAAGAAGTACCTCGGGCAGGACAAGTACCCTTACCGGAAGCCCGGAGAGGTGCGCGTCATCTACAAGATCACCCCCGACCGCGTCCAGACGATGGGGTAGGCATGATCGCTCTCGACGGGGTCTCCAAGGGCTACGGCGGTCAGCAGCTGCTCCAGGACTGCACGTGGCGCATCGGGCGGGGTGAGCGGATCGGCCTGGTCGGGCCGAACGGGGCCGGGAAGACCACGCTCTGCCGCATCCTCGCCCTGGTGGAGGAGACCGACGCGGGGCGGGTCCACCGTGACACCGGGGTCACCGTCGGCTACCTCCCTCAGGAGGTCACCACCGGCGAGGACCGCACCGTGCTGGCGGAGGCGCTCGCGGGCTTCGACGAGGTCTGGCGCCTCGAGAGCGAGCTCGAGGCGCTCGCGGCCCGCATGGCGGGCCCCGGCGCCGACCCCGGATTGACCGACACCTACGGCGAGGTCCAGCACCGGTTCGAGGCCCTCGGCGGCTACCGGCTCGAGGCCGAGGCCAAGATCATCCTGGGCGGGCTCGGGTTCTCGCCGGAGGAGGTGCACCGGCCGCTCGCCGAGTTCTCGGGCGGCTGGCGCATGCGCGCGGCGCTGGCGCGGCTCCTGCTGCTGCGGCCCGATCTGCTGCTGCTCGACGAGCCCACCAACCACCTGGATCTCGAGTCGCTCGGGTGGCTCGAGAACTTCCTCGCCGCCTACGAGGGCAGCGTGGTCATCGTCTCGCACGACCGCTACTTCCTGAACCGCATGGTCACCGCGATTGCGGAGCTGGCGGGGGGCTCGGTCACGCTCTACCACGGCGACTACGACCACTTCCTGGTGGAGCGCGAGGCCCGGCAAGCCTTGCGGGAGGCGCAGGCGCGCAACCAGGCCAAGCGGGTGGCCGAGATCGAGCGCTTCATCGACCGGTTCCGCTACAAGGCGAGCAAGGCCCGGCAGGTGCAGAGCCGGGTCAAGATGCTCGACCGGATGGAGCGCATCGAGACCGAGGCGGAGGCGCGCCGCATCCACTTCTCGTTTCCCCAGCCGCCGCGCACCGGCCGGCTGGTGGCCCGGCTCGCCGGGGTGCGCAAGGCGTACGGCGACAACGTGGTCTATTCCGGAGTGGACTTCCTGGTCGAGCGCGGCGATCGCGTGGCGCTGGTGGGTGTCAACGGGGCGGGGAAGTCGACGCTGCTCAAGGTCCTGGCCGGGGCGCTGCCCTTCGACGCGGGTGAGCGGGCGCTCGGCAGTCACGTGGAGGTGCAGTACTACGCCCAGCACCAGCTCGACCTGCTCGACCCCACGCGGACCGTCCTCGAGGAGATCGAGCTAGCCGCGCCCGAGGCGCAGATCTCCCGCCTCCGAACCATCCTGGGCAGCTTCCTCTTCAGCGGGGACACGGTGGAGAAGAAGGTCGCGGTGCTGTCCGGGGGCGAGAAGGCCCGGCTCGCGCTCGCCAAGATGCTCGCGCGACCCGCCGCGCTCCTGTGCATGGACGAGCCGACCAACCATCTGGACCTCGCATCCAAGGAGGTCCTGGAGGAGGCTCTCTCGGGCTTCAACGGCACCATCGTCTTCATCTCGCACGACCGCTACTTCATCAACCGCATCGCCACCCAGGTGGTGGAGGTGGATCGCGGCCACCTCACCACGCATCTCGGCACCTACGACGACTACCTCGACCACAAGGCGGCCGCGACCGCGAGCCCGGCCGCGGCCGAGCCCACCCGCTCGCCCGCGCCGAAACCAGCATCGAAGGATCAAACGACTGCCCGCCAATCACGAGGGGCCGCGGCCGGGGGGAGTGCGGGGGCCATTTCTGGGCCCCCGCAGCTGAAGGGCTTAAAGAACGAAACGAAGGACTCGACGAATCCCAAGAAGAGCCACAAAAACCTCGACCGCGAGATCAAGGCCATCAAGGCGCGGCTCGGCACCGTCGAGGCCCAGATCCACGAGATGGAGGCCCGGCTCCAGGAGATCGGGCTCGCGCTGGCGGATCCGGATCTCTATCGCGACGGCGACCGGGCGCGGGACATCGCCCAGGCGCGGCGGGACACCGAGGAGCGGGTGGCGTGGCTGATGAAGGAGTGGGAGGACCTGTCGGTGCGCCTGTCCGCGGTCTCCGCGGAGGGATCGTGAGCGACGACCGCTACGTGCGGGAGGTGGACGACGACACCCTGCGTCGCGAGAAGGCGCGCGCGCGGGCCCTGCGCCAGACTCCGTGGTGGCGCCGACGGATCGCGTCCGGCCGCTGCCACTACTGTCAGCGCGACGTGGGCGCGAAGGCGCTGACCCTCGACCACGTCGTGCCGCTCGTGCGCGGCGGCCGCTCGATCCGCGCCAACCTGGTGGCCGCGTGCAAGGAATGCAACCACAAGAAGCAGTCCCTCCTCGCGTGGGAGTGGCAGGCCTACCTCGACACGTTCGATCGCTCCGCCGACTCCTAGATACGCCGCGGCGTCTGAAATTGTCCGCATTGACCGCTCGGGCCCTCCGGCGTGCAATCGCCCCAGCAACTCATCTCATCTCGATCCAGGAGGATCATCATGATGAAGCGCTGGATGGGCGTGGTGGCGGTGACGCTGTGGTGCCTCGGTGGCGGCGTGGCGCTCGGGGAGGATAAGGAGAAACCGGTCCGGGTGAAGGTCGACGCCAAGGACGTCAAGGTGAACATCAACGAGGCCACCAAGACCGAGCTGATGCACCTGTCGGGCGTCGGCGCCGGGGGCGCGCAGAAGATCATCGACTACCGGGAAGCGCACGGGCCGTTCAAGAAGGCCCAGGATCTGGAGAAGGTGGACGGCATCGGAAAGGGTGTCCTCGAGAAGAACTCCGGGCGGATCACCGTGAAGTGAAAATTGCTTTCCCGGTCGTCCGGGCTCATGTACGATGAGCCGAAATCGGTCGGAGCTCACACAGGCTCCTCAGAGCGTTCCCTCCTGGTAATTTCGCCGGGAGCAGCGTGACCGAGCCTTGCGGCGGGAGTCGGCGTCCGCGGCAAGGTGAGTGGGTCCTGGGCCCTTGCGTGGGCCGCGCCGAGAAAGGGAGGTGATCCAGCCGATGTGTACCCCTACGGTGATCTGTGAGGTGGTCGCCTCCTAAGGCCCAGATGTAGCAGTTGCAGGTGGCCCTGGAGGATCCAGGAACCACCGGCCCCGACGGACCCGCTCTTTCACCAGCGGGGCGGCATGGCAGAAGGATCGCCGCCGCAGCCTCCGTCGGGGCTATTTTTTTTGCCCCGGCGCGTGAAAAGAGAACGGCCCGCCGGGCCTACCGGCGGGCCGTCAAGTGGTCGGCGACGCCTACGCCGACTTCCGAACGTTGGAAGCCTGAAGCCCCTTGGGCCCCTTCGTCACCTCGAACTCGACCTTGTCGCCCTCGGCCAAGCTCTTGAAGCCCTGGGCCTGAATGGCGCTGTAGTGGACGAAGACGTCTTCCCCGCCTTCGACCTGGATGAAACCGTACCCCTTTGCGTCGTTGAACCACTTGACCGTTCCTTGTGCCATACGTCTGTACCCTCTCTCCTTGGGCGGGGATGGGCCGCCCGCTAAGCCCCGCGCCACCATGGCTGGGGATTCCCCCGGGATCGGGGGGAACAACAAAAAAGCGCCGATGAGGGGCCTAGGCCCTCACGGCGCTCACATTCCCTAGAACCGAGTTTCGTTCACGTACGAAAGGAACCGAACTTCAGAGTCCCCGAAAACGCGCGCAGGTTAGCAAAGGACCGGAACGACTGTCAAGGCCGTTTCTGGTGCCGGGGACGGGGGTCTGGGGGGGCCGGGGAGAAGGAGGCCGGGCCCCGGAATGGTCCGGGGCCCGGCCGGTGCGACGCTAGACCTTGC
Organism: Candidatus Methylomirabilota bacterium; assembly: GCA_035312605.1. Taxonomy (GTDB): domain Bacteria; phylum Methylomirabilota; class Methylomirabilia; order Rokubacteriales; family CSP1-6; genus CAMLFJ01. The sequence goes on from DATGBR010000350.1 coordinate 10,258, forward strand.
GGACGTTCGCGGCCTGGAGCCCCTTGGGGCCCCGCGTGACCTCGAACTCGACTCGATCGCCTTCGGCCAGGCTCTTGAACCCCTGGGCCTGAATGGCGCTGAAATGCACGAACACGTCCTCGCCATCCTCCTGAGAGATGAACCCGTACCCCTTCGCGTCGTTGAACCACTTCACGTTGCCCTGAGCCATCTACTGTCCTCTTTCGTGAGGCGTCGTGCGCCTCGGTGATTCCCCGTCACCATGACGGGGGCGTCCTCCTGAATCGGAGGACAAACAAAAAACGCCGCCCGGACTTGAGGTCCTCGCGGCGTTGGTCTCGAATCTCTGCATTCCGACTACCGGATGAACCCACAACCTAGCAGAAAACATAACGGAGCGGGCCCGCCCTGTCAAGGAGTATCCCGGATCGCCACCGTGACCGGGCGGGAGCCGTTCTTGGTCCCGAGCCAGCCCGGGATCGCCATCGAGAAGCGCCCGGCGGTTCCGCCCGCCACCACCACGTGTAGCTCCTCCGGGGAGGGGAACTTGGGGATCGGCTGATCCGCGGCCGGCTCGCCCCCCTTGGCGAAGCGTAGATTGGTGCCCTCCCCGCTGTCCTCGTCCGGCTTCAGGCGACCGTAGGGCATGCGCACCGTCTCGAAGATGTGCCGGACGAGGTCGTCCTTGCTCCAGCCGTCGTCGGCCAGGGTGCGCGCGTGCTCGGGTCCCACCACCAGCATGGTGTGGGAATAGAGCGGGAAGTGCTTGGCGTTCCAGAGCGAGGCCATCGACCAGCCCAGTGAGCCGGCGAGCGCCTGCGCGGTGCGGCTGGCGTGGTCGGAGATGCCGTGGGGGGCCTCGCCCGCGAACACGGTCACCGCGCTGTCGGCGGCCGTGAGCCCGCGGCCCGCGTGATAGGGCGGCCAGGGGCTCACCTCCTCGTGCTCGCCGATGCAATAGGTGTAGCGGCCCGGGTGGCCGAAGGTCGACATCGAGGTCTCGCCGGGGCGGACGCCTCCGACGTTGATCATGACGAGGCGCAGGGCGCGCCCGATGGTGGCGTTGGCACGATGGCCCGGCCCGAACACCCCGAACGAGCAGTTGAGAGCGATCCGCGTGCGGATCGGTCCGTGGACGACGATGAGGGGGCTCGAGAAATGGGTGGAGGTCGACACCCCGTGCAGGTTGAACGACGGGTCGCACGCCGCCTCGACCGCGGCCAGCACCACCGGGAAGTACTCTGGCCGACAGCCCGCCATGACCGCGTTGATCGCGATCTTCTCGACGGTGGCGCGGCCGTAGTTGGGCGCCACCTCCCCGACCAGGTGGTCGCGGGCGCGCGCGCTGGCCGCGAGCATCCGCTCCACCCGCGCTCGCGAGGGAGGAATCACGGGCAGACCGTCCGTCACGCCCTTGTCGAACCAGATCTCGAGGTCGTCCACCGGCGCCATGGTCACACAGTTGCCTGGTGGCAGCCAGCGGTGGCGGGGCGCCGGGCGCCGCCTGCGGCTATACTTTCCTGCGTGAACCCGTGGCACGACGTGGAGCTGGGCGACTCCATCGAGCAGCACTTCCGCTGCGTGATCGAGATCCCGAAGGGCTCGAAGGTGAAGTACGAGCTCGACAAGCAGACGGGACTCCTCTGGCTCGATCGCGTGCTGTACTCGGCCGTGCACTATCCGGCCAACTACGGCTTCCTGCCCCGGACGTACTGCGACGACGGGGATCCGCTCGACGTGCTCGTGCTGGGCCAGGAGCCGGTGGTCCCGCTCTGCGTCCTACGCGCGCGCGCCATCGGCGTGCTCACCATGAGCGACGAGAAGGGCAGAGACGACAAGGTGATCGCGGTTCACGTCGACGATCCGGAATACGCGCACTATCGCGAGGCGGCGGAGCTGCCGCCGCACCGCCTGAAGGAGATCCAGCGCTTCTTCCTCGACTACAAGGTCCTCGAGAACAAGGTGGTCGACGTCGAGCAGATCCGGGGGCGCGACTGGGCCGAGCAGGTGATCCGTGACGCGGTGCGCCTGTATAAGGATCGGATCGCGCCCACGGTCGGCCGGGGCGAGGGAGGTCGTGCCTAACCCACCGGAATCCCGCCAGTTTCCCGAGCTTCTTCACGGCCCTCGCGATTGCCTCGATCGAGTGCGCCGATGACGTCCATCCTCTCGAAAATCCTAGGTTTTCCTTGTTGCGAAAAAATCAGGGTGCTAGACTCAGCCTTGGGTTGGAACAGTCGTCGTTACGCGTCTCAAACCACCGATCTCACACGGGTGCCTTATGCTGATTAGCCTCCTCGCCGGGCTGTTCTCCAACGACCTGGCCATCGACCTGGGTACCGCCAACACGCTCGTGTATGTCCGCGGGGAAGGGATCGTCATGAACGAGCCCTCCATCGTCGCGATCCACCAGGCCGATCACTCGGTCCTGGCGGTGGGGCACGAGGCCAAGGCGATGCTCGGACGTACGCCGGGCAACATCACGGCCATCCGCCCGCTCAAGGACGGCGTCATCGCCGACTTCGACGTGACCGAGAAGATGCTCCACTACTTCATCAACAAGGTGCACCGTCGTCGCACCCTCGTGCACCCCCGGATCGTCATCGGCGTGCCCTCGGGCATCACCCAGGTCGAGAAGCGCGCGGTCCGCGACTCGGCCATGCAAGCCGGCGCGCGCGAGGTCTACCTGATCGAGGAGCCGATGGCCGCCGCGATCGGGGCGGGCCTGCCGATCCAGGAGCCGGGCGGGAACATGATCGTGGACATGGGCGGCGGCACCACCGAGGTCGCGGTGATCTCGCTGTCGGGCATCGTCTATTCGAAGTCGGTGCGCATCGCGGGCGACGAGATGGACGAAGCGATCGTGCAGTACATCAAGAAGCACTACAATCTCCTCGTCGGCGAGCGGCGCGCCGAGGAGATCAAGATCAAGCTGGGCTCGGCCTATCCGATGGGCGGCGAGCGCATGACCATGGAAGTGAAGGGCCGCGACCTGATCGACGGGATCCCGAAGACCATCGTGGTGACCGACGAGGAGATCCGGGAGGCGTTGCGGGAGCCGGTGATGGCGATCGTGGACACGGTCCGGACCTGTCTCGAGCGGACTCCGCCCGAGCTCGCCGCCGACATCGTCGACAAGGGAATCGTGCTCACCGGCGGCGGCGCCCTACTGCGCGGCCTCGACTTGCTCCTGCGGCAGGAGACCGATCTCCCGATCACGGTCGGAGACGATCCCCTGTCCTGCGTGGCGCTCGGCACCGGCAAGGTCCTGGACGAGCTCGAGCTTCTCAAGAAAGTGGCGATCCCCGCCTGAACGCCGGCCTCGGGCCGGCCTCGCGCTGATCGGCCGTAAGGGTGACGGAGCGGTGAGAGTTGGCAGATACGGAATCCTGCTCGCGGTGCTACTGGTGTCCCTACTGCTGCTGACAGTGCAGACGCGCGGAGGGGGAACCGGACGGGCGGGAGAGCTGGTCACGATCGCGGTCACCCCGGTCCAGAGCCTCCTCGTCCGTATCCACCGCGGGGCCCTCAACCTCTGGGCCAACTACGTGGACTGGAAGTCAGTGCGACGCGACAACGCCACGCTCCACGAGGAGAACGAGCACCTCCGCGTCCAGGCCATGCAGGCCGGCGAGACCCGAGAGGAGAATGCCCGCCTGCGCCGGCTGCTGGTGCTGAAGGACCGCCTGCCGCTGGCCACCGTGGCCGGCGAGGTCATCGGGCGTGAGGCCGGGGGCTGGGTGCGCTCTCTGACCGTGAACCGGGGACGCGGCGACGGCATCGCCCAGCAGACTCCGGTCATCGTCCCGGACGGCCTGGTCGGCCGGGTGGTGCAGGTCCACCGGGGCGCCGCGGTGATCCAGCTCCTCAACGATCCGGCGTCGACGGTGGGCGCGGTCGTGCAGCGCACCCGGACCGCGGGCCTGGTGGAGGGCGACGCGGGCGGCACCGTTCGGTTCAAGTTCATGGCCCGCGACGGCGCGAGCGTCGCGCCGGGGGATCTCGTGGTCACCTCGGGCCTCGGCACGCTCTTCCCCAAGGGCCTCCCGGTTGGCCGCGTGATCAAGATCGAGGACAAGGGCTCGGCCCTCTTCCACTTCGCGGTCCTCGCGCCCGCGGTCGACTTCTCCCGCGTCGAGGAGGTCCTGCTCGTGACCGGGCAGACCACCCAGGACGTGGCCACGCTCTTCCCGTCGGAGGGGTGACGCGTGCTCCGCCTCCTCGTGCTGCTCGTCATCGTCGGCGGGGGCGTGCTGCAGTCGACGGTGGTCGCGGTGGCGGGAGTGGCTGGCATCACCCCCGACATCCCGCTCATCCTCACGGTGCTCATCGCGCTCCGTTACGGGCCGGAGTCCGGCTGCCTGGCCGGCTTCGTGGCGGGCTTGCTCCAGGACGCGACCGGTGGAGGGCTCGTGGGGGTGCAGGCCCTCACCAAGGGCCTGGCCGGCTTCGGCATGGGCCTGCTGGTGGGACGCTTCTGGGTCAGTAACCCGCTCGTGCAGGTCCCGGGCCTCGTGCTTCTCACCATCTCCGAGGGGTTGGGGCGCTTCCTGCTCCTGCAGATGTTCCACTATCCGGCGGCCTTCGGCGACCTGATGCTCCACGTGATCCTGCCGCAGGCGCTCTACAACGGGATGATCGGTACCCTCTGCATCCTGGCCGAGGCGAGCTTCGAGCTGGTACGGAGGCGCGCGTGGCGCTGAGCCCGTCTCCGGCTAATCGACGCGAAGCCTGGGGCCGTCGCGTGCTCGCCCTCGCGGTGGTCACCGCGATCGGCTTCGTCGGCCTGGTCGGCCAGCTCTGGTACCTCCAGGTGCTCGAAGGCGGCCGCATGCAGGAGCTGTCGGAGAAGAACCGCATCCGGGTGCGCCCGGTGGCGGCGCCCCGCGGCATCCTCTTCGACCGAAACGGCCTGGCGCTGGTGGACAACCGCCCGGCGTTCACCCTCTCCCTGATCCCGAGGGAGATGGAGGACCGCAACTCGGTGGTGGCGCGCCTGGCCGTCCTCCTGAAGATGCCGGTCGGCGACCTCATGGAGGCGCTGGAGCGCGTGCCGGCCGACTCGATCCGTCCGGTGCGCGTGCGGCGGGGGCTCTCGCTCGAGGACGTCACCAAGGTGGAGGAGCGCAAGCTCGAGCTGCCCGGCGTGATCGTGGAGGTCGAGCCTCAGCGCGTGTATCCCACCAGCACGTTCGCGGCCCACCTGCTCGGTTACGTCCGCGAGGTGAGCGACGAGCAGATGAAGCAGGGGCGCTACCGCCGCGGGGACATGATCGGGCAGTCGGGCCTGGAGCGACTCCTGGACGAGTACCTGCGCGGCCGGGACGGGGGCGAGCGGATCGAGGTCGACGCCATGGGCCGGCCGGTGCAGGTGATGCGCCGCGAGGAGCCGGATCCGGGGGCCCAGGTCGTCACCACCATCGATCGCCGGATCCAGGAGATTGCCGAGCAGGCGATGGCGGGCAAGGCCGGCTCGGTGGTCGTCCTGGATCCGCGCAACGGCGACGTGCTGGCCCTGACCTCGAGTCCCGCGTTCCCTCTCGATCGCCTCACCGGGAACATCGACCGCGACGAGTGGCTGCGCCTGGTGAAGGACCCGATGACCCCGCTCATGAACCGCGCCCTGCAGGGGCAGTACCCGCCCGGCTCGGTGTTCAAGATCATCGTGGCCGCGGCCGGGCTCCAGGAGGGCTCGCTCGCCCCGATGGACCGGATCTACTGCAACGGGGAGTTCAGCCTGGGTCACTGGACGTTCAAGGACTGGAAGGCGGGCGGGCACGGCCACGTGGACCTGCGCACCGCCGTCGCCCAGTCGTGCGACGTCTACTTCTACCAGGCCGGCCTCAAGGTCGGTGGCGACACGATGGCCCGGTACGCGCAGGCCTTCGGCCTGGGCGCGCCGACCGGCATCGACCTGGGCGGCGAGCGATTCGGGCTCGTGCCGTTCGCGGCCGCCCGCCCGCGGGGCAAGCGCCCGTGGCAGTCCGGGGACACCGTGAACATGTCCATCGGGCAGGGCCAGCTGCTGGTGACCCCGCTCCAGGTCGCCCGGATGATGGGAGCGGTGGCCAACGGGGGCATCCTGTGGAAGCCCCGCCTCGTGCAGCGCGTGGCGAAGGCGGACGGCTCCCTGGCCTACAGCGCCACCAGCAAGATGACGGAGCGGGTGGAGCTCTCGCCGGTGGTGTGGGCGTTTCTCCGGAACGCCTTGTCCGCGGTCGTCAAGGAGGGCACCGGGGCGGCGGCGCGGCTCCCGGGCCTGGACATCGCGGGCAAGACCGGCACCGCCCAGACCATCGCCAAGAGCGACTCGGCCAAGGGGCAGGATCACGCGTGGTTCGCGTCCTTCGCGCCCGCCGACGACGCGCAGGCGGTGGTGGTGGTGTTCGTCGAGCGCGGCGGCCACGGCGGCGACGTGGCGGCCCCCATCGCGCGCAAGATCTACGAGGCCCTCTTCCTCCAGAAGGTCGCGCAGGTGACGCTTCCCGAGCCCGGTTGATGCTCCGGCTCGACCGGCGCCTGCTTCAGAACGTCGATTGGCTGCTCCTGGGCGCCGCCCTGTTCATCATCGGGCTCAGCCTCACCTGCCTGTGGAGCCTCAATCCCGGCCGGGGCATCTCGTCGCTCGTGTGGCGGCAGGTCTCCTGGGTCGGCGTCGGGCTGCTGGGCCTTCTGGTGGTGGTCAGCGTGGACTACCGGAACCTGGTGCGGACCGCCCCGGTCCTCTACGTGGTGGGCCTGGGCCTCCTCACGTCGGTCTTCGTCCTGGGTCGCACGGTCTCGGGCGCCCGGCGCTGGATCCACCTGGGCCCCTTCACGGTGCAGCCCTCGGAGCTCTTCAAGCTGATCTTCATCATCACGCTGGCGTGGGCGCTCACCTCCGGCCGGGGCGAACGGTTCTCCCGGGGCATGCTCATCGGTATCTTCGTGCTGCTGGGGGTTCCCTTCCTGCTGGTGGTACGGCAGCCGGACCTGGGTACCGCCCTGGTCCTGGTGCCGGTGCTGGCCGCAATCCTGGTGGGCATCGGGATCCGGCTGAAAGTCCTGGGCGCGCTGTCGCTCGCGGGGGTGGCCGCGATGCCACTCGCCTGGCTCGTCCTCAAGCCCTACCAGCGGGATCGGCTGCTCGTCTACCTCGATCCGTTCCGCGATCCGCTCGGAACGGCCTACAATGTCATTCAGGCGAAGATCGCCATCGGTTCGGGCCAGCTCCTGGGGAAGGGGATGGGCGGCGCGACGCAGAGCCGCCTCTCGTTTCTGCCGGAGCGGCATACTGATTTCATTTTTGCCGTGTTCGCCGAGATGTGGGGGTTCCTTGGCTGTCTCGTGCTGATCGTGGCCTACGTGCTCCTGGTCATGCGGGGGTTCGAGATCGCGGCCGGCACGCGTGAGATGCGCGGGCGCATTCTGGCTCTCGGGGTGACGACCGTGTTTGCGGCCCAGATCCTGATCAATATCGGGATGGTGACGGGCCTGCTCCCCATCGTGGGGATACCGCTGCCGCTGATGAGCTACGGCGGATCCTCCATGGTGGTCTCGCTGACGGGCCTGGGACTCCTGCTCTCGATCCGAATGCGGCAGTTCCATTAACCGCAGAACTGCCGGCCGGGTCTCCCGCGAGACCCCGGATCGAGGTAGGCCGTGGGAAAGCGCATCGTCGTCAACGCCGGTGTGACCGAAACGCGTCTCGCCGTCCAGGACGGAAATCTCCTCACCGAGCTGTACGTCGAGCGCGCGGACCGGCGCTCGATCGTCGGCAACATCTACAAGGGCGTCGTCACCAACGTGCTGCCGGGGATGCAGGCCGCGTTCGTGGACATCGGACTCGCCAAAGACGCCTTCCTCTATGCGGGTGACTACACCGCGAACCTGGGCCAGGCCGACCCCGCGCCCGAGGCGCCCGACGCAGAGGAAGAGAGCGCCGACGTGGACGTCGGCGACGCGGAGGCGGAGGCCGAGGCGGAGCCCCGGCGAGAAGCGGTCGGGCCGATCGAGGAGATGCTACGCAAGGGCCAGGAGGTGCTGGTCCAGGTCTCCAAGGAGCCGCTCGGCACCAAGGGCGCGCGCGTGACGTCCTTCGTCTCGATCCCGGGCCGGTACATCGTCTACATGCCGCAGGCGCGGCACGTGGGCGTGTCGCGACGCATCCACGACGACGCGGAGCGCGACCGGCTCCGCGCCATCGTCAACGGCCTGCCCCCGCCGCCCGGCGGATTCATCGTTCGCACCGTCGCGGAGGGCAAGGGCGACGAGGAGCTGGTCGCCGACATCCAGTTCCTGAGCCGCCTCTGGAGCCAGGTGCAGGCGCGCTTCGAGGCGACCAAGGCCCCGTCGCTCCTCCACGAGGAGATGGACGTCACCTTCCGGGTGGTGCGGGATCTCTTCTCGCCGGAGGTGGAGGAGTTCCTGGTCGACAGCGAGGCCGCCTACGAGAAGTGCCTGCACTTCGCGACCTCGCTGGTGCCCCAGCTCGCCCCGCGAGTCAAGCGGTGGGACAAGGACGCGCCGATCTTCGAGGCCACCGGCATCGAGCGGGACATCGACAAGGCCCTGCGTCGCCGGGTGTGGCTCAAGTCGGGCGGCTACATCGTGATCGACCACACCGAGGCCCTCGTGGCGATCGACGTCAACACCGGCAAGTACGTGGGCAAGCGCGATCTGGAGGAGACCATCCTCAAGATCAACCTGGAGGCGGTGACCGAGGTGGTCCGCCAGATCCGGCTCCGGGACCTCGGCGGCATCATCATCATCGACTTCATCGACATGGAGCGCTTCGAGCACCGCGACCAGGTGTTCAAGGCGCTCAGGCGGGTGCTCGCGGACGACAAGGCGCGCACCAACGTGCTGGAGATCTCGGAGCTGGGCCTGGTGGAGATGACGCGCAAGCGCGTGCGCCAGAGCCTTCAGTCCCTCTTCTGCGCGCCGTGCCCCACCTGCAAGGGCAGCGGGGTCGTGAAGTCGGACGCCACCCTCGCGGCCGAGATCTTCCGCAAGATCCAGGCGGGGGCCCACGAGGGCGGGCTCCGCGAGGTGGTGGTGCGGGTCCATCCCGAGATGGCCCACCACCTCGAGTCGACCCAGCGCGACGGCCTCGAGCGCCTGCAGGCGCTGCTCGGGCGCAAGGTCGTGGTGCAGGGCGCGTCCTCCTATCACCGCGAGCAGTACGAGCTGACGTTCAAGTGACCCCGTGACCCGCCCGTCGCGCATCAGCCGGGCCGCCATCGTCGCCCAGCTCCGGGCGGCCGCGACCAAGGGAGATCGCTCGGCCCTGGCCCTCGCGATCGACCAGATGAAGACCTGGGCGTACTCGCCCCGCTACTGGCAGAAGTACCTCCACTTGCTGAGCCACCCGATGGCGCGCCTCGTGGACCTGACCGTCATCAAGCAGGGCGACAAGATCGCCCACCAGAAGGGCTGGGTGAAACCCAAGCGCGAGCCGCGCAAGGCCAAGCGCGCGGTCGAGCCGCGCCCGGCCGGCCGGGCGCGACGCGGCGCCCGGTCGACGCCCGCGGCAACGCAACCGTCCCTCTTTCCCGAGAGCTGATCGCCCCACCGTCTCGCCCGTCGCTCCGCCCGGGGCGGCGCCCCCGAACCACTGGATGACTACCCCCGTAGGGTATATGCTGCTCTCGACATGGGGCGCACGGGGGCGATCGGGCTGATCGGCGGGCTGGCGGTCCTGGCGGGGACGGGGGCCTTCCTGATCCCGCCGATCCCGCAGGACCCCGCCTACCATCGGCTGGCCGACGCGCGGAGCTGGCTCGGCATCCCCAACGCGCTGAACGTGCTCTCCAATGCGGGCTTCGTCCTGGTCGGCGCCCTGGGCCTCGGCTTTCTCAGGGACCGTGGTGCAACGGCGCGGGCCTTCCGCGAGCCCGGAGAGCGGTGGCCCTACACGGTCTTCTTCGCCGGCCTGCTCCTGACCGGGCTCGGCTCCGCCTACTACCACTGGACGCCCGGCAACCCGCGTCTCGCCTGGGATCGGCTGCCGCTGGCCATCACTCTCACGGGCCTCCTCGACGCGGTGATCGCCGAGCGCGTCGGGGTGCGGGCGGCCCTGCGCCTCCTGGCCCCGCTGGTGGCGCTCGCGGCCCTCTCGGTCGGCTACTGGGCGCTCACCGAGCAGCGGGGCGTGGGCGACCTGCGCCCCTACGCGCTGGTGCAGTTCTATCCGCTGGTCGCCGTCCCGCTCATGATCTGGCTGCTGCCGCCGCGCTACACCGGAAGCGCCGGGCTGCTGGCCGCCGCGGGCATCTACGCGCTGGCGAAGCTGCCCGAGCTCGCGGACGCGTGGATCCTCTCGACGACTCGCGTGGTCAGCGGGCACACCCTCAAACACGTGCTGGCCGCGGTGGCCGGCTACTCGGTGCTCCGGATGCTCCGGGATCGACAGGCGGTCTGAAACGGAGACACCATGATGGACGATCAGACGAAGGGGAAGGCGCTCGGTCGCCTGCGCCGCATCGAGGGCCAGGTCCAGGGCATCCAGCGGATGGTGGAGGAGGACAAGTACTGCGTGGACATCCTGCTCCAGCTCACCGCGGTCCAGGGGGCGGTCGAGCAGGTCCAGAAGCTCCTGCTCGGCCAGCACCTCGAGACGTGCGTGGCGGACGCGGTGCGGTCGGGCAGCTCGCGGGACCGCCAGCGGAAGCTCGACGAGCTGCTCGAGGTCTTCTCCCGGTTCTCCGGGCGATAGGAGCGGGTCTGGTGAGCCCTAAGACGTCCGGCGCCCCCCGCCTCGATCTCCCGGTGAAGGGCATGCACTGCGCGGCCTGCGTCGATAAGGTCGAGCGCGCGCTCCGGTCCGTGCCGGGGGTGACCGACGCCGCCGTCAACCTCGCCACCGAGCGCGCGCGCGTGGAGCTGGGCCCGGAGCCCGCCGCCCTCGACCAGCTCCGGGCTGCGGTCGCCGCCGCCGGCTACGCGATTCCCGAGGAGATCGCGGTCACCCCCGAGAGCCGCGAGCGAGAGCAGGCGGAGCGGGCCCGCGAGATCGCGCGGCTGCGCGTGAAGCTCGTGGTGGGCGCGCTCCTCGCCGTGCCGGTGCTGCTCGGCAGCATGACCGAGCTCTTCCCGTGGGCGCCCGGATGGCTCCGGGACCCCCGGCTCCTGTGGCTCCTGACCACGCCGGTGCAGTTCTGGGTCGGCGGGCAATTCCACGCCGCCTTCCTGCGCGAGCTGCGGCACCGCACCACGAGCATGAACACCCTCGTGTCGATCGGGACCAACGCGGCCTACTTCTTCAGCGTGGCGGTCACCCTCTGGCCGCACGCGTTCATGGCCGCGGGAGCGATGCCTTACTTCGAGGCCTCCGCGCTCCTCATGACCTTCCTGGTGCTCGGGCGCTGGCTCGAGGCGCGCGCCCGCGGCGGCACCTCGGAGGCGATCCGACGTCTCGTCGCGCTCCAGCCCCGCACCGCGCGCCTGGCCGAGCCGGGCGGGGAGCGCGACGTGCCGATCGGCGAGATCGTGCCCGGCGATCTGCTGCGCGTGCGCCCGGGCGAGCGGATCGCGGTGGACGGCCTGGTCGTCGAGGGCGCGTCCTCCGTCGACGAGTCGATGCTGACCGGCGAGAGCCTCCCGGTCGAGAGAGGCCCCGGGGCCCCGGTGGTCGGCGGCTCTATCAACCGCACCGGGACGTTCACCTTCCGGGCCACCCGGGTGGGGCGCGACACCGTGCTCGCCCGGATCGTGCGACTGGTCGAGGAGGCCCAGGGCTCGAAAGCGCCGATCCAGCGGCTCGCCGACCGGGTCGCGTCCGTCTTCGTCCCGGTGGTGCTGGGGGTCGCGACGCTCACGTTCGGGGCCTGGATGCTCTGGGGTCCTGCGCCGGCCTTCTTCCACGCGCTCACCAACGCGGTGGGGGTGCTCGTCATCGCCTGCCCGTGCGCGCTCGGGCTGGCGACGCCCACCGCGGTGATGGTGGCGACCGGCCGGGGCGCCGAGCTCGGGGTGCTGATCCGGAGCGCGGAAGTCCTCGAGACGCTGCACCGCACGCACACCGTGGTCCTGGACAAGACCGGCACGCTCACGATGGGACGGCCCGTCGTCACCGAAGTGGTTCCGGCGCCCGGAATCGAGACGGACGTGGTCCTGGCCCTGGCCGCCGCGGTCGAGCAGGGCTCGGAGCATCCCCTCGGCGAGGCGATCGTGACCGCGGCCAAGTCCCGTGGCCTCGCGCTGCCGCCGGTGCGCGAGTTCCGGGCCGTGCCGGGGCAGGGCGTGGAGGCGCTGGTCGAGCAGGGCAGGGTCCTGCTGGGCAATCAGCGCCTCGTGACGGATCGCGGGGTCGACCCGGGATCTCTGGCGGAGCCGGCCCGGCTGCTCGCTCAGGGAGGACAGAGCCTCGTCTACGTCGCGGTCGCGGGCGAGCCCCTCGGGCTGATCGCGGTGGCCGACGTGCTGCGGCCGGAGGCGGCCGCGGCGGTGGCCGCGCTCCGCGGGATGGGGGTGGAGGTGATCATGCTGAGCGGCGACGCGCGGAGCACTGCTGCGGCCATCGCGCGCCAGGCCGGCATCGATCGGGTGCACGCGGAAGTGCTTCCGGAGCAGAAGGCGACCGAGATCAAGCGACTGCAGGCCGACGGCCGACTGGTGGCCATGGTCGGCGACGGGATCAACGACGCGCCCGCGCTCGCCCAGGCCGACGTCGGGCTCGCGATGAGCTCGGGCACCGACGTGGCCATCGAGGCGGCCGACGTCACCCTCATGCGCGATGACCTGCGGGGGGTGGTCGCGGCGATCGAGCTGTCCCGCCGCACGATGCGCATTGTCAAGGAGAACCTGGGGTGGGCGTTCGGCTACAACCTCGTGCTGGTGCCGGTGGCCGCGGGTATGCTCTACCCGATCTGGGGCATCCAGCTCTCGCCGATCCTGGCCGGGCTCGCCATGGCCCTCTCGTCGGTATCGGTGGTCACCAACAGCCTGCGGCTCGGCCGGTTCCGTCCGAGCGCGTGGGGAACGGAGCGATGACGATGGCCAAGGACCCGGTGTGCCAGATGGACGTGGATCCGAGGAATGCGGCCGCGCAGTCGAGGTATCAAGGGCAGACCTACTACTTCTGCGCGGTGGGCTGCAAGGTGAAGTTCGACGCCGATCCAGCCAAATACCTCGCCCGATGATCGGCTCGCCGTTCCTTGCCGGCCGCGACCGCTATGAGCGGGTGATGGACGGCCGGGTCGACAACACCCACGACGCGGCCTTCACCCACACCGTGCGGTTGTCCGATCCGGATCGGTCCATCGAGGTGACCGCCGTCTGCACTCCCTCGCCGGGATACGAGGTGCGGGAGGCGAGCGTGCGTGTGCTGTCGGGCGCGGTCGACCCCGGCATTGCGGGTGACTTCCCCGGTCTCGCCGGAGCGCGGATGGTGGGCGGGTTCACCAGACGTCTGGCCGACCTCTGCGGCCCGCGCGAGGGCGCCGGGCTGCTCGTGGACGCGGGCATCGAGGTGGCCCGGCTCAGCCGCCAGGTGACCAAGATGCCCGCCGCGGCGGTCGCCTCGCTCGCGCCGGGCGACTCGCAAGCGTGCTGGGCGCTCGATATGGCCGGGTGGGTGGACCTGCCGGACTCCTGCTTCACCTACAGCCCGGCCGGGCGGGCGCTCTTCGGCACGCGGCCGGTCTCCTCCCCCATGGTCCCCACGCTCTACTGCCCTCCGCCCGGGGCCCTCGGCGTCTTCATCCGTAAGAAGGTGGCCCGTCTGGTAGTGACCGGGCCCCGGCTTCACCTGTTCCACTCCATGCACGACAACGTGCACGGGTTCGACGTGCACTACGAGATCGACCTCGACCGGGGCACCATCGTGGCGGCCGACTCCATCACCTCGCGCCTGCCTTATGCCGGGATCTGCTCCGAGCCGCAGGCTCGCATCGCGTCCCTGCGTGGGCAGGCGGTTGACGTCGCTCTCCGGAAGCGCATCCAGGGCCTACTCGGGGGCATCGGGGGCTGTGCGCAGCTCTACGACCTCACATCCGACCTCCTCAAGCTGCTGATATTGGAGGCAAATAGTGGATAAATAAGGATTAAAAGTTGTAATTTGACAGGGCGGGTCCGCACGGCTATATTTCTGTACCGACTGGTCAGTAAATTCACGAGGAGATCCAACGATGGCGGGTGGAGCCGCGGTGATATCCGAGACGAGGAGCACCAAGGGGGCGGCCACCCGTGACCAGATCCTGAACGCGGCGGCCCGGCTCATCCACGTGCAGGGTTACCAGTCCACTTCGCTGGACGACGTGCTCCGGGAGAGTGGGGTCGGCAAGGGCAACTTCTATTACTACTTCAAGAGCAAGGAAGACCTGGGTTACGCGATCATCGATCGCATCACCCAGGCGTTCGTCGAGCGCAGCCTGGGGCCGGCCTTCGCGGATACCGACGCGGATCCGGTGACCCAGATCCACGGGTTCCTCGATCGGGTGCTGGAGGCGCAGCGGCTTCGCAAGTGCGTGGGCGGCTGCGTGATGGGGAACCTGGCCTCGGAGCTCTCCGACGTGCACGAGGGGTTCCGGCAGCGGCTGGCGGGTATATTCGATCTCTGGCGCGTCCATCTCGCGGAGGCGGTGAGCCGCGGGCAGGCGCGGGGACGGCTGCGGGCAGACGTGGACGCTTCTCGGGTAGCCCAGTTCCTGGTCGCGGGCCTCGAGGGCTCCATCCTGCTCAGCAAGGTCGCCAAGGACATCACGGTCATGGAGAGATGCGTCGAGGAGCTGAAGCGGCACCTCACGCTCTATGGGACATGAGCATGTCGACGGTTCACGCAACGAACGGACACGAGCAGGACACGGGCGCCCCGCGGAAGGCGGATCGGGACGCGGAGCTGGTCGAGCGCCTGCGGCGGAAGGAACCGGGCGCTCCGGAGGCGCTGGTCGAGACGTATGGAGACCGCGTCTACCGGCTGGCCATCCGCATCACCGGCAACGAGCAGGACGCGGAGGAAGTGGTGCAGGACGCGCTCTGGACCGCGGCCCGGAAGATCGACACCTTCAAGGGAGAGTCGGCCTTCGGCAGCTGGATCTACCGTATCACCGCCAACGCGGCCTATCAGAAGCTGCGGAGCCGTCAGGGCCAGCGGAACGAGATCTCCTGGGACGCGATGTCGCCCGGCTTCGACGAGCTGGGCCAGCACGCGGAGCCGCTCCGCGACTGGTCGGCCCGCACCGAGGAGCCGGCGCTCCAGACCGAGCTGCGCTCGCTGCTGACCACCGCGATCGACGATCTGCCGGGGGACTACAAGACCGCGTTCCTGCTGCACGACGTGGAGGGGCTCTCGAACCCGGAGATCGCAGAGACGCTCCACATCAGCCTGCCCGCGGTGAAGTCGCGGGTCCACCGCTCGCGGCTGTTCCTGCGCCAGCGTCTGGCCGACTACATGCGGGCGGCCTGAGGACCGAGCCTAAAGCCCCGTCCGACTTGACTTTAGATCGGGCGCTGTGGTCAGATAGGCGCTCGCGGCAATCGGCTCATCGCGAAGCCGTCGGCTGGGCTCACCTGAGGGCAGAATCGAGTACGGGCGCCGGAGGGCGCCGGTAGTCGCAAGAAAGGTAGCGGGCATGGAAGCGGTCATCGCGACGGGTGGCAAGCAGTACCGGGTGGCCCCGGGCCAGATCATCAAGGTCGAGCGCCTCGGGAAGGACAAGGGCGCGGCGGTCGAGTTCACCAAGGTCCTCCTCGTCAACAACGAGGGGCAGGTGACGGTGGAGCCGAAGGCGCTGGCCGCAGCCAAAGTGGTGGGGCAGGTGGTGGCGGAGCGCAAGGGCGACAAGGTCCTGATCGTGAAGTTCAAGCGGCGGAAGAACTACCGGCGGCATCGCGGGCATCGCCAGACGATGACGGCGGTGCGCATCACCAAGATCGAGGTCTAGGGCAATGGCTCACAAGAAGGGTGTCGGCAGCTCCCGCAACGGTCGCGACTCCAATCCCCAGATGCTCGGGGTGAAGCGCTTCGGCGGACAGTTCGTGACCGCGGGCAGCATCCTGGTGCGACAGCGCGGGACCCGCTTCAAGCCCGGCGCGAACGTGGGCCTGGGTGTGGACCACACCCTCTTCGCCAAGTCGGACGGGTACGTGCGGTTCGAGCGCAAGGGCGACGACAAGTACGTCAGCATCGCCCAGCAGCAGCCCGCCTGAGCCGGTCCGGTCCCGCCGGACCGCGGCGATCACGCCATGTTCGTCGACGAGATCGACGTCTTCGTCAAAGGTGGCGATGGCGGCGCGGGATGCCTCAGCTTCCGGCGTGAGAAGTACGTCCCCCGCGGCGGCCCCGACGGCGGCGACGGGGGGAACGGGGGCAGCGTGATCCTCGAGGCGGATCCCGCCATCACCACGCTCCTCGACTTCCACTACCAGCGGCACTACACCGCCGAGCGCGGCACCCACGGGCAAGGCTCCAACAAGCACGGGCGGAGCGGAGAGGACACTGTGCTCCGCGTCCCGCTCGGCACCACCGTCTCCGAGAGGGATGGCCGGCTGCCCCTCGGGGACCTGACCGAGCGTGGGCAGCGCCTGGTGGTGGCCTGCGGCGCCCGGGGTGGACGCGGCAACGCCCGCTTCGCCACCTCCACCAACCGGGCCCCGCGTCGGGCGGACCTCGGCCGGTCCGGCGAGGAGCACTGGATCCACCTCGAGCTGAAGCTGCTGGCCGACGTCGGGGTGGTGGGCTTTCCGAACGCGGGCAAGTCCACGCTGGTGTCGCGGCTGTCCGCGGCCAAGCCCCGGATCGCCGACTACCCGTTCACCACGCTCGAGCCGAGCCTCGGCATCGTACGCGCCGGCGACGATCGCACGTTCGTGATCGCGGATCTGCCCGGGCTCATCCCCGGCGCGGCCCACGGCAAGGGGCTCGGCATCCGCTTCCTTCGCCACACCGAGCGGACGCGCCTGCTCGTGCACCTGATCGACCTCGATCCGGCGACCGGCCGCGATCCCCTCGCCGACTACCAGGCCATCCAGGACGAGCTGCGCGCCTACTCCGAGGAGCTGGCCGCGCGGCCGCAGATCGTGGCGGTGAACAAGATCGAGCTGCCCGGCACGGAGGAGTCCCGCGCGGCGGTCGAGCGCTTCTGCGCCCAGCACGGCTTCTCGTTCCACGCGATCTCCGCGGTGACCGGCGCCGGACTGCCCGGGCTGGTGCACGAGATGGCCCGGTGGCTGACGAGCGAGCCATGGGTTCCCGCCGCCCGCTGAGCCACGCGCGGCGCGTGGTGGTGAAGGTGGGTAGCGGCCTCGTCACCACTCCCGGCGAGGGCCCCTCGAGCGAGCACATCGGCCGGCTCGCGACCGATATCTCGACGCTGGTCCACGACCGCCACGAGGTCGCGCTGGTCACCTCGGGCGCCATCGCCACCGGGATGGCCCGGCTCGGGTTGAAGGCCCGTCCCCGCTCGATCCCCGAGAAGCAGGCCGCGGCGGCGGTCGGCCAGTCGGCCCTCATGTGGGAGTACGAGCAGGCCTTCAAGAAGCACGGCATCGCGGTGGGCCAGGTGCTCCTCACCGGCCAGGACATCAGCGATCGCTCGCGCTACCTCAACGCCCGCAACACGCTGTTGGCCCTGCTCGAGTTCGGGGTGCTGCCGATCGTGAACGAGAACGACACGGTGGCGGTGGACGAGATCAAGGTGGGGGACAACGACAACCTGGCCGCCCTGGTCGCCCACCTCATCGACGCCGTCCTGCTCGTGCTCCTGACCGACGTGGACGGCCTCTACACCGCGGACCCGCGCCGCGATCCCACCGCCCGGCGCCTCGAGACCGTCGAGGCCATCAGCGACGAGATCCAGCGCATGGTCTACGACGCCTCCGCGTCGGTCTCGGTGGGGGGGATGAGCACCAAGCTCCAGGCGGCCCAGAAGGCGGGAGCCTCCGGCATTCCCATGGTGATCGCGAGCGGGCGCGAGCCCGGCACGCTGCCCCGCCTCCTCAAGGGCGAGCCGGTCGGCACCTACTTCCAGCCGCGCGACGACCGCCTCGCGGCCCGCAAGCGCTGGATCGCGTTCGCGGTCCCGCCCCAGGGCCGGCTCACGGTTGACGCGGGCGCGAAGAAGGCCTTAACTGAGAGGGGCAAGAGCCTGCTGCCCTCGGGCTTGGTGCACGTCGACGGCCAGTTCGACGCGGGCGACGTGGTCGCCCTGACCGAGGCCGACGGCCAGGAGTTCGCGCGCGGGCTCGTCAACTACGACACCGACGAGCTGCGGCGCATCCGGGGCGCGAAGACCGCGGACATCGAGCGGACGCTGGGCTACAAGGGCGTGGACGAAGTGGTGCACCGGGACAACCTGGTGATCCTCTAACCGATTCGCCGACGGGCGGAGAGCGCGAGCATGGATGCGGCGGCACACGTCGAGACGAAGGCGAAGGCGGCCAAGGAGGCATCGCGCGTCCTCGCGCTCGCCTCGACCCGCGTCAAGAACGAGGCGCTCGGCCAGATGGCCCGCGGGCTGGAGGAGCGCACCGGCGCGATCCTGGACGCCAACCGGCACGATCTCGAGCGCGCGCGGACGGCCGGGCACGCCCGGGCCTTCGTGGAGCGCCTGACCCTCACCGAGAGCCGCGTCGAGGAGATGGCGGCCGGACTCCGCCACGTGGCGAGCCTGCCCGACCCGGTGGGCGAGACGGTGGAGACGATCCGGCGGCCCTCGGGGCTCGAGATCGCGCGGGTGCGGGTTCCCCTCGGCGTAATCGGGTTTATCTACGAGTCGCGGCCGAACGTCACCGCCGACGCGGCCGGCCTCTGCCTGAAGTCGGGCAACGCGGTGCTCCTGCGCGGCGGGAGCGAGGCCCTCGAGTCGAACACCCTGCTCGCGCAGATCCTCGGCAAGGCGGTCGAGAAGGCGGGCCTGCCCCCCGAGGTGATCCAGGCGGTGGAGACCGCGGATCGCGCGGGCGTCATGGCCATGCTGACCCTGGACCGGTACCTCGACCTGATCATCCCGCGCGGCGGCGAGGAGTTCGTGCGCCTGGTCGCGGAACGCGCGACGGTCCCGGTGCTCAAGCACGACAAGGGCCTCTGCCATCTCTACGTGGACGACGGGGCGGATCTCGACATGGCGCTGGCGGTGGCGGTCAACGCCAAGGCCCAGCGGGTCAGCGTGTGCAACTCCCTGGAGACGCTGCTGGTCCACGCGGCGATCGCGCCCGCGCTGCTGCCCCGGCTCGCCGCGCGCCTGGCCGAGGTTCCGGTGGAGGTGCGGGCGGACGAGCGGGCGCGGGCCCTCATGCCCGGGGCGCGGGCGGCCGAGCCGGCCGACTGGGACGCGGAGTACCTCGACTACATCCTCGCGGTGCGGGTGGTGGAGGACCTCGAGGAGGCGGTGGCGCACATCCGCCGGCACGGCTCGGGGCTGGCCGAGTCCATCGTCACCCGCGACGTGCGGCGCGCGCGCCGGTTCACCCAGGAGGTGGACGCGGCCGCGGTGCTCGTCAACGCGTCGACGCGTCTCGTCGACGGCAGCCAGTTCGGGATGGGCGCCGAGATGGGCATCTCCACCTCCCGGGTGCACGCGCGGGGCCCGGTCGGTGTGCGGGAGCTGACCACGACCAAGT
>DATGBR010000351.1:0-12672 GCA_035312605.1 Candidatus Methylomirabilota bacterium
TGCACGCCCAGGCCCAGGAAGCTCAACCCGGCCGAGGCCACGATCATCATGCCCACCAGGGTGCTGGTGTAGACCAGGAGCGGCGGCAGCACGTTCGGCAGCAGGTGGTGCGCGATCAGGCGCCCGCCGCTGGCGCCCAGGGCGCGGGCGGCCTCGACGAACTCGAGCGGCTTGACCGAGAGCGTCGCGGTGCGCACCACGCGGGTACTGTACGGCACCAGCACCACCGTGAGGGCGAACATCTGGTTGTCCATGCCGGGACCGATCACCCCCACGATCGCGATGGCGAGCAGCACCAGCGGGAACGCGAAGAAGACGTCGAGCGCGCGCATGATGACGTGGTCGAGCGCGCCCCCGAGATAGCCGGCCAGGAGCCCCAGGCCGAGGGCGACCAGACCCGCGGTCACCGTGGGCAGGATGCCCACCAGCAGCGAGGCGCGCCCGCCCCAGATGAGGCGGCTCAGGATGTCGCGCCCCTGCTCGTCGGTGCCGAGGAGATGGCCCGGGGTGCCGACGGGCGAGAGCCGCTCGACGGCGGCCGAGGTGAGGGGATCCCACGGGCTGATGAGCGGCGCGGCCAGCGCGGCCCCGCCGATGATCGCGATGATCAGCAGCCCCACCATCGCCTGGCGGTCGCGCGCAAACGCGCGCGCGGACTGCGCGAGGGCGCCGCGGGGGCGGCGGGCGCGCGACGCGGCCGGGGTCACGGTGAGCGCGGTCGAGGTGGTGGCCACGGTCAGGCCGGCCGCGAGCGCGGGTCGAGGTAGAGGTTCAGCAGGTCCACCACCAGGTTCACCATCACGAACGACAGCGCGATGAAGAGCGCGGCGCCCTGGACCGCCTGCACGTCGCGCGCGAGCACCGAGGAGACGAGCTGCCGCCCGAGCCCCGGCCAGCCGAAGACCTCCTCGGTGAAGACCGCGCCGCCCAGCAGGTAGCCGAGCTGCAGGCCCGAGATGGTCAGGATGGGCGGCCAGGCCACCCGCAGCGCGTGCAGGCCCAGCACCGCGCGCTCGGAGAGCCCCTTGGAGCGGGCGACCTTGATGTAGTCCTGGCCGAGGATCTCGAGCACCGAGGCCCGCGTCATGCGCGCGATGATGGCGGCGGGCGCCGCCGCGGTGGCGATCGCGGGCATGATCAGGTGGGCGAGCAGGTCGGAGAAACCGCCGTCTCCTCTGGAAGAATACATGCCGAGGCTCGGCAGCCAGCGCAGGTTGATCGCGAAGAACACGATCAGCACGAGGCCCAGCCAGAAGGGCGGCATGTTGCCGATCACCAGCGACGCGCCCATCGTCGCGCGGTCGACCACCGTTTGCTGCCGCGACGCCGCGAGCACTCCGACCGCGACGCCGCCCACCACCGCCAGCGCGAAGCTGGCGCCGGCCAGGATGAGGGTGTTGCCGAACTTGGGGAGCAGCAGCTCGACCACCGGCTTGTGCACGATGGGGGAGAGCCCGAGGTCGCCGTGCAGCGCCCGCCAGAGCCACTTCGCGTACTGCACGTGGATGGCCTGGTCGAGCCCGAGCGCATGCCGGAGCTGGGCGAGCGACTGATCGGTGGCCATCGGGCCCAGCAGCGCGCGCGCCGCGTCGCCCGGGATCAGCTTCATGGTGAGGAAGATCACCACCGTGATGCCGAAGAGCACCGGGACCAGGCCCAGCAGGCGCTGCAGCACGTAGACGATCATGCCGGGCGGCCGTCGAGGTGCGCGCGCACCTGCTCGCAGTAGGCGGCGGCCTGCTCGGCGAAACGCGTCTCGAAGAACTCGTCGACCGCCCGGCTCAGGATCGCGTCCGCGTCGGTGCGGATCGGGAGCGGGCTCCGGCTGCGCAGGGTGTTCACCGCCAGCGTCTTGAGGTCCGGGGCGATCTCGTAGTCGAGGGTCAGACGCACGCGGACCTCCGCGTCGCCCGGCTCGAGCTGCCAGCGCCCCGCGACCGTGACCAGCGCGCCGCGCAGGGTGAAGCGGCGCTCGCGCCGGCCGCTCCGTCCCGCCCGCCCCACCGACAGCGTGGCGGTCTGCTCCTGCCGGTCCACAATGGGCAGGTCGAGCGCGTGGGCCAGCGGGCCGCCGGCCTTGCCGGTCGCGGGAGCGATGCCGGGGAAGTAGAAGTACGTATTTCGCCGGCCGAGCGCCGTCCAGATCTCGTCCAGCGAGGACGACATGGCCGTCTCAGCGCTCACGGTGACCATCGCTCTCCAGAAAGTCCACTGGCCCGATCGGTGTCGTCACACCGCGGGCCCGGCCCACTATAGTCCATGGCATCATGCAGCCGCAACGCCCTATCCCGATCGGAGGATGAAGCCATGCTGAGGCGACCCGACGTCGACGAGGTGATGGAGTACGGCCGCGCCCTGGGATTCGACCTGACCCCGACGGAGGCGCGCATGATCCAGGCGCGCATGATGGACACCATCGCCGCGCTCGAGACCTTCGACGAGATGCGGGTGGAGGAGCGGCGCCCGCCGCTTCGCTTCACCGACCGCGACCCGGGCCGCCGCCCCTCCGCCGTCGAGGACCCGCTGGGCGCGTTCATCACGCGCTGCCGGGTGCCGGGCGCGCCGAGCGGCCCGCTCCACGGCAAGACCGTCGCGCTCAAGGATCACATCGCCCTCGCCGGGGTGCCGATGACGTTCAGCTCGCACATGATGGACGGCTACGTGCCGGACTTCGACGCGACCGTGGTCACGCGCCTGCTCGACGCGGGCGCCACCATCACCGGCAAGCTCAAGATGGAGGAGTTCTCGTGGGGCGGCCCCGGCCTCTCCGGAGTGGGGGACTACGGTCGCCCGCTCAACCCGCACAACCGCGAGCACGTCACCGGCGGCTCGTCGTCGGGCTCGGGCGCGGCGGTGGCCGGCGGGATGGTCGACATCACGCTGGGCGGCGATCAGGGCGGCTCGATCCGCCTGCCCGCCGCGTGGTGCGGGATCGTCGGGCTCATGCCGACCCACGGCCTGGTCCCGCACTCCGGCGTGTTCGGGCTCGAGCCGACCATCGACTACGTGGGGCCGATGGCCCGCACCGTGGAGGACATCGCGGTGTCGCTCCAGGTCATGGCTGGGCGCGACGGCCTCGATCCGGGCCAGGCCGACGTGCCCGCGACCCTGCCGCCCTACCCCGCCGCGCTCGCGCGCGGAGTGAAGGGGCTGCGCATCGGCCTGCTCGACGAGGGCTTCGGGGTGCCGGGCGGTGACCGCGCGGTGGACGAGGCGGTCATGGAGGCGGTGCGCATCCTCGAGCGCGCGGGGGCCCGGGTGGAGCGGGTGTCGGTGCCGCTCCACACCCAGGCGCTGCCCGCGCTGCTGCCGATCTATCTCGAGGGCGGCAAGCGGATGTACGACACCCACTTCGGCGGCACCGGCGCCAAGACCTACTATCCGTCCTCGCTCATCTCGATCTTCGGGCGGCTCAAGCAGAGCCACGCGCGCGAGTTCTCGCCGAACCTCAAGCTGAACCTCCTGCAGGGCTACTACCTCCAGCGCAACTACGGCGGGCGCCTCTACGCCAAGGCCCAGAACGTGCGCCCGACCTTCGTGGCCCAGTACGACCGCGTCTTCGCCGGAGTGGACGTGCTCGCGATGCCGACGATCCCGATGACCGCGCCGCGCTGGCAGGAGCCGCGCGACCACGAGGACGCGATGGAGCTGACCATGCTGGGCGGCAAACGGAGCCTCGACCTGGGCCCCGTGATCGCGAACACGTGCCCGTTCAACTACACCGGGCACCCGGCCATCAGCGTGCCGTGCGCCAAGATCGGCGGGCTGCCGGTCGGGCTGATGCTGGTCGCGCCCTATTTCCGGGAGGACACGCTGATCCAGGCCGCCGCGGCGTACCAGCAGTCGGTGGACTGGGCCGACCTGATCAGCACGCCGCGCGCGGGCGGCTGAGCGGGACGGGAGCGGTCAGGCCCGTCGCCCGCGCGGTGCGGACTCCGCGGCGGCTCGTGCCGCGGTGGCCTGACAGATCGCGACGTAGGAGCGCCAGGGCCGCCAGCGCTCCGAGACCGCGGCCGGCCCCTGCAGGCCGCCGAGCACGGCATCGGGCTCGGCCAGACTGCGCATCGCGATCCAGTGCGCGGTGGCGCGGTCGAAGCGGGCTTCGTGCTCGAGCTGGGCGACCAGCTCGTCGAAGGTCGCGGTCTGGAAATGGATCGCGCCCCCGGCGGTCGCCTCGCCGAGCCGGCGCAGGTCGCGCGCCGCCGCGGCCGACAGCCCGAGTACCCGGGGCCCTGCCGCCGCGAGCGCCTCCGGCTCCGGAAAGAGCCGGTCCGGACCCGCGGGTGGGCACGCGGCGAGCGGCCGCCCGAGCGCGCGCGCGAGCCGCCCGACGGCATCGCGCGCGCCCGCGGCCCCCACGTGGCGCCGCAGCACCCGGTGGACCGCGACCTCGAAGCCGTCCCACGCGCCGGGGAGGCGCACCGCGCGCAGTTGGCTCCGCAGCATGCCGAGGCCGCCGTCGACCGCGAGCTGGCGGGCGATGGCCTCCGGATCGGCGCTCAGATCCAGCAGGCGCGACACGCGCTCGATCACCGCGCGGAGCGGCTGGTAGTCGGGGAGCCCGAGCTGCAGCTCGACCTGGCTCAGACCCGCCACCGGACGCACCGAGAGCCAGCCGGCCCGTCCCTCGATCGCCACCGTCCGCCGATAGCCCGCGGGGCCGATCTCCTCGACGCCCGGCGTGCACTCCGCGGCGAGCCGGCGCGCGGTGCCGGCCCAGCCCAGCGGCGGGCAGTAGGCCAGGCGGAGCGTGAGCGCGCCCCCGTCGATCGCGGCGGGGTCCACGCGGCGGATCGACGACGGCGGGCGCCGGTAGGTCTGGCGGAACACCGCGTTGAAGCGCCGGATGCTCCGGAAGCCCGCCGCGAAGGCGACCTCGGTCATGGGCAGGCGGCTGTCGCTGAGCAGCGTCTTGGCGAGCTGCACCCGCCGGGTGCGCGCCGCCGCGGTCGGCGGAGCGCCCACGTGGTCCAGGAAGAGCCGGGTCAGGTGGCGCGCCCCGACGCCGAGCGCGGCGGCCAGGTCGCCGACGCGACCCTCATCGAGCGCGCCCTGGTCGATGAGACGCAGCGCACGCGAGACGGTGGCCGCGGTGCCGCGCCACGCGGCGCTGCCCGGCGCCGTCTCCGGGCGGCATCGCAGGCAGGGACGAAAGCCGGCGGTCTCCGCCGCGGCCGCGGTGGGGAAGAAGATCACGTTGGCCGACCGGGCGGGCCGCACCGGGCAGACCGGCCGGCAGTAGATCCGCGTGGTCAGCACGCCGCTTACGAAGCGCCCGTCGAAGCGGGCGTCCCGGGCGATGCGGGCGCGGTCGCAGACCTCACGATCGAGCATCGGGTCCAGTGTGTGCTGCCGCAGCCGCGTTCGCCACGCACCCCGGACGACCGCGTCCGAAAGCGGCCAGCCCGCCGGTCCCGGCGCCGGCAAGCTCTGCTCATGTTCGCGGGCTGGACGGTCGTCGGGGTCGCGTTCCTGATCGCCACATTCGCGTTCGGCATCGGCTTCTACGGCGTCGGCCTGTACATGGTGGTGCTTCACGACCGCCTCGGATGGCCGGTGTCGCTGATCTCGCTGGCGATCACCGGCTACTACGTGCTCAGCGCGGCCATGATCGCCACGGTCGGCGACGCGTTCGACCGCTTCGGGCCGCGGCGCGTGCTGCTGGTGGCCATCGGCGGGCTCGGCGGCGGCGTCCTCCTGGTCGCGTCGGCCGCGCACGCGTGGCAGCTCGGGCTGGGCCTCGCGGTCATGGCGGTCGGCTGGGCCGGCATGAGCGGGGCCGGGATCAACGCGATCGTCGCGCCGTGGTTCGAGCGTAAGCGGGGTCTCGCGGTCAGCATGGCCATGAACGGGGCCACGTGTGGCGGCGTGCTCATCGTGCCGCTCTGGGCCGCGCTGATCCCCCGGCTCGGCCTGCCTGGCGCCGCGCTCGTGGTGGTGGGCCTCATGCTCGTGGTCCTTGTGCCGCTGGTCGCGCTGTTCATGCACCGCGGCCCCGAGGTGCTCGGCCTCGGACCCGACGGCGACTCCCGGCCGGCCGCCGTGGCCCCGGCCGGATCG
Organism: Candidatus Methylomirabilota bacterium; assembly: GCA_035312605.1. GTDB lineage: Bacteria > Methylomirabilota > Methylomirabilia > Rokubacteriales > CSP1-6 > CAMLFJ01. Next base: position 6,061 of record DATGBR010000351.1, read on the forward strand.
ACGGCACCGGCCGGCGCTTCGAGCGGGGCCTCGCGAGAAGTCGCCGCCCCGCTTCGTCGCGCCGCGCTCGTCCGCACGCGGCGCTTCTGGACCATCTCGGCCGCCTTCGCGCTCGGCCTGCTGGCCCAGGTCGGCTTCATCACGCATCAGGTCGCCTACCTGAGCCCGCGGCTCGGGCGCGAGGGCGCCGCGCTCGCGGTGAGCCTGACCACGCTGGCCGCCATCGTGGGCCGCCTCGCGACCGGCGCGTTCGTCGACCGGATCGATCGGCGCCGCGCCGCCTCGTGCAACTTTGCCCTGCAGGCCCTCGGGGTCTTTGCGATGATCCGGTGGCCGTTGCTGCCGGTGCTCTATCTCGGCTGCGTGATCTTCGGTCTCGGGGTCGGCAACATGACGACGTTTCCCAGCTTGATCGTGCAGGTGGAGTACCCGAAGGAGCACTTCCGCCGGGTGGTGAGCCTCGTGGTGGCCATCAACCAGTTCACCTTCGCGTTCGGGCCGGCGCTGCTGGGCTGGGCGCGCGACCGGTGGGGCTCCTACTCGGTCGCGCTCGGCCTGTGCCTGGTCTGCGAGGCGGCGGCCGCGGTCATCGTGCTGCTACGCGGGAAGCGGTAGCGGATCGATGGAAGAGCCGCGATCCCACGTCGCGCGGATCGAATCGCTCGGCGCCCGGGTGGTCACCGAGGTGGCGTGCGGCGACATGGTGTGGCGCGTGTGGGGGGCGGGGCCTCCGCTGGTGCTGTTGCACGGCGCGTCCGGCTCGTGGACGCACTGGATCCGCAACGTGCTCCCGCTCGCCGGGCACTTTCGCGTGCTGGCCGCCGACATGCCGGGCTACGGTGACTCGGACGCACCGCCCGAGCCGCACACCGCCGACGCGCTCGCCGACCTGGTGGTCGCCGGCATCGAGCAGATGCTGCCGGCGCCGGCCGTCTTCGACCTGGCCGGCTTCTCGATGGGCGCGATCATCGGCGGCCTGGTGGCGGCGCGTCTCGGGGCGCGCGTGCGGCGCTTCGTGCTGCTGGGGCCGGGCGGGCTCGGCCTGGTGCCCGCGCCGGTGCGCACGCTGCTCCGCCTCGAGCCCGGCATGGGCGGGGAAGGGGTGCGGCACGTGCACCGCCAGAATCTCCTGACGCTGATGCTGGCCCGCCCCGAGAGAGCCGACGAGCTGGCGGTGACGCTCCAGATCGACAACGTGGCCCGCTCGCGCTTCCGGTCGGGCACGATCCCGGTGTCGGACGACCTGCTCCGCGCGCTGCCCGCGATCCGCGCGCACCTGGCCGGCATCTGGGGCGGCCGCGACGCGTTCACTGGTCACCACCTGGTTGAGAGCCGTCAGGTGCTGGCCACCGCCGACCCGACGCTCGACGCGGCCGTGATCGAGGCCGCCGGGCACTGGGTCAACTACGAGGCGGCGGACGAGGTGAACCGGCTGCTGGAGGAATGGCTCGCTCGCCCGGCGCGGTGAGGCGCCGGGCGCGGGTGCGACGATGGCTGGCCGGGCCTAGCGGCCCTGGAACTGGGGGCGCCGCTTCTCGGAGAAGGCCTTCACGCCTTCCTGGTAGTCCTGGCTGTCGAAGCAGTCCTTGATCAGCTTGTCGAGCAGCGCATAGTCGCGCTGGGCCTCCGGCTTCAGGAGCTGCTCCACGCTGGCCTTGGCCGAGCGCTGGGTCAGGGGCGCGTTGCGCGACATGGTGAGCGCGTAGTCGCGGGTGAAGCGCTCGAGATCGGCCTTCGGCACCACCTGGTTCACCAGGCCCATGCGGAGTGCGTCCTGGGCGGTGAAGTCGGTACGCGCGGTGAAGAAGAGCTCCTTGGTGTAGGCGGGGCCGATCAGCGACATCAGCCTCTCCATCCCCTTGTAGTGATAGCCGAGGCCCAGCCGCGCCGCCGGGATGCCGAAGCGCGCGTCGTCGGCCGCGATGCGCAGGTCGCAGGTGATGGCGATGGAGACGCCGCCGCCGATGCAGAAGCCATGGATCATCGCCACCAGCGGCTTGCCGAGCCGGGCCAGCGATTCCCCGCCTGCGCCCGAGATGCGGCGGTACTCCTCCTCGTCGGCCGCGTTCCGCCGCCGGTCCTTGAACTGGGAGATGTCGGCGCCGGCCACGAAGGCGGTCTCGCCCGCCCCGCGCAGGATGACCACCCGGATGGCGGGGTCGGCGGCCAGGTCGGCCACGTACTCGGGCATGGCCTGCCACATCTCCTGGCTGACCGCGTTGCGCTTCTCCGGCTGGTTGAAGGTGATCCAGCCGATGGGGCCGTCCTTGTGAAGGAGCAGCTTCTCGGTCGTCGCGGTCTCGGTCATGCGCGCTCTCCTGGCGGTGGGGATGCCGACGGAGTCTGGTGTATCCCGGCGCCGGGGCTTCCGCAAGGGGGGCGAACACGAGGGGATGCCGGGCGGGTATACTCGGCCCCGCGATGACGAGCCGGCCGACCTATCGCGATGCCTGCCGGGCCTTCCGCTGGGAGGAAAGTGCTCGTGCCCTCGACTGGGCCCCCGGCGAGCCGGTGAATCTCGGCCACACCATCGTCGACCGGCACGCGGGCGGCGGGCGCCCCGCACTTCGATGGCTCGGCAAGCGCGGCGAGGACCGGACCTACTCGTTCGACGAGCTCGGCGAGCTGACCGCGCGCTTCGCGGCCGTGCTGCGCGCGCAAGGGGTGGAGCCGGGCGCGCGGGTCGCGGGCTTCCTGCCGCGCGTGCCCGAGATGCTGATCGCGATGATCGGCACGTGGAAGGCCGGTGCGGTCTACGTCCCGATCTTCACCGGGTTCGGCCCGGACGCGGTGGAGTACCGCGTGCGCCACAGCGGGGCCCGGGTCCTCGTCACGCACTGGGAGCATCGCGCGCGCCTGCCCGATCGCGTGCCGGACGGGGTGACGGTCGTCACGGTCGCGGGGGGCGAGACGGTCCCGTCGGGCGACGCCGAGTTCTGGCGCGCGATGGATCAGCCCACCGAGATGGCCGATCCGGTGGCCTGCCGGCGCGACGAACCGGCGGTGCTCCTCTACACCTCGGGCTCCACCGGGCCGCCCAAGGGCGTGAGGATCGCCGCCAATTTCCTGATGGCAATCCATCCGCACCTCGTTCACGGCGCGGATCTCCGACCCGACGACGTGTTCTGGCCGACCGGCGATCCGGGCTGGGGCTACGGGCTCGTCTGCTACATGGGCGCGCTCGCCCTCGGGGTGCCGGTGCTGTCGGTCGAGGCGGCTCCGACCCCGGAGCTCTGCGTGGCCCAGCTCCGGGATCGGCGGGTGAGCAATCTCGCGACGACCCCGACGCTGCTGCGCGGCGTGATGGCGCTCGGGGCCGACGCGGTGGGCGGCGTCCGCCTGCGCGCGGCCAGCAGCTGCGGGGAGCCCCTGAACGCGGAGGTCGTGCGCTTCTTCCGCGAGCACTGGGGCGTCACCGTGATGGACCAGTACGGCTCGAGCGAGTTCGGGCTGCCGGTCGGCAACTTCGGCACCGTGGACATGGTGGTGAAGCCGGGCTCGATGGGGCTGCCGCTGCCGGGCTCCACGGTGGCGGTGGTGGACGACGAGGGACACGAGGTGGGCCCGGACGTGGTCGGCCACGTGGGGATGAAGCCGCACCCGGACGGGTACTACTCGCTCGGCTACTGGAACGACGCGGAGCGGGATCGCGAGGCGTACCGCGGCGAGTGGCTGACCGTCGGCGATCTGGCGCGGCGCGACGCCGACGGCTACTTCTGGTTCGAGGGCCGCGCCGACGACGTGATCAAGAGCGCGGGGTACCGGATCGGCCCCTTCGAGGTCGAGAGCGCGATCCTGAAGCACGAGGCGGTGGCCGAGGCCGCGGTGGTTGGAAAGCCGGATCCGCTGCGGGGGCACATCGTGAAGGCGTACGTGGTGCTCAAGCCGGGCCGGGCGGTCCGGACCGGGCTCGCCACCGAGATCGCGGACGTGGTGAAGACCCACGTCGGCCGCCACCAGTACCCGCGCGAGGTCGAGTTCCTCGACCGGCTGCCCAAGACCGAGACCGGCAAGATCCAGCGATTCCTGCTGCGGGGGCGGTAGGCTCCGCCACGCCCGAGGAGGACGACGCGATGGCCGCGTACGAGGTGATCACCGGCGGAACCGCCTGGCCGAGCCGCTACACGTTCTCGCCGGCGGTGCGCGCCGGCAATCTCCTGTTCATCTCGGGCACCACCGCGGGCGACGAGCGCGGGCAGCTGGTCGGGCCGGGCGACATCGTGGCCCAGACCCGCTACATCTTCGAAAAGTTCGGCCGGCTGCTCCGGGCCGCGGGGGGCGGCTTCGAGCACATCGTGGAGACCACCGACTACGTCACGACCACGGAGAACTACGCCCGCACCGCCGCGGTGCGCCGGGAGTTCTTCGGGGACCGCTTCCCCACCGCCACCGGTGTGATCGTGGCCGGGCTCCTGCGCGAGGGCGCGCTGATCGAGATCTCGGCGGTGGCGGTGCTGCCCGACCGGGCCTGACCGACTCTCGCACGGAGGACACCATGGCCGACCCGAAGCTGATGGATCGAGCGTTCCAGCGCATCATGCGGAGCCTCGTCGAGACGGGCCGCGCGCCGCACTACGCGGAGCTCGGGCGGGCCCTGGGCCTGCCCGCGGAGGAGGGGCGCGCGCTCCTGCGCGACGTGATGGCCGCCTACCCGATCGGGTGGTTGCACCCCGAGACCGACTACATCGCGTCGTTCCCGCCGCTCAACAACCTGCCCACCCAGTACCGGATCACGGTCGGCGGCGAGCAGCGCTGGTTCGCGCAGTGCGGATTCGAAGCGACCTCCGCGACGTGGCTCTTCCCGGGCCAGACCGTGCGGGTCGACGCGGCCTGTCTCGACTGCGGCGACCCGGCGACGGTCGAGATGCGCGACGGGCGGATCACTTGGGCTGACCCGCCCGGGCTGATCGGCCACCTCGCGTTCGGCTTCGGCGCCTCGCGCGGCCGGTCGTACTACCTCTGAACCGGGATGAACCTCTTCCGGTCGGAAGACCACGCGCGCCGCTGGAGCCAGTTCACGCCGAGATCCGAGGAGGGCTTCATCACGCTCACCGACCTGGCCGGCTTCTTCGGTACCGAGAGCCGGCGGCACATGCTGGACCCGGATTACCTGTCGGTGTGGTACCCGCGTCGCGCGGTCGAGCGCCGCGCCTATCTGGAGTCGATCGGCAAGACCTCGCCGTTCTGGATGGGAACTCCCGATCCCCCCACGTCCTGAGCCCACGTCCTAAGGAGGACACCCGCATGAAAGCGATCCGCGTCTCGGAGTACGGTGGCCCGTCGGTCCTGAAGCTCGAGGAGATTCCCAGCCCCCAGCCGGGGCCGGGGCAGGTGCTCGTGCGCCACCACGCCGTTGGCATCAACCCGGTGGACACCTACCTGCGCTCGAACACCGACAACCGCGGGCCGAAGCTGCCCTACACACCGGGCGGGGACTCGGCCGGTCCCTTCTCAATCAGGCATCCAGCGTCGAACTCGCCCGCGAAGTCCCAGGTATGTTCTCCCGTCCGGGTAATCGTGATGCGGTCGCAGCCCAGCTTACGAAGGACCTGCCGCACCGCGAGCGGGTGCCGCGAGTTCAGCATGACCCTGAAGGCCGCGTAGCCCGTCAGGTAGCGGGCCTTGGTGACCGGCGTGAGCGCTGGGGCCACCTGGAGGGCGGCCACCTGCGCCCGCCGGTCGGTGATGGCGGTGGTGATGTCCGCAGAGGCCGTCCCAGCCGCCAGGGCGGCCACCAGGCGGCCGATCTGGGTCTCGAGCCGGGCTACCTCCTTCTCCACGTTAACCCGGGTGCCTTGGTGGGCCTCCCGCTCGAGCTGGCGCTGGGCGTCGTGCGCCTGGATCATCTTCCACAACCGGGCCGGATCTGAGAGCAGCTCGTCGTACAGCACCGCCAGCACGGCCTGGTCGAGCACGTCCATCGGCACGCCACCTTTGTTCGAGCAATAGGCCGCGCCCCTGTGAGCCCGCTGGAGACAGTAATACCGCTTCCGGTGGTACCCGCCCAGCATCGTCATCGTGCCCCCGCAGACGCCGCACCGGGCGATCCCGCTCAGCATGTAGCGCGCGACCACGCCGCTCTCCGGCTTCCCGGCCAGCTTGTCGCCGGGCGTCCGCACGTAGTGGGCGCGTGTCTTCGCCTTGCGGTCCTGCACCTGCTGCCACAGCTCGTCGGAGATGATGCGCAGCTCCGGGGCGGCGACCCGGATCCACTCCGACTCCGGTACGGGCTCGCGGGTGCCGCGGCCATCATCGTCCACGTTCCGGATCTTGCCGTACACCGACGTGCCGATGTAGACCTCGTTGCTCAGCATCCGCCGGACCGCGTTCTTGGTCCACCCGCTGGCCCGTGGGTGCTCAGTGGTCAGCAGATTCCGAACGCGGTCATCGCCGTGGCCGTCAGCGGCGAGCTGGAAGGCGCGGCGTACCACCACAGCCTGCGCCTCGCAGATCACGCGCACGGTGTGGCTGCCCTGCTTCTCGTTCCGGTACCCAAAGGCGGTGGGGCCGGTGGCGTGGCCCTCCGTGGCCTTCTTGCGCAGGGTCGCGATCGTCTTGCCCCGGACCGCGTCGCGGTACTCCTCCGCGGCGAACCCGCCGACGCCCACCATG
>DATGBR010000352.1:0-18686 GCA_035312605.1 Candidatus Methylomirabilota bacterium
GCCACCGGCTACGCGGTCGCGCCCTACGTCGAGCAGAACAAGATCCCCACCGTCTACCCGGTGACCGCGCCCGACGACATCACCCAGCGCAAGCCGGTGCGCTGGATCGTGCGCACGTCGTTCACGAGCAGCCAGGCCACCCACCCGCTGGGCGACTACGCCTACAAGCAGCTCAAGCTGCGTCGGGTCGCCACGATCAGCATGGACTACGCCTTCGGCTGGGAATCCAATGCGGGCTTCCAGCGCGTGTTCGAGGACCTCGGGGGCAAGGTGGTGCAGCGGATCTGGACGCCGCTCTCGGTCCAGGACTACTCGCCCTATTTCGCCTCGCTGAAGAAGGACATCGACGGCGTCTACGCCTGCCACACCGGCGGCCTCTCCCCGCGCTTCGTGAAGACCTGGAGCGACGTGGGCCTCAAGGACAAGATCCCGCTCATCGGCATCGGGACCCTCACCGACGAGAACATCCTCAAGAACATGGGCGACGAGTCGCTCGGGATCATCACCTCGCTGATCTACAGCAGCGCGCTCGACACCCCGGCCAACCGGAAGTTCTCCGCCGCCTACGAGAAGCGCTACAGCCGGCCGACGTCGCTCTACTCGGCGGAGGGCTACACCGGCGCGCGCTGGTACTACGAGGCGATGAAGGCGATCAACGGCGAGGTGGAGAACAAGGAGAAGTTCCTCGCCGCCCTCCGCAAGGTCGAGATCCAGGACGACGCGCGGGGCCCGATGAAGATGGACGACCTGGGCAACGCGAGCCAGAACGTCTACATCCGGAAGGTGGAGCGGGTGGGCGGCAAGCTCCAGAACACGGTGATCCACACCTATCCGAACGTCTCCCAGTTCTGGACCTACAAGCAGGACGAGTATCTGAAGACGCCGCCCTACGATCGCAACTATCCGCCGTGCAAGTTCTGCGACTAGCGGGGGCTAGTATCAGCCCGCCCGACGGAGCCGCGCCCATGGGATCGATCCGAATCGCGCTGACCGCCGTCGTCTGCCTCGTCGTGGCCCTCGCGGCCGCGGGGCCGGCGGTCGCCGCGGAGACCATCCGCATCGGCTATCTCGGCCCGCTCACCGGCATCTTCGCCCAGGCCGGCAAGGACATGCTCGACGGGCTCAAGCTGTCGCTCGAGCAGGTCAACTACCAGGCGGCCGGGCGCAAGATCGAGCTGATCGAGGAGGACACCGAGGGCAACGCGGCCACCGCCATCGCCAAGTACCGCAAGCTGGTCGGCCACGACAAGATCCACGTGCTCACCGGGGTCCTGCTGGTCAACGTGGGCAACAGCCTGGTGCCGCTCATCGAGAAGGACCAGCTCCCGACCCTTTTCCTCACCACCCCGGACGACCTCACCAAGCGCAAGATCGCCAAGTGGATCCTCCGCTCCAACTTCTCCGCGAGCCAGATCATGCACCCGCTCGGCGACTACGCGGCGAAGACCCTCAAGTACAAGCGGGTGGCGGTCATCGCGATGGACAACGGCTTCGGCCACGAGGAGGCGGGCGGCTTCCAGCGGGTGTTCGAGGACGCGGGGGGCCGGGTGGTGCAGAAGATCTGGGTGCCGCTCAACGTGCTCGACTTCGCGCCGTACCTCTCGCAGGTGGCCAAGGACGTCGACGCGGTCTGCGCGGTCTTCGTGGCCGGCCAGGCGGTGCGCTTCGTGAAGCAATATGGTGAAGCCGGCCTCAAGGGCAAGATCCCGCTCATCGGCACCGGGGTCATGATCGACGAGAGCGCGCTGCGCGGCATGGGGGACGAGGCGGTCGGCACCATCGGCACGCTCCTCTGGAGCCCCACGCTGCAGACACCGGCCAACCAGACCTTCATGAAGCTGGCCGAGGGCAAGCTCGGCCGCACCCCCGCCTACTTCCACGCGATCATGTACAGCAGCGGGCGCTGGATCACCGAGGCCGCCAACGCCCTCAACGGCCAGGTCGAGGACCGCGAGAAGCTGGTGGCCGCCATCCGCCGGGCGATCGAGACCACCCCGGACCCGCGCGGGCCGATCAAGCTCGACGACTGGGGCAACCCCACCGAGAACGTCTACGTGCTGCGGGTGGACCAGGTCGGCGGCAAGCTCGCCACCACCGTGATCCACACCTACCCGGCGGTCTCGCAGTTCTGGACCTACAAGCCGGAGGAGTTCCTCAAGAGCCCGCCCTACTCGCGCGACTATCCGCCTGTGAAGCCCTGAGCCGGGCGCCCGATGCGCGTCGGCTTCTTCTTCTGGCCGTACACGCCGGAGTACACCGCGCGCATGGCTCGCCTCGGCGAGGAGCTCGGCTTCGACCTGGTCGGCATCGCGGATACGCCGGGCAATGCGCTCGACCCGTGGGTCGCCATGACCCTCGCGGCCGCCGCGACCTCGCGCGTTCGGCTCGCGACGTGCGTGACCAATCTGGTCACGCGCCACCCGTCCATCACGGCCTCCGCCGCCGCGTCGGTCGATCTGGCCGCGGGCGGCCGGACCATCCTCGGAATCGGCGCCGGGCACAGCGGCGTCGCCAACGTGGGCGGGGCGCCCACCCGCGCGGCCGAGCTGGGCGAGGGGCTCGCGTTCCTCAAGACCGCGCTCTCCGGCGCGCCCGCCTCGTGGCACGGGGCGGCCACCCACCTCGCCTGGGTCAAGCGCCCGGTGCCGGTCTACGCCGCCGCGTCGGGGCCGGCCGCGCTCCGGGCGACGGGCGCGGTCGCGGACGGCGCGTTCGTGAACTACGGGCTCGGCGCCGCCGAGGTGTCCCGGGTCCGTAGGCTGATGGCGGAAGGCGCGGCCGCGGCGGGCCGGCCCGCGAGCGCGGTCGACGTCTGGTCGATCGCCTGCCTCGACGTGGCGGAGCGGCGCGAGGACGCGCTCGACAAGCTCGGCAACATCCTGGGCTTCGTGGCCGCCTACATCCTGGGGCCGGATCCCGAGGGCCGCGGCGTGCCCGCCGCGCTGGTGCCCGCGGTGCGCGAGCTGCGCGCCACCTACACCACGCGCCAGCGCGAGATGGATCCCGCGCTCACCCGCCGGCTCGGGCTCTTCGACTACCTGCGCGCGCGCCTGGCCGTCGCGGGCACGCCGGACGACTGCCTCGCCCAGGTCCGCGCCGCCGAGGCCGCCGGGGTCACCCAGCTCATGTTCACGGTGAGCCTGGCCGCCGATCCGGTGCGCACGGTGGAGATGTTCGGCCGCGCGGTGCTCCCGCGCCTCGCGCTCGGGTGACGCCGACGCTCCCTACTTGCCGCCCGCGAGCGTCTTCACCAGGCGGTAGAGGAACTCCTGGCCGCCCCAGAGCGAGGCGACCGGCATGCGCTCGTTGAGGCCGTGGGAGCGTGCGTCGTCCGGGCCCAGGAAGAGGCCGGAGACCCCGTAGGCCGGGATCCCCGCGTTCCGCAGGAAGCGCGAGTCGGTGGCCCCGGTGCTCATGGTGGGGATCACCGGGATGCCCGGCCAGAGCGCGGCGGTCGTCGCCTCCACCGCGCGCAGCAGGTCCGGGCGCAGCGACGAGGGCTGGCTCAGCTCCGGCTCGGTGGTCCGGGTCACCGTGATCGTGGGATCCGCGAGGGCCCGCACGATCTCGTCGCGCACCCCGTCGATCGGCTCGCCGGGCAGCACCCGGCAGTTCACGGTGGCCCGCGCGCTCTGGGGCAGCGCGTTGCTCGCGTGGCCGCCCTCGAGGCGCGTGGCCACGCAGGTCGTCCGCATCAGCGAGTTGTAGCCGGCCGAGCGGGCAGAGAGCCGCGAGGCGGCAGCCGGATCGGGGCCGCCGTCGCGGGCCACCGCGCGCATGTCCGCCGCGGTGGCCGCATCGAAGAGCGGCGCGCTCCGCTGGAAGTAGCCGCGGGTGATCTCGTTGAGCTTCGCGGGGAACTCGAGACGCGCGAGCCGCCCGAGCCCGGCCGCGAGCTGGTAGATCGCGTTGTCCGGCCGGGGCAGCGAGCTGTGGCCGCCCGGGTTCTTCGTCTCGAGGCGGAAGCTCACGCTGACCTTCTCGGCGGCCTGCAGGCGCAGCAGGATCGGCCGCCCGTCGCGGGTCATCTCGGCGCCCCCACCCTCGTTGAGCGTGTAGTCCGCCTCGATCAGGGGGCGGTCGTGCTTGAGCAGCCAGCTCACCCCGTTCCACGGCGAGCTCGAGCCGAGCTCCTCGTCCGCGGTCAGGGCCAGGATCAGGTCGCGATCGGGCGCGTAGCCCTCCTGCCGGTAGCGCGCCAGGTTCGCCACGAAGATCGCGGCCATCGCCTTGTCGTCCACCGAGCCGCGCGCGTAGAAGTAGCCGCCCTCCTCGACCATCGCGAACGGATCACGCTCCCAGTCCTCGCGCTTGGCCTCGACCACGTCGAGATGAGCCAGGAGCAAGATCGGCTTGCCGGTGCCGCGCCCCTTGAGCCGGGCCACCAGGTTGCCCTTCTTGGGCGCGCCGGGCGGCGCCACAATACGCAGCTCGCCGTCGGTGAAGCCGGCGGCCTTGAGGCGTGCCGCCATCGCGCGCGCCGCCTCGGTGGTGTCGCCGACCGAGTCGGTGGTGTTGATCTCCACCAGCTCCTTGTAGATCTCGCGCAGCGCGGCCTGCGCCGGCGTGAGCGGCGGTGGGGACTGCGCGGGACCGGGGCGGGGCGCGAGCAGGAGCGTGAGGGCCAGGACCACGACTACGATCGGGGCGGCGCCGTGTCTCGTCATGGGTGGTAGAGTACCGAAATGCGCGTCGGACTGTCCATCGACCCACCGCTCGGCTCGATCCCGGCGCTCCTCACCCAGGAGGGCGTGGACGTCTACCAGACGGTGCTGCGCGATCCCGGCCGCTTCGGCAACTACGGTGTCCCCGAGCCGGCGGACCGGGCCGCGCTGGTCGCGGGCATGGCGGGCCGCCGCGCGTGGGGCGTGGCCCACGGCTCGCTGCTCGTCAACCTGGCGAGCCCCGAGGGCCGCATCCGCAACTCGTCGGTCTCGAGTCTCCTCGCCGATCTCAAGGTGGCGGCGGAGGTCGGGCTCGACGCGGTGTGCTTCCACGTGGGCTACGCCAAGGGCCACCCGAGCGCGGAGGAGGCGCTGGTCCTCGCCACCCGCAAGCTCGGCGAGCTGATCGCGAAGATGCCGGCCGGCCCGCGGCTCCTGCTCGAGAACTCGTGCGAGGGGAGCGAGCTCGGCCAGACCATTCCCGAGCTGGCCCGCCTGGTCCGCGACGTGGGCGCGCCCCCCGAGCAGTTCGGCCTGCTCATCGACACCTGTCATCTCCACGCGGCCGGCTTCGACCTCTCGGGGGACGAGGGCGGCGCGCGCCTCGCCGACGCGCTCGCCGCCGAGGGCGTGCTCGAGCGGGTGATGGCCTTTCACCTGAACGACTGCCAGCTTCCCTGCGGGGCGCACCGGGACCGGCACGCCGCGCCCGGCACCGGGACCATCGGCATGGGCGTGGTCTCGGTGGCGCGGCATCCGGCCTTCGCCGGGCTGCCGGGGGTTCTGGAGCTGGACCTGGACGACGCGCGAGGCGGGCTCACCTTCCTGCGCGAGCACGGCGCGGTCAACCCCTGAGGAGCCCACTGATGAGATCGTCATGACCTGCTGCGGCCACGCGCTTCACTGGACCCGACGGGAATGGATGTGGAGCACGCTGCTCACCACCGCCTCGGCGATGGTCGCCGGGTGCGCGGGCGCCCGGTCGGAGGCGCCGGCCGACGCGGCGGCGGAGTCGCCCTACCCGGCGGCGGCCAAGCTGCTGCGCGAGCACGTCTCGGTCGACGTGCACACCCACGCGGGGCCGAACGGCGTCACCTCGCGCACCGCCGCGCCGAGCGACGACCTCGCCCGCAGCATGCGCGCCGGCCGCATCGCGGTGCTCTGTCTGGCTGACGTGCCGGACGGGCCCATCCTCGGGCGCGACGCGAGCAACGTGCTTCGCGCCCTGCGCGAGCCGGCGCCCGGCTTCCTCTACCAGTACCACCTGGAGCGGCTCGGCTGGGTGGACGAGCTCTGCGCCAAGCACGGCATCCGGCGCGTGCTGACCGCGGCCGACGTGAAGACCGCGCACGCGGCGGGCGCGCCCGCGATCATCATGGACATCGAGGGCCTCGACTTCCTCGAGCGCAAGCTCGAGCGTCTCGAGGAGTCCTACCGGCGCGGCGTCCGCACCATGCAGCTCGTCCACTACACCCCGAACGACATCGGCGACTTCCAGACCGGCGCGGTCACCCACAACGGGCTCACCCCGTTCGGAGCCGACGTCATCCGCGCGTGCAATCGCCTGGGCGTGGTCGTCGACGTGGCCCACGCCACCGCCGACACCGTGAAGCAGGCGGTGAAGGCCACCAGTCGCCCCCTCCTGCTCTCCCACACCGCGCTGCGCGGCTCGAAGGCCCAGGGCAAGACCCCGCTGGTGGAGCGCCAGATCACCCCCGATCACGCTCGCGCGATCGCGGAGACCGGCGGCTCCATCGGGGTCTGGCACTTCTTCGCGACGCCCGAGGTCTACGTGGAAGGCCTCAAGGAGATGGTCGACGTGGTGGGCGTGGACCACGTGAGCATCGGCACCGACGCCTCGTCGAGCACCGGACTCTTCCCCGACTACGACAAGTTCACCGGCCTGGTGGACGCGATGCTGAGGGGCGGTTTCACGCCAGCCGACACCGCCAAGATCGTGGGGGGCAACTACCTGCGGATCTTCGCGGCGTCCGTCCCGTGACAGCGCGGTGAGGCGGGGGCGCGACTAGCGGTTCAGGTTGCCCGGGCTGCGGGGCGCCTCGAAGTTGTAGGCCGGATCGCGCCAGAGCAGGACCGCCTTGTAGGTCGTCGGCTCGGCGCCCTGTTGCACGATCAGGTAGACCGTATCCGGGAACGCCTGGTTGAAGTTCTCCCCCACCACCGCACCGAGGCCGTCGCCCAGGTCGAGGCTCTTCGAGACGTAGCGGTCCCAGATCAGCCCGCGCTCTTCGTAGGACCAGAGGAAGTTCAGCGGATACTTCACCGCCGCGCTGCGCGAGCCGTTCACCGGTACGTACGCCATGAACTGGCGCGGTGGCCCCGCGCCCTTGAGCACGGTCCGGTAGAGACGCTGCGGCCGCCCGCTCCCGCTGGGGAGCACCATCCATACGCTGCGCTCGCCCGGCTTGCCCTCCCATCGCACCTCGTCCCAGCGCGTGCCGTCACCCGCCGCCTTGATCTCGGCCAGGACGCGCACCGTGCCGTAGGCGTGGGCCACCGCCTCGCTCGACCACCGCAGCGTGCGGTCTCGCAGGAAGACCGCGTGCGGCATGGCCCCCTGGTCCAGGCTCGCCTCGAGCCGCTCGAGCCCGGGGCCGGAGGCGCCGTCGCGCAGCTCGGCCGGCTTGGCGAACGGATAGAGCGCGGTCTCCCAGAGGTTGGCGACCTCCAAACGGTATTCCACCGCGTGAGCCGAGGTGGGCGCGATGAAGGAGGCGAGCAGGCCCGCGATCAGGAGTCCCCGGCGTGTCCCCATGGACGGATGATACTCTCAAGCGCCATGCGTGTCTTCTCACGTCACGCGGTGCGGGCGCTCTTCCTGCACCGGCAGCATCTCGGTCGCCCGCGCGCCCATGGCCTGACTCCCCACCGATTGACGCGCTTCGTCGAAGACGTGGGCGGCATCCAGATGGACTCGATCAACGTGGTGGAGCGAGCACACTACCTCACGGTGTGGAGCCGCTTCGGGCCCTACGAGCGGGCGCGGCTCGACCGTCTCGTCTACCGCCGCCGCCTCTTCCTGGAATACTGGGCGCACGCCGCCTGTCTCGTGCCTGCCTCGATGCTGCCGTGGTGGAAGCGGGCGATGCTGGACTACCGGGTGCGGCACACCGGCTGGTCGGGCTGGCTGCGCAAGAACACCCGGCTGCTCGCCACCGTGACCGACCTGATCCGGGCCGGCGGGCCAATGGGCCACGCCGAGCTCGAAGGCCGGCGGCCGCCGCGCGGCCGGAGCGGGTGGTGGGACTGGCGGCCGGTGCAGCACGCGCTCCACTACCTCTGGATGACCGGGGTCCTCACCATCCACTCCCGGCGCCACTTCCAGAAGCGCTTCGACCTGCTGGAGCGGGTGCTCCCGGCGACCGCGGGCGGTGAGGCAGTGTCGGCGGAAGCGTTCCTGCGCTGGCACATCGAGCGATCCCTCCACGCGATGGGCGCCGCGATCGAGCTCGACCTCACCCACTACCTCACCTACCCGCGCGGCGCCACGTCGCCGCGCCGCGCCGCGCTGCGCGCGATGATCGCGGAGGGCCTGGTGACCGAGATCGCGGTGGAGGGCTCGACCGCGCGGTGGCTCGCGCTGACCCGGGACCTGCCCGCGCTCGGTCGCGCGGGGCGGCTGCCCGCGGCCTCGCACGGCACCACCCTGCTCGCCCCGTTCGACTCGCTGCTCTGGTACCGCGACCGGGTCTCCCGCGTCTTCGGATTCGACTACCGCATCGAGGTCTACACCCCGGGCCCGAAGCGCGTCCACGGCTACTACACGCTGCCGATCCTCCACGACGGCCAGCTCGTCGGCCGGCTCGACGCCAAGGCCCACCGGGGCGACCGGCATCTGGAGGTGCGGCACGTGCACCTCGAGCCCTGGGCCGCGCGCGGGCAGGCGTCTCCCGCGGGCGGGCCGTCGATCGATCGGGACGCGATGCTGGCCGGCCTCGTCGAGGCGGCCGCCTCGCTCGCGCACTTCGTCGAGGCCGACCGGGTCACCGTCGCCCGGGTGACCCCGGGGCGCCTGCGCGGGCCGCTCGTGCGGGCGATGCGCGGGGCGGATCCGGCCACGCCCGACGCGAAGCGGTCCCCCGCGAAGCAGCCCGCGGCGGCTCCGGCCACGCCCGCGTGAGGGTCAGCCGGGCAGCCCGGCCAGTCGCGCCGTCTCCGCCCAGAGCCGGCGGGCCGCGGCGTCGTCCTGCGCTGCGCGGGTCGGGGTGGCGAGCTGGCACTGGTAGAAGTAGCCCCCGCTGATCGTGGCCACCTCCGGCGAGGACGCGAGGTAGACGAGGGTCTCGGCGCCCTTCTCGACCGAGATGGCGAACACCTTCTTGGACGCCCGCACCACGTACGAGAAGAGCCCGCCGCTGGCGTCGCCAAAGCGGGTGGCCACGAAGCCCGGGTGCAGGCTGTTGGCGGTGATCCCGGTCCCGGCCGAGCGCCGGGCAAGCTCGCGCGTGTAGAGGATGTTGAGCAGCTTCGACAGGCTGTAGGCCTGGAACCCGCGGTAGTCGCGGGCCGATTGAAGATCGTCGAAGTCGACGTTCGCACGCCGGTGCGCGGCGGAGGAGGTGTTGACCACCCGCGCGGGCGCCGCCGCGAGCAGGCGCTCCCGGAGGCCGTGGGTGAGCAGGAAGTACGACATGTGGTTGGTCGCGAACGTCAGCTCGAGCCCCTCCGGGGTGACCCGGCGCGTGCCGAACATCGCGCCCCCGTTGTTGATCAGCACGTCGACGCGCGGCTCGGCCGCCGCGATCTCCGCGGCCACCCGCTTCGTCTCGCCCATCAAGGAGAGGTCGGCATAGTGCGCGCGATGAGCGACGCCCGGCCCGCGCTCCCGCAGCCGCGCCAGCGTGGCCTCGCCGCGCGCCCGGTCCCGCGCCACGAGCACCAGGCGCGCGCCCTGGCTGGCGAGCTGCTCGGCCGCGACCCGGCCGATCCCGGAGGTGGCGCCGGTGATCACGACGACCTTGCCTTGCATGCCCGTCTGTTTACCGTCTCGGTGAGCCAGGTGCAAGCGGTAAGATGACGGGCCGGCCATGAGCTTCCTCTCGTCCCGCTCCCGCGCGATGCCCCGGGGCTTCGGCACGCCCCTCAAGCGCCAGGAAGACCCGCGCCTCATCACCGGCCGCGGCCGCTTCAGCGACGACTTCGCCCTGCCCGGCCAGGTGCACGCGTGCTTCGTCCGGTCGCCGCACCCGCACGCGCGCATCCGCGCCATCGACCCGGCCGCCGCGCTCGCCCTCCCGGGCGTGCTCGCGGTGTTGACCGGACGGGACGCGGCGGCCGACGGCCTCGCGGACATCCCCCATCGCCCGGTGCCGACCAACCCGAACGAGTACCCCCTCGCCGGCCCCGAGAACGCGCCGATCTTCATCGCGCCGTACCCGCCGCTGCCCACCGACCGGGCGCGCTTCGCGGGCGAGGCGGTGGCGATGGTGATCGCGGAGACCGCCGCCCTGGCCGCCGACGCGTCCGAGCGTGTCCGCGTCGACTGGGAGCCGCTCCCGGCGGTGACCGCCACCCGCGACGCGGTCGGTCGCGGCGCGCCTCGGCTCTGGGATTCCCTCGGCGGCAACGTGTGCGTCGACTCGGTCGCCGGCGACGCGCGCGCCGCCGAGGCCGCCTTCGCGGCGGCCGCGCACGTGGTGCGGCTCGACACCTGGGTGCCGCGCATCACCGGCGTGCCGATGGAGCCGCGCGCGGCGCTCGGCGTCCACGACGCGGCCACCGGCCGCTCCACCCTCTACGCGGGCTCGGGCGGCTCGGTGCGCATCAAGAGCGATCTCGCCGAGGTGCTGCGCGTCCCCGAGGCCCGTGTGCGCGTGATCGCCCAGGACGTGGGCGGCAACTACGGCACCCGCAACAGCTCCTACCCGGAGTACGCGCTGGTGGTCTGGGCGGCGCGGCGACTCGGCCGCCCGGTCAAGTGGACCGGCGACCGGCGCGAGATGTTCCTCTCCGACTACCAGGCGCGCGATCTGGTCTCGAGCATGGAGCTGGCCCTCGACGCGGACGGGAACTTCCTCGCCCTGCGCGGCACCAACACCAGCAATGTCGGCGCCCACGCGGTGACCTTCGTGCCGCTCAACAAGGGCCGGGAGCTGTCCACGACCGTCTACCGCCTGCCGGTCGCGGCGGTGCGCGGGCGCGCGGTGCACAGCAACACCTCGCCGCTCTCCGCCTATCGCAGCGCGGGCCGGCCGCAGGTGATGTTCGTGATGGAGCGGCTGATCGACCTGGCCGCCCGCCGCCACGGCTTCGACCGGGTGGCGCTGCGGCGGCGCAACCTGGTGCCGCCCGGCGCGATGCCCTACACGAATCCCTTCGGCATCGTCTACGACAGCGGCGACTACCCGGCCGCGCAGGCCCGGGTGCTCGCGCTGGCCGACTGGCCCGGCTTCGAGGCGCGCCGCGCGGAGGCCCGGCGGCGCGGGCGCTGCCGCGGCATCGGCCTCGCCAACTACATCGAGATCGCCACCGGCGCGCCGCGCGAGCGGGCGCAGGTCACCGCGCAGCCCGACGGCCTCATCGACGTGATCATCGGCACGCTCTCGGCGGGCCAGGGCCACGAGACCGCGTTCCCCCAGCTCATCGCGGAATGGCTCGGGGTCGAGCCGGACCGCGTGCGGCTGATCGCGGGCGACACCGACCGGGTCGCGGTGGGCGGCGGCTCGCACTCCGGCCGCTCCATGCGCCTGGGCGGCGTGGTGATGGCCAGGGCTTCCGACCGGCTCGTGGCGCGCGGCGCCCGGCTCGCGGCGTGGCTGCTCGAATCCGCGGTCGAGGACGTGGAGTTCGTGGAGCGGCGCTTCCGCGTTCGCGGGACCGACCGCGCGGTCGATCTCTTCGCGGTCGCGGCCGCCGCGCTCCGGGACGACGCGCCGGCCGACCTGCGCGGCCCCCTCGAGGGCGAGTGCGACGAGACGGTGAGCACCCCGTCCTTCCCCTACGGCTCGGCGGTGTGCGAGGTCGAGGTCGACCCGGAGACCGGCGCGGTCGAGATCGTGCGCTACAGCAGCGTGGACGACGTGGGGCGCGCCATCAACCCGCTGATCGTCCACGGCCAGACCCACGGCGGCATCGCGCAGGGAGTCGGCCAGGCGCTCTGGGAGCTCTCCGACTACGACCCGGAGTCGGGCCAGCTCCGCTCCGCCACCTTCATGGAATACGCGATGCCGCGCGCCGACCTGCTGCCGTCGTTCGCCACCGAGATCAGCGAGGTCGAGTCGACCTCGAACCCGCTCGGGCTCCGCGGCGGCGGCGAGGGCGGCACCACCCCGGCGCTCGGCGCGGTCGTCAACGCGGTGGTCGACGCCCTCGCCCACCTGGGCGTGGAGCACCTCGAGATGCCGGTGACCCCGGAGCGCGTGTGGCGCGCGATCCGCGCCGCCGCGCGCTGACGAGAGCGCGGCCTCAGCGCGGCCGGTCGCGCAGCCAGTCGGGGAGCGGCGGCACCCGCGCGTCGACCTGGCGCAGGTTGTAGTACGGGATCGCGGGGCGGTAGGCGTCGAACACGCGGCGCAGCTCGCCCACCGGCTCGGGGTGCACGTCCACGCGCAGGTCGACGTGCGCGAAGGAGCGGTCCTCGTAGACGAGCAGGGCCGCGGACTGCTGGCCCCCGTGCTGGCCCCCCGCGTCGCGTCCCGCCTCGATGCCGCGCAGCAGGCGCTCTTCCAGGTCCTCGTCCGGCTGCGCGGTGAACGCGCGCTCCATCGCCTCGAGGATGTGCTCGCCGGTCAGGTAGTTGCCCAGCACGATGTAGTCGTCGCGCGCGCGCTGGCCGGCCCACTCGCGGTTCTTCTGCCCGGTGCGCGCGGCCGCGAAGCCGTCGCCGTCGATGACCCCGAGCTGGCGGTACTCCGCATAGGGATCGGCGCGCACCAGCTCTTCGACCACCGCGGGCGCCTTGTAGCCCAGCTCGAGGAGCCGGAGCGCCATCTGGCCCAGGCGCGCGTCGGCGATGGCCATGATCGCGACCGCGCCGAGACCGGCCCGCACATGCGGCACGCGGGCCCCGACCGCGAGCGAGCGGGTCGCGGTCCCCACGCCGAGGCGCCCGGTGCGGCGACAGCGGCCGATCACCGTGAAGGTGTGGAACTCGACGCCGGGCGGCCGTCCGTCGGCCGCGCCGGCCATCACGCGCGGCCGGCCGCGGCCGGATCGACGTGGTCGGCCCGCACCGCGTACGGGTACGGCGTCTCCACCGTCCGGCCGGCCGCGAAGCGCGCGAGCCCGAAGGGCTCGATGTCGACGGTCTTGGCCCGGCCATCCGTGATCAGCTCGGCCATGCACGCGCCCACCGCGGGCGCGATCTTGAAGCCGGAGCCGCTGAAGGCGGTGGCAAGGTAGAGCCCATCGATCCCGTCGACTCCACCCAGGATCGCGTGACGGTCCGGGCTGTAGCCGTCGAAGGCGCGATAGCCGCGGGCCAGGGTGGCGCGCTCCATCGCCGGGATGCGATGCGTGAGCAGCGAGGCGCCGAGCCCGGCCGCCTCGGGCGGCAGTCCGGTGCCGAGCGTGTCCGGATCGATGTCCCACTCCTGGCACGGCACCCCGACCAGGGTGAGGCCGCCCGCCTCCGGCCGGAAGTAGTTGCCCAGCACGTTGTCGATGTAGACCATGTGCGGGTCGCGCAGCTCGGCGGGCCGGCTCACCGCCACCGTGTCGATGGCCTTGGGCCGTGCGGGAAGGGCCAGTCCCATCTCCTGGCAGAGCCGCCGCGACCAGGCGCCCGCGGCCACCACCACGCTCCCGGCCTCGATGCGCCCGGCGGAGGTCTCGACCCCGCGCACGCGGCTCTCCCCGCGGTCGATGCGGGTCACCGCGGTCCACGGCAGGATCCGCGCCCCCAGTAGGGTGGCCCGGCGGCGGAAACCCTCGACGGTCTCGGCGGGATCGGCGTAGCCGCTCTCCGGCTCGTAGGCCGCCGCGCCCACGTCGTCGACGCGGGCGAAGGGCTGCAGCGCGCGCAGCTCGTCGGGGGTGATCGCGCGCGTCGGCACCCCGATGCCCTGGAGCATCGCCACGTTGCGCCGCAGGTTCTCCGCGTGGGCCGGGCCCACCACGTTGACGAAGCCGGTGTGGGTGAAGACGGGCGGCCCGCCCATCAGCTCGGGCCAGTTCCGGAAGACCGGGAAGCTCGCCCAGGCCAGGCGCGCGTCCCACGCGTTCGTGTAGTGCATGCGCACGAGCGCGCTCGACCGTCCCGAGGCCCCGCCGGCCAGCGCGCCCTTCTCCACCAGCACGACGCGCACCCCGCGCCCGGCCAGCGCATACGCGATGCTCACGCCGTTGACGCCGCCGCCGATCACCACCACGTCCGCAGTTTGCGTCATGGGGACGGCTCAGCGCAGGAGGGTCCGCGCGGCGGCGAGCCCCGCCTCGGTCGGCGTCTTGAGCACCAGGATGGCGTCGTCGAAGCCCAGGTCGCGCACCTGCTGCAGGCGCCGGGCCGCCGCGTCGGGGGCGCAGCGCAGGTGGAACGGCGCGGTGTCCGGGAGCGGCTCGGTGGCCACGGAGAGATCCACCGCGATGTTGGTCACGATCGCGCGCTTGCCGCCCGCGGCGCGATAGCGCCCGATCCCCTCGGTGAGCGCCTGCAGGCTGGTCTTGGCCCCCGAGGCGATCCAGCCGTCGAACTCGCGGGCCGCCCGCGGGATCCAGCGCTCGCCCTTCCAGCTGCCGATCAGCACCGAGGGCCCGCCCAGCGCGGCCGGCCACGGGGTGAGATCGACCGCGCCGACCTTCTCTCCCCGCCACAACCTGCGCATCAGGGCGAGCGACTCCTCGAGCGTGCGCATGCGCTGGGTGAAGTCGAGGCCGAGCGCCTCGAAGTCGCCCGGCGTGGAGCCCGCGCCCACCCCCAGCAGGAGCCGCCCCCGGCAGACGAGGTGCGCGGTGAGGATGCGGTGCGCCAGCTCCACCGGGTTGCGCAGCGGAACCTGCAGCACCCCGGTGCCGATCTCGATGCGCGTGGTCACCGCGGCCGCGACCGCGGCGCCGATGAGGGGGTCGGGCAGCATGAAGCCGCGCCCGATCGCGTCGAAGAACCAGGCGCTGTCGAAACCGGCCTGCTCGATCCCGCGCGCGCTGCCGACCAGCGAATCCCCGGTGAGCGGGGAGCCGTCCGGGCGGGACGTCGGGACGCTGACCCCGAGCCTCACGCGATCACTCCTGCACCCGGTAGCCGCGCGCGTCGCTCGGGCCGCCGTCCTTGTACTTGACGATCCGGGTCGGCGAGGTGTGGGTCCCGAGCAGGCGCAGCTCCTGGTCCCCCACCACCCGGAAGGCGTGCGGGGTGTCGGGCGGCAGCGCGATCGTGTCGCCCTTCCGGAGCAGCACCGCGCGGTCCTCCTGCCCGTCGATCCAGGCCTCCGCGGTCCCGTCGAGGATGTGCAGGATCTCGAGGTAGGGATGCGCGTGCACCGGCGCCACGTAGCCCGGCTGCGCGGTCTGGATGCCGGTGCGCACCGGCGTCGTGCCCTGGTCGTCGCCGATGATGGGCTGGTAGTGGGACAGCGGGCCGAAGCTCACGCGCTCGGTCTCGTCGAGCCGGACTATCCGAGGGTCATTCATGGGCCGGGGGTCGCTCATGTGGGTCGCCTCCTCGGGGCGGATTCTAGCCCAGGCGGCGGAGCACCGCCCGGCTCATCGCAGGAGCCCGTAGACGAGGCCCACCGCGGCCAGGACGCCCGCCACCCACCCGAGCAGCCCGGCCAGCAGCCCGAGCCCGTAGAGCCCGGTGCGCGTGCCGATGCGCCGGGCCGCACCCTGCACGGCCAGGCTCGCCGCGACCATCGGCAGCCCGAGGGTGAGCCCGTGGAGGAGAAGGCTCCCCGGCGCGGTGTAGCCGTAGCCGTGGGTCGCGACCAGCGCGTTGCCGCCGGCCGCGCTCGCCGCGAACGCGGCGAAGAGCAGGACGAGCCCGACCGCGTCGCCGGCGAGAACCCAGAGCCGGCGGGCACCTCCCGCGCGCCAGGCCCACACCGCGAGCGCGGGGAACAGCAGGAGGCACACCACCCGCAGAAGCAGCTCGACCCAGACGATGGTCCGCGTCACGCGGTGCGGGGGCGCTCCTCGATCGTGTCCACCCGGTCGGTGTAGAACGCGAGGTGGCCCTTGATGGGGGCCATCGCCTCGTACGGTGCCTCGTAGCTCCACACCGCATTCGGGAGCTCGCGCCCCTTTCCGCGGATGGTCCAGTAGGAGGCGTCGCCCTTGTACGGGCAGTGGGTGGCGTGGGTCGTGCGCGAGAGCTGGGCCATGTCGACGTCCTCGCGCGGGATGTACTGCTGGTCGGGCGTGCCGGGCGCGCGCATCACGAGCGCGCGGGTGGAGTCGGCGATGACCGCCCCGTCCAGCCGGACGATCACCCGGTTCGGGTTGGGCTCGATGGTGATCTGTGGATTGGCGATGGGGCCTCTGGCCATGGCGATGGTTCCTCCGAGGTCGAGCCTACCACCGCGCGCCAGCCCGCCACGCGGTCGGCTCAGGCGCGCCGCGCGGCGGTCGCGGCGCGGAACACGCGCACGTAGTTGCCGCCGAGCAGCTTGCCCGCGTCCTCCGGGCTGAAGCCCTGGCGGAGCAGGAGGTCGGCGACCGCGGGCAGGTCCGCGTAGTCGTCCCACACCTCGTTGACGCCGCCCTCCATGTCGGTGCCGATGCCGACGTGATCCACCCCCGCCACGTCGACCATGCGGGCAATGCCGGCGGCCACCCAGTCGCGCGCGTCCACGAACGAGGAGCCGCTCGGCCACACCCCGATCACCCCGCCCACCTGGGCCATGAGCCGCGCGTGCTCCCTCGAGATGAGCCGCGTGTGCGCGCTGAGCGGGCCGCGGGCGAGCGAGGTGTGCGAGAGCACGAAGGGCACGGTGGTCACCGCGGCGGCCTGCTGCACCAGCTCGAAGGTGGCGTGGGCCACGTCGACCACGATGCCGAGCCGGTTGCACTCGCGGATGACGTCGGCGCCGAGCGGGCTCAGGCCGCCCCACCGCGGGTCCTCGGTCTGCTGGTCGCCCAGATCGCTCGGCATGTAGTGCACGAGCTGGAGGTGGCGGATCCCGCGGTCGTACACCTCGCCCACCCGCTCGAGGCGCCCGTCCATGAACTGGCAGCCCTCGATGTTGCCGATGAGCGCGGGGCGGCCGGCCACGCGGGCCGCCTCCAGATCGTCCGGGGTCAGCACGCGCGCCATCCCGTGCTGGGCCACCAGCGCGTCCATGAACGCGAGCCGCCGCTCGGTGTGCGCCTGCAGCTCGCCCGCCAGCGGGTCGCGGTACTGGCGAATGCGCCCGCCGCCGACCGGACGGCGGATCACCGGCCCGTCCGCCGAGTGGCAGAGGCAGACCGCGGTGAGGTGGCCGCGCCGCATGTGATCGGCCAGGTCGAAGCGCGGCGCGCGCGCGTTCCCGGCCCCGGCGGCGTGGGTGTGGAAGTCCACCGAGGTGGTGGCGGCCAGGAGGGCGGGCACCCGCGGGTCCGGCTCGTCGAGCCGCCGGCCGTGGATCCCCGCGCACCCGGCGAGCCCCCACGCGCCGAGCGCGGCGGCGGCCCCGCCCAGGAGCTGCCGGCGCGTCAAACCCGCCTCCTCCCACGATCCGCACATCGGATGCTCTCCCGTCCTCAGGCCATGTAGGCCCCGCCGTTGACGTGAATCAGCTCGCCGGTGATCCAGCCCGAGTCCTCGGAGGCGAGGAACACCGCGACCCGCGCGATCTCCTCCGGCTGCGCGATGCGCCCGAGCGGGATCTCGCGCGCCCGCTCCGCGATCTGCTCCTCGGTGTTGCCGTAGCGGGGTTGCGCGGTGTCGGTGAGGCCGGGCGCGATCGCGTTGACCCGGATGCGGTGGGGGGCCAGGGCCAGCGCCATCGCGCGGGTCATGCCGAGCACGCCCGCCTTGCTCGCCGAGTAGTGCACGCCCCGGGCGTCGCCGCGGATCGCGGAGGACGAGATGTTGACGATGGCGCCCGGCCGGCCCGCCGCCACCATCGCGCGCGCCACCGCCTGGGCGCAGAGGAACCCACCCTTGAGATTCACCCCCAGCACGTGGTCCCACTCGCGCTCGGTCAGCTCGAGGAACGCGGCGCGCGGGAAGACCCCCGCGTTGTTGACCAGGATGTCGGGCGGCCCGAGCCCGCCGGTGACCGCGGCGACCAGGGCCTGCACGTCGCGGGCCTGCGCCACGTCGCCCTTGACGGTGAGGACCTTGCGCCCGCGGCCCCGGATCTCGCCGGCCACCCGCTCGGCCGCCCCCGGATCGTCGAGGAAGTTCAGGCCGACGTCGGCGCCCTCCCCCGCCATCGCCAGCGCGATGGCTCGTCCGATTCCCTGCTGCGCGCCCGTGACCAGCGCCACCTTGCCCGCGAGTCGCATCGGTTCCCTCCGGTATTCAATTCGTCGCCCGCTTATTATAGGGGGGTCGAGCGCCATGAACCGCAAGCCTGGGAGCGTCCAGACCCGCACCTTCCGCGCCGGCGAGGTGATCTTTCGCGAGGGCGACATTCCCCGCGACGAGGCCTTCCTGGTCCACGCCGGCCGGGTCGAGGTCCGCAAGAAGGTCGGCGACGAGGAGCGGCTGCTACGGACCTTCGTCAAGGGCGAGCTGCTGGGGGAGCTGGGGCTCTTCACGGGCGGCTCACCCCGCTCCGCCACCGCGTTGGCCGCCGAGCCGGTCACCCTCGTGATCATCCCCGCGAGGCGGCTCGATCACCTGGTTCGCACGAACCCCACCCTGGCGGTGGCCATCATTCGCGATCTCTCGGCCAAGCTGCTCGCCACCAACCGGCTGCTCGCCGCCGAGGGCGAGCGCCGGGCGGTCCGGCCCGGCGTCACTTCTTGAGCCGCACGTCCTCCAGGGGCGCCGACCACGGGTAGGGATCGATCAGCATCAGGGCGGGCTCGGCCACCCGCGTGCTCACCCCGCTCGGCCAGATGAAGTCCATGATCGGCGCGAAGCGGACCCGCTCGTGGAGCGTCCGCTGGATCTGGTGCAGCAGGGCCTCCCGCTTG
>DATGBR010000353.1:0-2928 GCA_035312605.1 Candidatus Methylomirabilota bacterium
CCTTGAGCTTCTCGACCACGGCCGCGACGGTCGAGCCCTTCTGCCCGATCGCCACGTACACGCAGATCACCCCCGCGCCCTTCTGATTGATGATCGTATCGATGGCGATCGCGGTCTTGCCGATGGCGCGGTCGCCGATGATCAGCTCGCGCTGGCCGCGGCCGATCGGGATCATCGAATCGATGGCCTTGATCCCCGTCTGGAGCGGCTCCTTGACCGGCTGCCGCTTGATGATCCCGGGCGCGACGATGTCCACCTTGCGGGTCTTGGTGCCGTGGAGCGGGCCCAATCCGTCCACCGGTCGGCCCAGGGCGTCCACCACCCGCCCCACCAGGGCGGGGCCGACGGGCACCTCGAGCACGCGGCCGGTGCGGCGCACCTCATCGCCCTCGCGCAGCACGAGATAGTCGCCGAAGATCACGGCGCCGATGTTGTCCTCTTCCAGGTTCAGCGCTTGCCCAGTCACCTTCTCCCCGGTCTCCGAGGACGTGAACTCGAGCATCTCGCCGGCCATGGCAGAGGTGAGCCCATAGATGCGGGCGATGCCGTCTTTCACCTCGAGCGCCGTGCCGACCTCCCGCACGTCGATCTCGGCCAGATCGGCTGCCTGGATTTCCTTGAGGAGGATTTCTTTGAGCTCGCCGGGTCTCAGGATGGAATCAGTGGCCATGGGGTCAGGAGTTGGAGTTTGTGAAAAATATCACATAGCCGCCCCGCCGCCACCCCTCGCACTCATATCCTTGACCGCGTCCTTCCTCTAATAAACCGCTGCAGCACTCCCCGGGGGCCGACGGCTCGCAGCTCCTGCGGCGTCGTTCCCGCCACCCGCCGTGCGGCCCCCGCAAGGTGGCTGGTGGACGCGTAGCCGAGGATGTGCACCACCGCCCGCACCGTATACCCGGGATTGCCCAGCAGATCGGCGGCGCAGGCCGTGCGCGCGAGATCGATGACCCGCTTCAGGTTGGGTGCGCCCCCCGCGGCGAACTCGCGCGACAGGTGCTCCCGCGTCACGCGCAGCGCCGCCGCCACATGGCCCGTCTGCGTGGGGAAGCCGACCCGGCGGAGCACCTCCTCCCAGGCGGCCAGCTGCAGCCGGTCGGTGAGGCGAAGCAGCTTGGGCGCATCGGCGAGGGCGGCGCGCCGGGCTACCTGCGCCGTACGGGCCGCGATCCACTCCCCCGCCACCGCGTTGTCCACTCCTTCGACCAGCACGCCGGCGAACCCCGCCGCCCCGCAGGCGGCGAGCAGTGGGCCGTCGTCAGACCGCACGGCCGACAACACGAACATGGGGATGCGGGGGAATCGCGCGGGCAGCGCGAGCGCGGCCGCGGGCGCGGTCTTCACATCCAGCACCACCGCGTCGACGAGGCGGTGGTACAGGAGCCGCTCGACGGCCTCGAGGTTGCGGCACAGCCGCACGCTCCCCGCGTCGCGCGGATAGCCGCGCTTCACCGCACGCCGCGGCTCGGCCCGAGGGCTGAAGACCGGCACGACGGCGGTCATGCGGACTGCTCCGGGGCGGCGCCGTCCACCACGTGGGCGAGCGCCTGCACCATCGCGCTCGCCTGCTCCAGCACCTCGCGCGCGTTGTCGTAGGAGATCGTGCGGCGGGCCTCTTCGGAGCTGTACCACGCGCAGTCGGTGATGCCT
The DNA here is from genome assembly GCA_035312605.1 of Candidatus Methylomirabilota bacterium. Classification (GTDB taxonomy): domain Bacteria; phylum Methylomirabilota; class Methylomirabilia; order Rokubacteriales; family CSP1-6; genus CAMLFJ01. Next base: position 1,651 of record DATGBR010000353.1, read on the forward strand.
TCTTCCATCTGTGGCACACACTCGCCGCGCCTCGACTCGAACAGGAAAAAATGACAGAACTTGTGGATCGTCTTGCCGCGGAATCGGAAGTACCAGTCGATCACGCGAATCGGGCCGTGCAGCACCAGATCCTTGAGCCCCGTCTCCTCGGCCACCTCGCGGCGCGCGGCGGCCGCGGGGGGCTCGCCGGGCTCGAGGTGGCCCTTGGGAAACCCCCAGTTACGATAGGAGTCGCGGATCAGGAGGAAACGCGGCTCGCCATCCGGGCCGCGCCGAAACACGACCCCGCCGGCCGAGGTCTCGCGCTGGGCGCGGCGTTGCTTGCGCTTCGGGTTCCGCATCGTCGCTAAAAGACGCTGAACGAGAAGTACTTCCGCGGGTTCGCCTGGATGTCCGACAGGAGCTGACGCAGCTGGATCATCGTGAGGGTGGTCTCGCGGTACAAGGTCGAGTCCGACACCAGCAGGCCGAGCGTCCCGCTGCGGTTCGCAATGCGCGACATCACGCTGTCGGCGGACACGAGGACGCGCACCAGGCTTTCCTGGTTCTTGTGAGCGGCGTTGAGCAGCTCGCGAAAGTCCTGGGACGCCGCCTGCAGATTGGCGCTGGTCGTGGCCGAGTTGTTGAGGATCGTCGCGAGCTGGCCCTGGTTGGTGGCGGAGTCTACCCGGCCCAGGGTGGTCTGCACGTTGGTCGCCGCCTTGGCAAGCACGTCCGAGCCCTGACGCAGGTTCGAGCCAACCGAGCCGATCACGTCGGCCTGCTCGTTCACGACCCTCGAGAGCCGGTCCGCGATCTCGCCGAAGTCCTTGATCGATCTTCGCAGCTCGGTCACGGCCGTGGAGTCGAACGCGGTTTGGATGCGGTTCGACACGGTCGCAATGTCGGTCGCGATGCGGCTGGCCTGCGCGGTGAGCTGGCCGATGTCGGGGAGCGTGGCGCCCGGCCATTTGCTGCCGCCCCCTCCGGCGGCCTGCGCCTCGGCGATGGCCTGGCGGATGTTGGGATCGTTGGGGAGCTGGTCGACGGGCACGAGCGAGGCGGCCCATTCGCCGAACAGGGACGCCGACGCGGCGATCACGGCCGGCCGGGGCGGGGGCTGCACGCCCGCGTAGATCTTCAGGTCCGCTTCCACCCAGTTGCCGGAGGCGAGGCGGATCCCCTCCACCCGGCCGACCCGCACGCCCCGCAGCACCACGGGGTCGCCCACGCCGAGCCCGCCCACCGTGCGGAACCGGGCCGTGTATACCGCTTCCGTGCGGCCGAGGTGCGCGCCCG
>DATGBR010000354.1:0-5847 GCA_035312605.1 Candidatus Methylomirabilota bacterium
GCTCTACCCGGGCTGCCGGGCCGCGCTCGGGAGCTGGCGGGGCGACGGCAGCGGGACGTACCGGGCGGTGGCCCCGCTCCTGATCCTGATCGGCGAGAAGGACGACTGGACTCCGGCGGCGCCGTGCGTGGAGCTGGCCCGATCGTCCCGGTCCACGGAGCATCCGGTGGACATCGTGGTCTACCCGGGGGCGCATCACTCCTTCGACAGCGATCGGCCGGTGCGCTACGTGGCCACTCGCGTTAACATGAACGCCCCCGCGGGACGGGGGGCGACCACGGGTGGCGATCCGCAGGCCTGGGCCGACAGCATTCGGCGCGTGACCGAGTTCTTCGAACGGACCCTGAGGTAGTCGAGGGGGAGCGCGGGATGCGCAGCTCCGGACCGAGATGGTGGGCCTCGCTCGCCGCGCTCACGGTCGTCTACGTCGTGGCGGGCAAGCTCGGCCTGCTCTTCGCCTCGGTGCACGCCAGCGCCACCGCGGTGTGGCCGCCCACCGGGATCGCCCTCGCCGCGCTGCTGCTGCTGGGCCGGCGGGCCTGGCCCGCGGTGGCGGTCGGCGCCTTCGTGGTGAACGTGACCACCGCAGGCTCGGTGGCCACCTCGCTCGGCATCGCGCTCGGCAACACCCTCGAGGGGCTCCTCGGAGCCTGGCTGGTCGAGCGGCTGGCCGCCGGGGTGCGCGCGTTCGACCGGCCCCGCGACGTCTTCGCGTTCGCGGCCGCGGCACTGCCGGCCGCGGCGGTCAGCGCCTCCATCGGAGTGGCCAGCCTCGCGGTGGCGGGCTACGCCCCGCGCGTCGACCTCGCCGCGATCTGGCTCACGTGGGCGCTCGGCGACGTGGCGGGCGCGCTGCTGGTGGCCCCGCCGATCCTCCTGTGGGCCACCACGGACGGGGAGCCCGGGCGGTACTCGCGCGCCCGCCTGGTCGAGCTGGGCGTGCTGCTGCTGGCCGTGGCCGCGCTCGCCGCGGTCGTCTGGGGTGGGCTCGCGCCGGTCGAGCTGCGCCGATACCCGCTCGCCTTCGTGGCGATTCCACCGCTGCTCTGGGCCGCCTACCGCTTCGGGCGGCGCGAGGCGGCCTCGCTGCTCGTCGTGCTGGCGGCCATGGCGGTGTACGGCACCCTGCGCGGCTTCGGGCCGTTCGCACCCCTGCCGCCTCGCCACACCCTGCTGGTCTTGCAGTCGTTCATGGCCACCATGGCCCTCATGACCCTGGTGGTGGCGTGTCTGGCCTGGAGCCGGGAGCGGGAGATCTCCCTGCTCCAGACCATCATCGACCGCATCCCGGTCATGATCACGATGTACCGGTCCGACACGCAGGTCCTGCGGCTGAACCACGAGTTCACGCGGGTCACTGGCTGGACCGCGGAGGAGGCCCGCAAGGTGGATTTCATGGAGCGCTGCTATCCGGACCCGGTCGACCGGGCCGGGGTGCGCGCCTACATGGATTCGCTGGCCGACGGCTGGCGCGATTTCGTGATGACCACCCGCGCGGGCGGGCGCATCGAGACCTCCTGGTCCAACGTGCGCCTGCCCGACGACACCCGGGTCGGCATCGGCCTCGACGCGCGGGAGCGGAAGCGCACCGAGGCCGAGCGCGAGCGGGCGCACGCGCAGGCCGAGGCGGCGAGCCGGGCCAAGGACGAGTTCTTCGCGATGCTCGGCCACGAGCTGCGCAATCCGCTCGGGGCCATCACGACCGCCCTGCACGTCATCGAGCTGTGCGGGCCGCTCGACGAGCGGAGCGGCGAGGCGCGGGCCATCATCGGGCGCCAGGTGCGACACCTCGTCCGGCTCGTGGACGATCTGCTCGACGTGACCCGGCTCGCCACCGGCAAGGTCAGCCTGAGCCTGCGCCGCATCGACCTCGCGGTGGTGGCGCGGCGCGCCGTGGCCGGCGCGGTGACGAGCGCGGGCGGGCGGACCCTCGCATGCCGCGCGGACGCGCCGGTCTGGATCGACGCGGACGAGACCCGGATCGAGCAGATCCTCGGCAACCTGCTCGGCAACGCCCTCAAGTTCACGCCCGCCGACGGCCGGGTCATCGTCGCGGTGACGGTCGAGGGCGCGGAGGCAGTGCTGCGGGTGGAGGACACCGGGGCCGGCATCCATCCCGACCTGCTGCCGCGGATCTTCGACCTCTTCGTGCAGGGGCAGACGACGCTCCACCGCCGGGAGGCCGGCCTCGGCATCGGCCTCACCCTGGTGCGGCGCCTGGTGGATCTCCACCGCGGCCGCATCGAGGCCGCCAGCGGAGGTCCCGGCCGCGGCAGCGCGTTCACCATCCGCCTGCCCGCGGCCCCGCCGCCCGGGGCCGGGGATGCGCTCGCCCCCGAGATCCCGCGCGCCGCGATCCGGCGCCGGGTGCTCATCATCGAGGACAACGACGACGCGCGGCAGATGCTCCGCCATCTGCTCGATCACGCAGGCCACGAGGTCTACGAGGCCGCCGAGGGAGCCGACGGGCTGGCCCGCGCGCTGGCGCTCAGCCCCGACGCGGTGATCGTCGACATCGGCCTGCCCGGGCTCGACGGCTACAGCATCGCCCGGCGCTTGCGCGAGGCCGGGCCGCCCGGGGTGCTCCTGGTGGCGATCACCGGCTACGGCCAGGACGGCGACCGGCAGCGCTCGCGCGAGGCGGGCTTCGACGTCCACCTGACCAAGCCCATCGACCCGCTGGTGCTGGACGCGCTGCTCGCCAAAGCGGGCGCTTGACCGGAGCCGGGCGGGCCGCTAGGCTCACCTGGCCATGAACTCGACCAGCCCTCCCGTCACCATCCCGAACGTCCCGATCACCGACTACGTGCTGCGTCACGCCGCCCGCCTGGGGGACAAGCCGGCCCTGATCGACGGCCCCACCGGCCGCACCCTCAGCTATCGCCAGCTCGCCGAGGACGCCCGGCGCACCGCGGCCGGCCTCGCGCAGCGGGGGTTCGGCAAAGGGCAGGTCTTCGCCATCTACTGTCCCAACCTCCCCGAGTACGCGGTGGTGTTCCTCGGCGTGGCGATGGCGGGCGGGATCAACACCACCGTCAACCCGCTCTACACCGCCGACGAGCTGGCCACCCAGCTCAACGACTCCGGCGCGCGCTTTCTCGTCACGGTGCCGGCCTTCCTGGAGAAGGCGAAGGCGGCGGCGGCCAAGAGCAAGGTCGAGGAGGTGTTCGTGTTCGGCGCCGCGGAGGGCGCGCGGTCGTTCACCGACCTGCTCCGGGCCGGCGACACTCCGCGCGCGGTCCCCATCGATCCGGCCGCGGACCTGGTCGCGCTGCCGTACTCGAGCGGCACCACCGGGCTGCCCAAGGGCGTGATGCTCACCCATCGCAACCTGGTGGCGAACCTCTGCCAGGCCGAGGGCATGAAGAACTTCGAGTGCTTCGGCGAGGGCGACATCACGGTGGCGGTGCTGCCGTTCTTCCACATCTACGGCATGGTGGTGATCATGATGCTGGGGCTGGCCGGGGGCGGGACCATCCTGGTCATGCCGCGCTTCGACATGATGGAGTTCCTCGCCCTCGTCCAGAAGTACCGGGTGACGATCCTGCCCCTGGTGCCGCCGATCGTGCTCGGCCTGGTGAAGCATCCCGCGGTGGCCCAGGCCGATCTCTCGAGCGTGCGCCTCGTGTTCTCGGGGGCTGCCCCGCTCGGCGAGGAGATGGCGCGCGCGCTCAGCGCCCGGCTCGGCTGCCCGGTGGTCCAGGGCTACGGCATGACCGAGGCGAGCCCGGTCACCCACCTGAGCCCGACCCACGACGCGCCGCTCAAGCCCGGCTCGGCCGGCTGCATCGTGCCCAACACCGAGGTGAAGATCGTCGACGCGGCGGGCGGCTCGGACGCGGAGCTGCCGGTGGGCAAGGAAGGAGAGCTGTGGATCCGCGGCCCGCAGATCATGAAGGGCTATCTCAACCGCCCCGCGGAGACCGCGGAGTCCATCGACCGCGAGGGTTGGTACCACACCGGCGACGTCGGGTACGTGGACGAGGAGGGCTACTTCTTCATCGTCGACCGCACCAAGGAGCTGATCAAGTACAAGGGCCTGCAGGTCGCCCCCGCGGAACTGGAGGCGCTGCTGCTCACGCATCCGGCGATCCTGGACGCGGCGGTGGTGCGCAAGGCGGACGAGGAGGCGGGCGAGGTGCCGAAGGCCTTCGTGGTGCTCAAGCCCGACGAGACCTCGAAGGCCACTGCCGCCGACGCCATCATGGGCTGGGTGGCCCAGCGGGTGGCCCCGCACAAGCGCATCCGCCACCTCGAGTTCATCGACCAGATCCCGAAGTCGGCCTCCGGCAAGATCCTGCGCCGGGTGCTGATCGAGCGCGAGAAGGCTCGCTAGGCGCGGGCGCGACCTATCCCTCGTAGACCTTCTTCAGCTCGCCGTCCGCCCACTTCACCGCGTCTTCCGCCGACATGCCCTGCACCGCCTTCGCGTACATGTCGGTGATGATGTACTTGGAGTAGGCCTCGGCCGCCTTCGCGCTCGGCGGCCCCGCGTAGCCGAACATCCGCGAGCCGCGGGGGGCCAGGCGGAACGCCTTGAGCGCCTCGTCCACCTTGTCCCACATCGGGTGGCTCTCCCAGTAGGTGGTGGCCCCCGCGCTGTAGCCGTTCTCGATCTCGAACCACTTGCCGAACTGATCCTTCGAGTGGAACCACTTGAGGAACTCGCGCGCGGCGGTCTGGTTCTTCGAGTACTTCATGAGGCCGTGGGCGAACGAGACGAGGTAGAGCGGGGTGGTCCCGTTCGGCCCGGCCGGGATCGCGAAGTGCTCGATGTCGCGCCACATCGGCTCGCCGCGCTCGTCCTTGATCTTGTCCGGGTTGCGCTTGGCGAAGATGTAGATCGACGCCCCGTTGTTGGTCGCGCTGATCTCGCCCGCGTGGAAGGCCCGGTTGTTGTTGGTGTCGTCCCAGGCGAGCGCGCCCTCGTCGCACGCGTCCTTCCAGAACGCGGTCATCCACTTCACCGCCTCGATCGCGCCCTTGCTGTTGAGCACCACCTTGCGGCCGGAGGCGTCGGTCTCGGCCCCCCCGAACGTCCACAGGAGCGGATAGGTCCATGCGGGGGCGTCGCCGAAGGTGTGGCCGAGGGTCTGGCCGACCGGCCGGCCCTTCTTCTTGAGCGCGGTCCCGATCTTCCGGTACTCGTCGAGCGTGCGCGGAGGCTGCGGGGCCCCGACCTCCGCGAACCACGACTTGCGGTAGGCGGTGAGGATCCCGCCGGTGCCGTAGGGCAGCGCGAGGCGCTGCTTGCCGACCTTGGTCGCCACATCGCAGTGCGAGTAGTAGCCGCCCTGGTCCTTCGTCTTCCAGTCGCTCAGGTCCGTCACGTCCACCAGCGCGTTGGCATAGAGATGCGGCCAGTTGTGGAGCATCAGGATCAGGTCCGGCCCGGCGCCCGACTGGATCGCGGCGGTGATGCGGGCCTGCAGATCGTTGGCGTTGATGGTCTCGAAGACCACCTCCACCTTGGTCTGCTTGGTGTACTCGGCGACCTGGCGCCGCACCTCGACGTCGCCCTCCGGTATGAAGTCCACCCACTGCAGCAGGTGAATCTTGGTGGTCTGCGCAAAGGCGGGCGCGCGGCGCGTCGCGAGGATGCCTTCGAGGCCGGCGGCACCGACCATCGTGCTCGCCGCGAGCCCGGTCTTGAGGAACTGCCGTCGATCGTCACGTCGCTCCATACGCGCCTCCGTGTGAGTGAGGACTCCCTCGCCGGCGAGCGGGGCTCGAAAGTGCGGTGACTCTGCCCCCGGACACGGCCGCTGTCAAGGGAGACCCCGTGCTATAACTTCCGCCATGAACAAGATCGAGCGTGTGCGGGCGGCCCTCGCGGGCCGGCCCGTG
>DATGBR010000355.1:0-6117 GCA_035312605.1 Candidatus Methylomirabilota bacterium
ACCCCGACACCAGCCCGAGCGGGGCCCCGAGCCCCACTGCGATCGAGACCGAGATCAGGCCGACCAGCAGCGAGACGCGGGCCCCGTGGAGCACCCGGCTCGCCACGTCGCGCCCGAACTGATCGCTGCCGAGCACGAAGCGCGCCCCCGGCGACTGCAGGGCCTCCCGGGGCGCGGTCCGGATCGGGTCGCGCGCGCTGATCCACGGCGCCGCCACCGCCATCGTCGCGAGCGCAGCCAGGATCACGAGACCGATCAGGGCGCCGCGGTGCCGCGCGAGACCGGCCGCCGCGCTCATCCGATCCGGATCCGCGGGTCGACGTAGGCGTAGGCAACGTCGACCACCACGTTGATCAGCACGTACGCGGCGGCCACGAACAGGACCGTCCCCTGCACCAGCGGGAAGTCCTTGGCCAGGATGCCGCCCACGATGAGCCGGCCGAGCCCCGGGCGGCTGAAGACGGTCTCCACGATCACCGCGCCGGCCAGCAGGTTGCCGAACTGCAGGCCGAAGACGGTCACCACCGGGATCAGGGCGTTCCGGAGCGCGTGACGCACGATCACGCTCCCGCTCCCGAGACCCTTGGCCCGCGCGGTCCGCACGTAGTCCTGCCCCAGCACCTCGAGCATGCTCGAGCGGGTGAGCCGCGCGATGATCGCGGCCGCGATCATGCCGAGGGCCACCGCCGGCATGACGAGGTGGAGCAGATCACCGCCCCCGGTGGCGGGGAGCCAGCCGAGGTGCAGGGAGAAGACGAAGATCAGCAGGAAGCCGAGCCAGAAGCTCGGCATCGCCACCCCGAGCAGCGCCACCACCATCGCGGCCACGTCGAGCCAGGAGTTGCGCCCGAGCGCGGCGAGCAGGCCGAGCGGCACCCCGAGGCCGATCGCGACCAGCATGCTGGCCAGCGCGAGCTGGCCGGTGCTGCCGATGTTCTCGGTGATCTCGGCCGTCACCGGCCGACGGCTCCGGATCGAGACCCCGAGATCGCCGCGCAGCGCGCTGCCCACGAAGCGGCCGTACTGCTTGAGCACCGGCTCGTCGAGGTGGAGCTGGGCCCGCATCTGGGCGATCTGGTCGGGCGTGGTGACGAACTCGGCGAGCATGATCTTGACCGGGTCGCCCGGCACCAGGAAGAGCATGCTGAAGACGGCCAGCGTGACCCCGAACAGGACCGGGACCACGGCGAGGATCCGCCGGCCGACGTAGGTCAGCACGCGGCGGAGCTAGCGGCGGATCGTCGCGTCGCTCAGGACCGGGTAGGCGTTGAAGTTGTACTTCACGCCCTGCACCGGGGCCCGGAAGGCCCACACCGCCAGCTCGTCCACCAGGGGCACCGTGAGCGCCTCGTCGAGCGCGAGCTTCTCGACGGCCACGTAGATCGCGCGCCGCTTGGCCGGGTCCGCCTCGCGCCGGCCGTCGGCGAGCAGCCCGTCGAGCTTGGCGTTCTTCACGCACGACCAGTTGAAGTTGGCCCCGACCTGGGAGGAGTGGAAGAGCGACCAGAGCCCGTCCGGATCGATCGAGCGCAGGAACATGACCGGCCCGTGGGTGGCGCAGCGGTAGTTGTCCTCGTACCACGGCGGGCGCGCCTGGGCCTTGATCTTCACGTCGACGCCGACGTCCCGGAGCGAGGACTGGATGAGCTGCGCGGTGGGATCCGCGCCGCCGCCGTACTCGATGGCGTTCAGCACGATCTCCAGGCGCTGGCCGCCTTTGGCGCGGATACCGTCGCCGCCGGGGGCCCAGCCCGCCTCGCCCAACAGGGCCTTCGCTTTCTCGGGATCGAACGGATAGGCCTGGCGCAGCGCCGGATCGTCGAGCATCACCGCGGTGAGCGGGGCGAAGGCCTTGAGCCCGGTGCCGCGGTACACGGTGGCGAGGAACGCGTCCTTGTCCACCGCGAAGTTCGCCGCGCGGCGCACCCGCACGTCGTCGAAGGGGGCCTTCGTGGTGTTGAGCAGCCAGATGCGCGGCACCCCCGGCCACGGGAGCTTCTCCACGCGGATACTCGCGTCCTTCTCGAGCCGGGGGAGCGACTGGGCCGGCACGAGGTAGATACCCTGGGTCTCGCCGCTCTCGAGCGTGGTCACCCGCGTGCCCGGCTCGGGAATGAACTTCCACACCACCGTGTCGAGCAGGGCGGGGCCGGTCCGGTCGCTCCACGGCGCCTTCCGCGCGTAGCCGGGGAAACGGACCATCGTCGCGTGATCCTTGGCCACGTAGTCCTTCATCATGAAGGGCCCGGTACCCACCGGGCGCGTGTGGACCCCATCGCCGCTCTCCCGCACCGCCTTCGGCGAGACGATCGAGAGGACCCCGGAGGCCACCGAGTTCAGGAACGGAGCATAGGGAGTCTCGAAGAGCACCTGCACCGTGAACTCGTCCAGCACCTTCGACGCGGCGTAGCTGCCGAGCGCGGCGCGGGAGCCGCCCGCCTTGAACTTCGGGTCCACGATGCGGTCGAAGTTGAACTTCACCGCGTCGGCGTTGAACGGGGTGCCGTCGTGGAACTTCACGTCGCGGCGCAGTTTGAAAGTCACGCCGCGGCCGTCGCGCGCGACGGTCCAGGACTCGGCGAGCCACGGCACGAGCTTGCCGTCGGGACCGCGGTAGAGCAGGTTCTCGGCCACCGAGGCGATGACCTGGTAGGTGACCGCGGAGGGCGAGGCGTGCGGGTCGAGGGTGGGCGGCTCCTGGTCGAGCCCCACCACCAGGGTGCCGCCGCCCTGCGCGCCGGCGGCGCGGATGGGGAGGACTCCGGGAGCCATCGGGGCCAGCGCGACGAGGACGAGGGTCAGCCACTTCCAGGATTGCACAGGACGCATCGCTCTCCTCCTCCGGGCGCCGGGGCACCGCACGCTTCCGCTCTCGACCGAGGGCCCATCCTGCGTCAGCCATCCGCCCCGCGTCAAGGCGAAGCGAAGCGCCGGCCGCGCGCTTGACTTGTCGCGCGGCGCTGCCGATACTCGCCGCAGCATGAGCGCCGACGTCGTGCTCCGCGGGGTGCGTCCGATGGCGGCGGGCGGGCCGGTGGACGTGCTGGTCCGCGGCGGGGTCATCGAGCGCGTGGCGCCCGGCGTCGTGCCGCCGCCCGGCGCGTCGGTCGTCGATGGCCGGAACGGCATCCTCCTCCCCGGCCTGGTCGACGCGCACATGCACCTCGACAAGACCTTCTGGGGCCTGCCGTGGCGGGCGCACGAGGCGGGGCCCACCACGCGCGAGCGCATCGAGAACGAGCGGCGGCTGCGTAGGGAGCTGGCGCTGCCCGCGGACGAGCAGGCCGAGGGGCTGGCGCGCCAGGCGGTGAGCCGCGGGACGCTGCACATCCGCAGCCACGTGGACGTCGACACCGAGGTCGGCCTGCGCAACTTCGAAGGCGTCATGACCGCGCGCAGCCGCCTCCGGGACCTCGTCTCCATCCAGGTGGTCGCGTTTCCCCAGAGCGGGGTCGTCACCCGCCCCGGCACCGCGGAGCTGCTGGAGCAGGCGGTGAAGGACGGCGCCGAGCTGATCGGCGGCGTCGATCCCACCGGCATCGACGGCGACGCGGCGGGACAGCTCGACGTGGTCTTCGGCATCGCGGGACGGCACGGCGCGGGCGTCGACATCCACCTCCACGACGGCGGAGCGGAAGGCGCGGCGCAGATCCGCATGATCGCGGAGCGCACCCGGGCGCTCGGGCTCGCGGGCAAGGTGGCGGTGAGCCACGCCTTCTGCCTGGGCATGGTCGACGAGCGCCTACTCGAGGGCCTGGTGGCCCTGCTCCGGGAGCAGCGCATCGCGATCATGACCACCGCGCCGGGCGACCGCCCGACCCCGCCGGTGCGCCGCCTCCGCGAGGCGGGGGTCACGGTCGGCGCGGGCTCGGACGGCGTGCGCGACGCGTGGACGCCGCTCGGCAACGCGGACATGCTGGAGCGCGCGATGCTGGTCGCCTACCGCAACGGCTTCCGCGCCGATCCCCTGCTGCACGACGCGCTCGACATCGCCACCCGCGGCAACGCGGGCGTGCTGGGCCTCGCGGGCTATGGCCTCGAGGTCGGCTGCCGCGCCGATCTGGTCGTGGTACCGGGCGAGACCCTCGGCGAGATCGTGGCCATGCGACCGCCCCGCGCGCTCGTGATCAGCGGGGGCCGCGTGGTCGCCCGGGACGGCCAGTGCGTCGCCTGACCTCACATGTCACCGCAACCGTCGCCACCCTCTTTCTCCTAGGAGCCAGCCCGACCATGTCACGAGTCTCCCCCGCGATCCGCACCGACTTCGCGCCGACCGGCACCATGCGGGTCGGCATCAACCACGGCAACCTGGTCCTCGCCCAGAAGAACCCCACCACCGGCGAGGTGAAGGGCGTCGCGGTCGACATGGCCCACGAGCTGGGGCGCCGGCTCGGCGTGCCGGTCGAGCTGGTCCAGTACACCTCGGCCGGCCAGATGACCGACGCGCTCGCCACCGGCGCGTGGGACGTGGCCTTCCTCGCCCGGGAACCGGGCCGGGCGGGCGAGATCGGCTTCACCGCTCCGCATCTCCTGATCGAGGGCACCTACCTGGTGCCGGCCGGATCGCCCTACGCGCGCGTGCCCGACGTGGACCGCGACGGCGTGCGCATCGCGGTTTCCGAGAAGAGCGCCTACGATCACTTCCTCACCCGCAACATCAAGCACGCCAAGCTGGTGCGCGGGGCCGGCAACAGCGCGGGGCTCGGGCTGCTGCAGGCGGGTCAGGCCGACGTGATCGCCGGGGTGCGCCAGCTCCTCCTGATGGACCAGGCCAAGCTCCCGGGCTCGAAGGTGCTCGAAGACCGCTTCATGGTGATCGAGCAGGCGATGGGGATGCCGCGGGGGCGCGACGCGGGCCTGCAGTACGCGAAGGAGTTCATCGAGGACGTGAAGGCGTCCGGGTTCGTGGCCCGGTCGCTCGAGAAGTCTGGGGTACGCGGCGTGCCGGTGGCGCCCCCCGAGAAGCCGTGAGCGCGGCGTCCGCTCAGGGGAGCGGGACGATGGCGTAGAAGCGGGGCCCGGTCCCGATCGAGCGGGTGACGTGGCCTCGCCCGGTGAGGTCCTCGGCCAACAGCACGTCGCCCGGCCCGACGCGAACCACGGTGCCGTCGCCGACCTGGATCTCCGCTTCCCCGGAGAGCGTGATCGAGTACTGCCGGCGCGGGGCGCAGTGCCAGTCCAGCACGTAGCCCGGCGGCGAGACCCGGAACACGATGCCCGCGGCGGGCTGCATCGCGGTGCCCTCCCCGTGGGCGCCCTCGGTGTCGGTGAAGGGCTTCATGGCGAGCGGCATCTCCTCGACGTGGGACTCGCCGTCCTTCCCGCTGTAGACCCGCCAGATCGTGGGCATGGCTCCCTCTCAGAATTGCACGCGCCGGAGCACCGCTCGCGGCAGCGCGCGGATGAGCAGCATGACGAAGCGCCACACGCCCGGGGCGTAGACGTCGTGACGGCCCGCGTCCATCGCGGCCAGCACGCGGCGGGCCACCGCGTCGGGCTCGCCTGCGAAGGGCGGCACCGGCAGCCCCGCGGTCATCGCGGTCCGGACGAAGCCGGGCTTCACGCAGAGCGTGCGCACCCCGCGGTCGCGGTAGGCCAGGTCGAGCCCGTCGAGGAACACCGCGAGCCCCGCCTTCGACGCCCCGTAAAGATAGTTGCCGCGCCGGGCGCGGTCGCCCGCCACGCTGCCGAAGGCGCAGATGAGCCCGCCACCCCGCGCGGCCAGCCGCTCGGCCGCCTGCTGGCAGAGCAGCACGGTGCCGGTGAAGTTGGCCTGGAGCAGGGCGGTCAGGCGCGCCGGATCGGCGGCCAGCTCGTCCTGGCGGGCGAAGAGGCCTCCGGTGACCACGAGCGCGTCGATGCGCGAGAGCGCGCCGTCCGCCGCGTCGAGCGCCGCCGCGAAGCCGGCGGGCTCGCCCAGGTCGAGCCGCGCCTGGCCCACCGGTAGCGGGGCGCCCCGCGCCTCCAGGTCGCGCGCGGAGAGGTCGAGCTCGGCCTCGTCGCGGCCGAGCAGGAAGAGCGCGTCGCCGCGCTCGGCGAGCCGGCGGGCGAGCGCGCGCCCCATGCCGCGGGTCGCGCCGACCATTGCAACTTTCACGCGGGGTCCCCGAAGAGCCG
>DATGBR010000356.1:0-31159 GCA_035312605.1 Candidatus Methylomirabilota bacterium
GGTGACGGCGGAGAGCGCGGGCGGACCCACCCGCAGCCGGCGACCGCTCCGCTCGACGACGAGACCGCCGAGACGCACCGCCCGGCGCCGGGGCGTCTCCCCCAGCAGCCGTCGGAGCGCGCGCTGGGCGGGCCCGCGGAGGGGGCGCGTCTCGCCCAGCAGGGCCGCGGCCTGCCGGATCGTCTCCGCGGCCAACTCGAGCGGCTGCGCCTCGAGCGGAGACACGTCGAGGATGAATCCGGCCGGGCCCCGCGTGCTCATCCGCTCGAGATCGGCGCGGGCCCGCGCCTCGAGATCGGCCACCACCGCGCGCGCCGTCGCGGCCGAGCGACCGAGGGCCTCGACCACCGAGCCGCCGGTGAGCTCCGCCATGAACGGCAGCAGGTCGTGGCGGATGCGCGAGCGCAGGAAGCGCGGGTCACGGTTGCTCGCGTCCTCGGCCGCGGTGAGGCCGCGTGCGGCGAGGTGCGCCACGATCTCGCCCCGCCGGGTCTCGATCAGGGGGCTCACGAGGCGCCCGCGCACCGGGGCGATGCCGCCGAGGCCGCGCGGGCCCGCGCCCTGGAGTAGCCGCATCAGCACCGTCTCGGCCTGGTCATCCGCGGTATGGCCGGTCGCGATGCGCGCGGCGCCTGCGACGTGCGCGGCGCGAGCCAGCGCGGCGTGACGCGCGCGCCGGCTCTCCGCCTCGAGCCCGTCCCACGGCGGGGCCTGCCGGACTGTGACGCACTCGACGCGGCAGGCCACTCCGAGCCGCTCGCAGAGCCGTGCCACCGCCTCCGCTTCCGCGTCGGCCTCCGGCCGGAGGCCGTGGTGCACGTGGGCCACCGAAAGCGCGAGCGCGAGCGGGGCCCGGAGCGCGCAGAGCACGTCGAGGAGCGCGACCGAGTCGGGCCCGCCCGAGACGGCCACCAAGACGGCTTCGCCGCCACGGAGCATTCCGTGACGGCGAATGGTGTCCTGGACGCGCGCGACGAGGCTAGTGACGATGGTCACACTCGGACTGCAGGCCCACCCACACCTCGCCGTCCTCGAAGTACTCCTTCTTCCAGATCGGCACCGTCTCCTTCAGGGTATCGATGGCGAAGCGGCAGGCCTCGAAGGCCTCGCCGCGGTGGGGCGAGGAGACCGCGATCATCACGCTCGACTCCCCGATCTCGAGGCGGCCGATGCGATGGACGAGGGCGATGCGATTGATGATGGGCCAGCGGCCGCGGAGGGCCGTCGCGATCTCCCGCATCTTGGCGAGCGCCATCGGGCCGTGGGCTTCGTACTCGAGGAACTTGACCCGCCGGCCGCCGGTCTGATCGCGCACCACTCCCGAGAACAGTGCGAGCGCACCCGCGCCCGGGTGCTCCACCGCCTGGGCGAGCGCGCGTTCGGACAGGGGCTCGGTGGTGACCTCGATCCAGTCCGCGTCCGCCGGCGCGGAGCCGCCGCTCACCGGAGGGAAGAGGCAGAGCTCATCGCCATCTGCGAGGAGCCGGTCGGCGTCGACGTAGTCGTTGCGGAGCGCGAAGAGGGTGAACGGCCGGTAGGGGATGAGGGCGGGAAGCTGGCGGGTCACCGCTTCCCAGGCCCGCTCGACGGTGCCGCCGTCGGGAAGCTCGAGATCCAGCGAGTCGCGGCCCGCCGCCTCGCGATAGCGGGCGAAGAGCCGGATCTGCACCTTCATCGAGCGAGCCTCGATCCAGGCAGCCGCGGCTTAGAACTGGTGGGACGAGCCGCAGCCGCAGGACGACTTCACGTTCGGGTTCTTGATCGCGAACCCGGCGCCGAGCATGTTGTTGTCGACGTAGTCGATCTCGCTACCCTGCAGATACTGGGCGCTGTTCGAGTCGACGAAGACCTTCACGCCGTTGGTCTCGACGACGTTGTCGCCGTCGGTCGCGGTGTCGTCCCAGCCGAGCTCGTAGGACATGCCAGAGCATCCGCCCCCGACGATACGGATCCGCAGCCCCCACTCGGGCTTGCCCTCTTCGAGCCGCAGGTCCGAGATCTTCTTGGCGGCCGTCTCAGTCAACGTGATCATCCAATGCCTCCTTGGGTAGCGTGCCGAATTGTCGAATCGGGCTCATTATAGCAGAAGGACCGAGGGCTTGCCGGGCGCCCTCCCCGGCCGGCCGCCTACAAGATGCCGCCGGCGGGCAGCAGCGTGACCTCCTCGAGGCTCGCGTTCGGGCCTAGTCCCGCCATCAGCAGCGCCGCCTCGGCCACCTGGTCGGCCCGGAGCATGCGGTCCCGGGCCGGGGCTGTGGGCATGGTGTCCCAGAGCGGGGTGTCGGTGGCCCCGGCCGAGAGCACGCCCACCCGGAGCCCGTGGGGCCTCATCTCCTCGGCGAGCACGCGGGAGAAGCCCAGCAACCCGTACTTGGAGGCGGTATAGGCCGCGCTGCCGGCCAGCGCCCGGCTCGTGACCACCGAGCCCACGTTGATGATCGTGCCGCGATGGCGACCCACCATGGCCGGGAGGACCGCGCGGCAGCAGAGGACCGCTCCGCGGAGGTTCACGGCCAGCATCTGGTCCCAATCGTCGAGCTTGGAGTCGGTCACCGGGGCGAAGGTGGCGACACCGGCCGCGTTGACCAGGACGTCGACCTGTCGCCACTCGGCGAGCGCCCGGCGGACCAGCGCCTCGACGGAGGCCTCCTGCCGCACGTCGGTCGTCACGGCCAGAGCCCGGCCGCCCGCCTGCTCGATCTCGCGCACCACGCCGGCCAGCTCGGAGGCGGAGCGGGCGGCGAGCACCACCGCGGCGCCCGCCCGGCCGAGCGCGCCCGCGATCGCTCGACCGATGCCCCGACCCGCGCCGGTGACGACCGCGACCTGGCCCGCGAGCTTCAAATGACCAGCCCGCCGCGAGCCCGGATCAGCTCCATGAACTCGGCGCGCGTCTCCGCGTTCTCGCGGAAGGCCCCGAGCATCGCGGAGGTGACCGCCTTGGAGTTCTGCTTCTCGACCCCGCGCATCAGCATGCACATGTGCAGGGCCTCGACCACCACCGCGACCCCCCGCGGCTGGAGCACCTCCTCGAGGGTGTGGGCGATCTGGGTGGTGAGCCGCTCCTGCACCTGGAGGCGCCGCGCGTACATCTCGACCAGCCGCGGCAACTTGGACAGCCCCACGATCTTGCGCGAGGGCATGTAGGCGATGTGGCACTTGCCGAAGAAGGGAAGCAGGTGATGCTCGCAGAGAGAGTAGAAGTCGATGTCCTTCACCACCACCATCTCGTCGTACTCTTCGGTGAAGAGCGCCTCGTTGAGCACCTCGTGCACGTTCTGCCGGTAGCCCGACGTCAGGTACTCCCACGCCTTGGCCACGCGGGTCGGGGTCTTCTCGAGCCCCTCCCGGGTCGGGTCCTCGCCCACCTCCTTCAGCATGTCCCGGATGAGCCGCTCCATCGCCGTGCTCTCACCTCCCATGACCCGTCACCTCGCCGGGGACGGACTCGCCGCAGTACTCGAACACGTTGTTGGCCGTCTCCACGAGCGTCACGCGCCGGAGACTCCCCGGCGGCAGCGCGCCCTCGAGCCACTCCCAGAAGGTGCGGGCCAGGTTCTCTCCGGTGGTGATCACCCCCGCCAGCGCGGGCACGGTGGCGGACAGATCGTAGTGATCGACCCGGTCCAGCACCGCGGCCTTCACCGCCCGGTCGACCACTCCGATGTCGACCGACATACCGGTGGCGGGATCGAGGGCGCCGGACACCGTGACCTCGAGCAGGTAGTTGTGGCCGTGCTGGCGGAAGCACTGCCCGTAAACCTCCGCGTTCTCCTCGTCGGAGAAGGCGTCGTTGGCGAGGCGGTGCGCGGCGCTGAAGTGGTAAGCGCGGGTGACCGCGTAGGCGCTCATTCGCCGAGATACTCGACGTAGAAGGTGGGGTCCTCCCAGAGCCGCAGCCGGTGCAGCCGATCGACGCCGAGCTTGGGGCCGAGGAGCTCCCAGATCACCCGCACGAGGTTCTCGGTGGTGGGAATCGTGCCGGGCGGGAAGAGCGGGTCCTGGTTGAGATCGGCGTGGTCGAAGCGGCCGATCACCGCGTCGCCCACCACGCGCTTCAGCTCGCCCAGGTCCATCACCATGCCGGTGCGCGGATCGACCGCCCCGCGGATCGTCACCTCGAGCGCGTAGTTGTGGCCGTGGGCCACCACGAGCGAGCCGAAGGTGCGCGCGTTCTCCTCCGCGCTCCACTCCGGGCGCCAGTAGCGGTGCCCCGCCGAGAACGTGAATTTCCGGGTCGCGTACACCATGCGGCTCAGCCTCCTCGCGCCTGCTGTCCCAGACGATCCTGCGACGAGTGTACCGCGTGGAGGAAGCGCTCCGCGACGTGCCGCGGGCTGAACCCGAGCGCGCGGCGCCGGCCTTCCCGGCCCAGGCGGCGGGCCAGCGCCGGGTCCGCGATGAGCCGCTCGATGAGGCCGGCGAGCGCGCCCGGATCCCGCGGATCGCTCAGCAGGCCGGTGACCCCGTCGAGCACCACCTCCGGGACCGCGGCGAGGCGGCAGGCCACCACCGGCAGCTCGGCGGCCATCGCCTCCAGGAACACGATGCCGAATCCCTCCTGCACCGACGGCAGGCAGAACACGGTGGCGTTGACGTACTCCTCGGCGAGGCGCTCGCGGGTGAGATCACCCAGCAGGGTCACCGAGTCCGCGAGGCCCAGCTCGGCGTGCAAGCGCGAGAGCATCGGCCACTCCGGCCCGCGCCCCACCACCCGGACCTGGACGCCCGGGATGCGCGCGCGGAGGATCCCGGCGGCCCGCATCAGGTCCTGGATCCGCTTGCGCGGGTACATGCGGGCCACGCAGAGCACCACCGGGACCCCGCGCGACCGCCGCGGGGCGCGCCAGAACTGATCGTCCCACACCTCGAGATCGATGGGTTCCGGCACCACCGCGAGCCGCTCCGGCGCCACCCCGTATTCCCGCTGGGCCACCTCCGCGGAGTAGCGGCTCGTCACCATCACGAGGTCGGCACGCGTGACGTTGCGCCGCTCCCAGCGCGCCTGCACCGCGAGGAGGGCGCGCACTCGGCCGCGCTCGTTCTTGAGCTCGTCCGCGATGATGCCCTTGAGGCTCGCCACGAACGGCAGCGCGCGCCGCCGCGCCCACAGGAAACCGTCGAGGTCGACCCCGAGCACCAGGTCGGTGTCCCGGGGCGGGCGCAGCATCACGCCCGCGTTGTAGAGCCAGCGGTCGAGGGTGTGGAACCCGGTCCGCCGGCCGAGCGGGCGCACCGTGACCTGGTGGCCGAGCTGGGTCAGCCCCTGGGCCAGCCCCGCGATGCCGACGAAGGTGCCGCTCCCCTGCAGCGGATTGAGGGGAGTCGAGGAGAGAACGGTGATCCGCAGAGGCTATCGCCCCTGGAACCGGGGCGCCCGCTTCTCGAGGAAGGCCCGCGTGCCCTCCCGGTAGTCCTCGCTGCCGAAGGTGGTGATGCCCAGGTCGCGCAGGTGCTCCCGGTGCGCGTCGCTGATGCCCTCGAAGATCGCCTGGACCTGGGCTTTCGTGCCGCGGACCGAGAGCGGCGCGTTGGCCGCGACCTTCTTCAGGTAGTCGTAGGTGTACGTCTCGAGCTCCGCCGCCGGGACCAGCCGCTGGATGAAGCCGATGCGCAGGGCCTCCTCCGCGTCCACCGTCCGCGCCGAGTAGAGGATGTCCTTGGCGTAGGCGGGCCCGACCAGGTCGACGAGCTGGTGCACCGGATCGAGGCCGTAGATGATGCTGAGCCGCGCGGCGGGGATGCCGAACTTGGAGCCGGCCGCCGCGAAGCGGAAGTCGGCCGCCATCGCGAGCGCCATGGCGCCGCCCATGCAGTAGCCGAACACCATCGCGACCGTCGGCTTCGGGCAGAGCCGGATCGAGGAGTAGGCGGCCTCGGTCTGCTTGTTGTAGTTGAGCGCGGTGGCGGTGTCCTTGCGGTTCTCCTGGAACTCGGAGATGTCCGCGCCGGACGCGAAGGCGTCGGCGCCCGCCCCGCGGTAGACGATCGCGCGCACCGCGTCGTCCTTCGACAGGCGCTCGGTCACCATCGCGATCTCCGACCACATCGCGAGGCTGATGGCATTGCGCATCTTGGGCCGGTTGAACACGACGGTCGCGATCGAACCGTCCTGCTCGACCAGGATGTGGTCGCTCATGTCGTCTCTCCCTTGTATTGCTCGATCACGCCGTCGGCCACCAGGGCGTCGAGGTCCGCCGCCTCGTAGCCCAGGGTGGTGAGGATCTCGCGGGTGTGCTCCCCGGCCATGGGGGCCGCGTGCTCGACGCGCGCGGGCGTGCGCGAGAGGTGCACCGGCAGGGCCAGCACCTTGTGCGGCCCCCAGGTCGCGTTGGCCACGTCGGCCACCAGGTCGGCCTGTCGGATCTGCGGGTCGGCGAAGACACGGTCCACCGTGTTGATGGGGCCGCAGGCCACCCCGGCCGCGTTGAGGCTCTCCACCCACTCCGCGGCCGGCCGGCGGGCGAAGGCGGCCTCGAGCAGCACGTCCAGGGCCTGCCGGTTCTTCACCCGGGCGAGCATGCCCGCGAAACGCGCGTCATCGGCCAGGGCCGGGTGATCGATCGCCTTGCAGAAACGCCGCCACATGTCGTCGTTGCCGACGGCCAGGTTGAAGAAGCCGTCCCGGGCCCGGTAGACGCCCATCGGCGCGGTCAGCGGATGATGGTTGCCCACGGGCGGCGGCACCTCGCCGGTATTGACGTACTTCGCGGCCTGGAACGACAGGCTGCCGGTGAGCGCCTCGAGCAGCGAGGTCTCGACCTTCTGGCCGCGCCCGGAGATCTCCCGCTCCAGCAGCGCGGTGAGGATACCGATCGCGCAGAAGTAGCCGGCGAGCAGGTCGCCGATCGGGATGCCCACGCGCAGCGGGGCGCTCTCCGCGGTGCCGGTGAGCCACATGAGGCCGGACATGCCCTGGACGATCTGGTCGTAGCCGGGGCGGTCGCGGTATGGACCCTCTTGGCCGAAACCGGAGATGCTGGCGTACACGAGCCGCGGGTTCTCGCGCGACAGCGCCTCGTAGTCCACCCCCAGGCGGTGCTTGACGTCGGGCCGGTAGTTCTCGACCACCACGTCCGACCGCGCGGCCAGGCGCTTGACGACCGCCACCCCGCGCGGCTCCTGCAGGTTGACCGCGATGCTGCGCTTGTTGCGGTGCAGGTCGGCGGCGTCGAAGAAGACCCGCTCGCGCCCCTCCCCGCCGGGGCGCTCGACCCGGATCACGTCGGCCCCGAAGTCGGCCAGGATCTTGGTGCAGGTCGGCCCGGATCGGACGGTGGTCAGGTCGAGGACCGAGAACCGCGCGAGGGGTCGGCCGGCGGGCGGGAAGGTCACGAGCAGGTAGTCTAGCGGACGGCCGGGGCGACTTCAACCGCCGCCGGGCTTATTCGGCGATGACTTACCTCCTGCGGTAGGATCGATTCATGAGCACCCCAGCCCGACGCTTCCGCCCATGATGCTTGCCCTCTTCGGAGTCGCGGCCGTGGTGTTCAGCATCCTGCTGGGCGTCGTCCACACCGTCTCGGAGCGCCGGCAACAGCGCCGCATCCAGCGGCAGTGGGAAGAGCGGGAGCGCTCGCTCAACCGCAAGCCGTAGCCGACGCAACCGTCCGGTGCGGGTACCGGAGAACTCTTTACTTGTTTCGCCGCGGGACGGGTCCGGACACCTGCCGCTCGGTGGTGAGCCAGTCGGCGGTGAGCAGGTCGGGGGTCCAGTGGAAGCGCAGGCCATCGGCGCTCCGTTTGCACCGGCGCTGGATCGCGCCGAGAGGAGCGCGGAACACGGCGAGGACGACGCCCGTGGCGTGAGCAGGACGCCGACGCAATGATCGAAGCCGGCCGTCGACGTCGGTGGCATCGTCGTCGGCCTGAGGTTGGCGGGCGTAGCTATGGCACCTTCCACACCGGCGCCCTCGACGTTTTGAACTCCGCGGCAAAGGCTCGGATGCGGGAACGAAGCGCGCCGCGCCGCTCCAGCCAGGCATGCGGTCGACCTACCTCCGGCGCGTCGGCACCCGCGGCCACCTGTTCGAGGAAACCACCGATCTCCTGCGCGATGGAGGACGGTTGCTCGACGAGCCACTCGATCATCAATTGCTGACGAGACGCCGTGAGGAGGGCCGCCATCTCCGGCAGGTGGCTCCAGTTCAGCCCGTCTGGTGGGTCGAACGACTCAAGCCATCCGAGCGCTTCTCGGGCGAGCTGGTCGCCCTCGAGCCGCGCTAGCTTTTCCGAGTCCTGCAGCCCCTTCGACGTTTTGGCGAGCGCGCCGAGCATCTGCGCACGCCGGCGGCCGGTGGACGGAGCGACGGAGCAGTCCGACCGCATCTCCACCGGGATGAGCTCTACGTGGCTGATCCCCTCCCGATCAAAGGCAACCTTCAGCACCACGGACCGGTGCTTCCAGGGGTGCCCACTTCCCGGATGCCGCGACGCCGGAAAGACCAGATTACCCAGGCCGTAGGCAATCACACTACGCCGCCAGACCTCGACCCCCATCGGCACGTGGGCATGATGGCAGAGCACCAGATCCGCGCCCGCCTCCACGTACCTCCTCGCCCGCGTTCGGTGGGTCAGCCACGGATACATGGCAAACTCCGCGCCCCAGTGAAGCTGCACGACCACGATGTCCACCGTAGGGCGAATCGCCTCCAGGTCCTGGAGGATCAGTTCGTCTCGCGCCGGGGCCGGACCGGCCGCGACCTCCCGGGGCCACGCGGGACGGTAGTCGTCGGTGTAGCCCAGCATCCCGACACGAATCCCTCTCGCCGACAACATCGCGGGGCGCCGCGCGGAAAGAGAGGAATCGCCGCCGCCGCAGTGACGGATGGAGTGCGCATCGAGAATGCGCAGACACTCCAGCAGGCCCGCCGGCCCGAAGTCCATGCAATGGTTGTTCGCCACCGTCACCGCGTCGAACCCGGCCGCCGACAGGGCTTCCACGCTATCCGGGGGCGCCTTGAGCGCTCGGCCGAACGTTCCGTGCCGCGTCTCGCAGCCGGTGAGCGCGCTCTCGAGATTGGCAACTCTGAGATCGCAGCTGCCCAGGATCGGTTTCAGCGGGGCGAATATGCTCTCGGGACCACGATCCCGGATCGCCTCGTGGACTCCCCGGCTCAGCACGATGTCACCGGCGGCGAGCAGCGAGGCGGCCGGCGCGTGCCCCCCTACTCGCAGCACGGATCGTGAGGGCCGGAACTGCATGGACCACAACGTCGCACCGTCCAGATACCGACGCACGCGCCAGGGTAGGAGTGCCATGGGACCCCACGGTCATTGTAGCTGAGCGCCATCGACCCTTGCTGCTATGATCCCGGCCTGTGGGCTCCGATGGGACGTCTGAAGCGAGGTGGAAGCTCCCGATCGTGGCGGTGAGCGCCGCGCTGGTAGCCGCGCTGCCCCGGGTCTCGTGCGCCGTACGGTTCCCCGCCCCACCTAAGTGATGTGCGACTTTCGGCCCGAGCATGGAGGCCGGGCATTGCGCCAGCCCAAGGACGCATTGATCCCGGCGGCGTTTACCATCGAAGCCGCGGAGCAGTGGGCCCTCGACCGCGCCGCCGCACTCCCCGTCGATCTCTTCCGCCTGATCGCGCTCTGGTCCGTGACCTTCCTGGTGCAGGCCGAGGCGAGCGAGCGGAAGACGCGCTACACGATGCGGATCGCCCAGTCGGAGGGGTACGGCCGCTCCGGCGGGCACGGTCCTGGGCTGCCGGATCCGGATCCCGATCTGGTGGGTGAGGACACGCGACGGATCCTGAAGGAGCGGCGGTGGCGGCACAACGCGGATCGCGCGGCCATCGCGGACCTGGTCATCGGTCAGGTCTCTCGGCCCGCGGACGAGCGGATCGTCCTCGACGACACGCTGCACGGCAAGTACGTGATGCGGACGAAGATCTTCGCCGACGAGGCCGAGCGGGTCTTGCAGCGCCGCGCGGCGGTGCATCGCAAGATTGACCGGCCCCGAGTTCTCGTCGTGGGAGCCACCGCGGGCATACTCGACGCGCTGGCCAGGCGCGGGTTGGACGTCTGCGCCACCGACCTGTCGCCCGACGTGGTGGGACAGACGCTCGGCGGGATACCGGTCCTGGACGGAAAGACGGCCACTCCCCGGTTGATGGAGGACGCCGACCTGACCATCGTCACCGGGCTGTCGTTGACGAACGGGACACTGCCCGAGCTCATGAGCCTCGCGAAGACCCACAACACGTCCACGATCATCTGGGCCATCACCGGCAAGAACTTCGGCCACTACTACACCGAGCACGGCGTGGACAGCGTCATCTCCGACCCCTCTCCCTTCCTGCTGCTACCCGGCCCGGCGACCATCGCGATCTGGCGACAACAGGTCTGACGCGTGATCTTCTTCGTCGCGCCCGCGGAGGATCTGGAGGGGATCTCCGAGTACCTGGAGCAGGCCGGACCCGCGGTGAATCGACGGCTGACCACCGTGACCTATGACGACCTCGTGGTCCGCCGCCGGCTGTCCCTGGGAACCTACATCTTCGCCGCGATCGACGAGCTCACCCCGACCGAGCGGGACATTGCCAGTCGGTGCTGTGAGGAGCTGCGCCGCACGAGCCCGGACATCCGGCTGATCAACCGACCTGCCGAGGTCCGTCTGCGGTACGATCTACTCCGCACGTGCTTCGAGCAGAAGCGCAACACGTTTCGCGTTCGCCGCGCCCTCGAATTCCAGCGTTGCCGACGATTTCCGGTCTTCGTGCGGCCCGAGCGAGAGCACCTCGGCAGCCTGACTCCGATGCTCCACAGCCGCCGGCAACTGGTCCGGGCTCTCGTCGATGCCGCAGTGCGAGGGTATCGACTGCGGGACCTGCTCATCATCGAGTTCTGCGACACCGCGGATCCGGCGGGTGTCTACCGGATGTATTCCGCGGTCGTCGTGGGCGACCGGATCATCCCCAAGACCCTACTCCACAACCGCAACTGGGTCACCAAGTGGAAGGGGCGTCTCCTCGACGCCGACAAGGCCCGGGAGCAGGCCGAGTACGTGGAGGGCGATCTCCACGCCGCCTGGCTGAGGGAGACGTTCGCGCTGGCCGGGATCGGATACGGCCGGATCGACTACGGCGTGAAAGATGGCGTGCCGCAGGTCTGGGAGATCAATACCAACCCGACGCTCGTGCGCCGCACCGGAGCTCTGAGCACGATGTCCGCCGAGCAATGGACGGTGCTGGCGCCAGCCCAGGAAGCCTTCGTGCGGAGATTCGAGGCAGCCTTCGAGGCGATCGATACCGACATGGACGCGGGCCGCACGGTCCCGATCGACATCTCGCCGAAGCAGATCCGCCGGCTGCAGGCGGAGAAGCGACTCAAATCGCGACTGCTGGCTCGAAGGACGGCGATCTCCGGGATCGCCCGGACTCCGGGGTGGCTTCTCCGCCGTCTCGTCGCCGGGAGGGGGTGAAGCTCATCCCCGGACATCGGCGCCGCGGCGTCGCCGACCGCCGAGGGCTAACCGCTACGCGTTCAGCCTGAGCGCCGGCCCGGTCACCATGATGGCCTCGCTCGCAACCGCTGGCGGGGCGCCGGACAGATGCGGGCCGCGCAGCGGAAGGACACGATCTTGGTCTGTGACGCTCGCCGACCGAGGCCGGCGCCCGACATGATGCTGGCAGGGCGACGCCTGCTGGACCCGGCCTCATGGGATATGCGGATGGTAACGCACCGTCCAGCTAGGCTTCCGGCAGACTCCAGGCCGCGGCGCCCGTAGGGGCGACGCCCACCGCGAATCGGAGAGGATAGTCAACGTGATGGGCCAAGTAGCGGGCCAAGCCGAGGGAGTGAGCCAAAGCCCGCCGAGGAGGTCGTTGATTTACTGGTGGCGGCGGGAGGACTCGAACCTCCGACACGGGGCTTATGAGACCCCTGCTCTGCCACCTGAGCTACGCCGCCTTGGTAGGAACTTCAGCTACTTGCAGGGGTGGATTCTAGCACGCCTACCCCGTTGTGCCCGGAATTGTGCCCGTGATGCGGCGCGCGACGTCCCGGGGATCCGCCGGGCCGACGATGCGGTAACGATCGAACACGGAGCGGGTCCGGCACCCGGTCACCTGCATCGCCACCCGCTCGGCACCCCGGCGTTTGACCAATCCACTCCCTCGCGTCTCGAAGCGTGCGTACGCGCAGATGGCAGCGATCGTTCCGCCTCCCGTGCATTCCGTGATCGGGCATTGGCCGGACCTGGTTAGGCAATGCGCTGCCCCACGCAAAAGGCGCGCGATCCGTAAATCACGATCCGCCCGGACGTTTCCGCCTGGCATGCTTTCTGCGACCAGTGCGTCGCCATGGATGCGGAGGCCCCTCCGAGCGACGGTTGGATGAAGATTCCGACCCACGATCTCGACGTATCGAGCTGCGGCGGCTTCACTGTGGGCAGGAGAGGCCGCCTCTACTTCAAGGCTCCGTCTCTGCGCCTCGCCGCCATAGATGCGATCGTCTGGCGCCTGGACCGAGATGGCGTCGTGTTCCGGTTCATCGGGACTCACGTGGCACCCCCCCCGCTCGAGATCGTGCCCCGTGAGTGCCAATACCGCCTCTCCAATTCATTGATCTGGACCTGGGAGGATACGCACCGAGCCTAGTTCGGACGGCGGCCCTCACTTCAACCCGCCAGGGGAGCGCTGGGTCCCCGCCGTCGGGAGGCACGTATGAAGGAGCGTCAGCGTGCTAGGTTTGAACGAGCTCCGTTCCGGAGCTTCTGTTGCTCTCCTTCCTTCTGCCAGATCCAGTAGCTGGCGCATACGTCGCCCTCGCCCCTCCGTGCTGATCTACTGCCTGTTCAGCGATCTTGCTCATCACGCTCTCTCCCATAGGGCACCGAACGCGAGAGACAGAGCACGCGCGACCCCTCGTTGAGAGTTGATCTACCCAGCGCAAAATCCGCACGATGCGTAAGTCCCGATGAAGGTGATCGTTCAGGTTGGCACAGTTTCTGCGATGTGATCGACCGCGATGCAGCTACCAGAGAAATACCGAGAGGGCTGGATCAAGTTCGCGGTGGGCGAGACCGAACGCGCCGCCTTCGCTGAGGCTTCGAAAGGCCGACTGTACTTCCAGGTGCCGCAGCGGCAGCCCGGCGCGATAGATGCCTGCGTGTGGCGACTCGACCGCAGCGGCATCGTATTTCGCTTCGATGGACCTGCGGTGGCCGCCCCGCCTCTGTCCACCATCCCTCGCGAGCGGCAGATATACCTGTCTGGATCCTGGATCTGGACGTGGGATGGTCCGCATTGCAGGCCGTCACGGTGACGCCTCCGGCGGTGCCCCGTCGCCTGGGACGCCTGTGGATCCGCCGCGCGGGCACCGCGACCTATGACGTCATGTTCCGGCCCACCGGCAATGGCGAGTTCCGAATCGCGACCGAGAACGGGCTCCGGGCGCTTCTCTGGGGAGCGACCATCCCGGAGGACCGGATTGAGCAGGCGATCACCGCACTGCGGACCGACCGAGAGCACGAGATTCCCGACCTTGCGCTGAGCGTGGACCGGTTGCGCAAGCTTGGACTCTAGCGGCACTGCCGGGTCCAAGAAGGCCGGGGCGCGTGTGACACCGCGTCTCGCGCGCTAGGATGCGTCGGTAGACTTACGACCCCTGCTCTGCGACCTGAGTCTACACCGCCTTGGTAGGAACTTCGCGCAGCTGTAGCGCGGCCGAATTGTGCCCGGCGCGAGACCCGTCAGGACGCCAGCGAGGACGTGGCGCGCGGGGTCCGGAGCAGCCGCTCCACCGCCTGCCGGAGATCGGCCGCGGGCAGCGGCTTCATCAGGACGGGCGCGGCGAGACGCATGAGGAAGTTCGCGTACTCCGGCGTGTAGCCGCGCTGGAGCGAGAAGATCACCGGCGGCGTGGTGCCGCGGCACGCCTCCTTCAGCATCTGGTAGAACGCGGGGCCGTTGATGCCGGGCATCGTGAGATCGGCCAGCACGAGGTCGTAGTTGTGCGTGGCGAGCAGCGTGACCACGTCCGCCTTGGTGGCGGCGGAGTCGACCACGTACCCGGCCTCCCCGAGCGCCTTGGCCGCGCCGGCGCGCTCCCGCTCGTCGTCGTCGACCACCAGGATCCGGCGGCCGGTCGGATCCGGGCTCATCGGGACGCCAGATCGCCCGGCGTCCCGCGCTGGGGTCCGAACTGGTAGAGGATCTCGTCCGCGGTGCGCGTCATCCGGCTCGCGAGCGTCTGGACCGCTTCGTGGAGCTCGTCACGCTGGGAACGGAGCGCATCGTTGTCCTCCTCGAGGCGTCGCACCTCGGCCGCGAGCGCGGCCCGCTCGCGCTCGAGCGTCTCCGCCTCGTCATGGATGGAGCCGGCCGCTTCGAGCCACCCGCCCAGCGTCTGTAGGAGCTGCCGGCCCTCGTCGGACCAGCGGACGATCTCCTCGCTCACCGGGCTCACCTGGCCGGCCCGGCCGCCGGTGGCCGCGGCGGCCCGGTCGGTACCCTCCGCGGGCCGGCGACCGCACGAGAGGTCACGCCGCACTCCGCTCGGGGTGAGGTCGAGCACCGCGAAGATCCGCGAGTAGGGCAGGCCGGCCGCCTCGTTCGCCTCGTGGATCCACTGCGGCTGCTCCGCGCCAAACAGACACAGCCCCCGCGCCTCCGCCGGGAAGACCGCGCTGCTGATGTAGCGAACCTGCTTCCCGGCTCCCTTCAGCCGCGCGCATGCGCTCACGAGACCCTTCAACTCGGTCCGGAAGCGCTCCGGCGGTATCCGACTCAGGTCACGCTCGACGGCGAACAGCGGCATGCGGTGGTCTCCTCGTGACGCTACACGGCGTCCCGCGCATCGTAGGCGTCGCGGCGCGACGTCGTCAAGCGCCGGCGCGAGCCGTGGAAATGCGGGAGGACACGCACGCGCGCGCGAATCACCGCGTCGGATCAGGCGACCGCGTGTGGCGGCGCGCCGGCGCCGCGCCAGGCTTGCTCGTTCGTGATGCGGCGCCCGCGGGCCCGCATCAGGACGTGCAATTCTCGTGTTGTGGACGGCTGGGGATAAGTGGATAAGTAGCTCCGAGAGGCCAAATTGGCGTGGACACGCAAGACCCCTTTGTTATAATCCCGCCCAGCGTAACGAGCTTTACGTCGGGAGGATGTCGCATGATTCGCCTCGGGAATCGCCCCTGGATCGAAGAAGACGAGCAGACGCCGATCGGCCTGGCCGACAAGGACGACAAGGAAGATGACGAAGAGGACAAGGAGGACGACGACGATCTCGACGAGGACGATGACATCGACGACGAGGACGACGACTTCGACGACGACGACGATTTCGAAGACGACGACCTAGACGATGACGACGACGATGACGACGACGCGGCGGAAGTCGAAGACGACGCTGAGGACGAGGGCTAGCCGCAGTTCCTGACCCGCAGGCCTCCCGGGAGGGTGACGATGGCGCTGATGAGCACCGAAGGATGGCTGTTCCTCTTGCGATGGATCCACTTCCTGGCGGGTATCACCTGGATCGGCCTGCTCTACTATCTCAATTTCGCCCAGGTCCCGTTCTTCGCCGAGACCGAGCCGGGGGTGCGCTCGGGAGCTCAGCAGAAGCTGCTACCGCGCGTGATGTGGTGGTTCCGGTGGGGCGCCATGATCACGTTCCTGTCCGGCTGGCTCTACCTCCTGCACTACTGGATCGGGATCCGCGGGATCCAGGACCCGGGCACCTGGAAGATCCTGCTGGGCGCCCTCCTCGGGTCGATCATGTGGGGCAACGTGTGGTTCCTGATCTGGCCCAAGAACAAGATCGTGATCCAGAACGCGCTCGACACCGCGGCCGGGAAGCCGGCCAATCCGGCGGCCGCCGCGGCCGGCGCGCGCGGGGGACTCGCCTCCCGCACCAACGTCGTGCTGTCCGTCCCGATGCTGTTCTTCATGGGGTCGGCGAGCCATCTGGCCGGGCTGACGGTGGGGAAGTCCGGCCTCCTCTTCTGGATCGTGGCGCTCGCGATCATGGTGCTGGTGGAGATCAACGCGCTGGTGGGCACCCCGGGCAAGGGCGCGGCGAAGCCGCTCGCCACCGTCAAGGGCACCCTTTGGTTCGGCTTCGTCCTGACCCTCGTCTACTACATCTGGTTCATGATCATGCAGTAGGCGAAGTTCGCGGCGCCGCGCGCGCCCGTCAGGGGGTCAGGTCGGTCAGCAGCTCGGCCTTGGCCTCGTCGGAGAGTCGGGCGCGCGCGCGCCGTCGGGTGGTCCACCACCAGATGGACCTCGGAGTCGCGGAACGACCGTGCCGCCTCCCGGGAGACCGCGAACCGCACGAAGTGGACCGCGGCCAGCTTGCCCTTCTCCTCGTCGGAGTGGCCGGCCTCGAACGAGCCCGGAACCGTCAGCCCCGCCCCGACCTCGAACCAGACGTGTCGGCCGGTGTCGATGCCCATGAACCGGTCCAGCACCGGCTTGTCGATCTCCTCCTGGATCTTGGCGTCGTCGATGATGCGCTCGGCCCGGCACATCTCCTGGATCTGGAAGAGCAGCGTCTCCCGGTTCTCGAACACGAACGAGAGGTAGGGCCCCACCTCCCCGCGGCGCCGCTCCTTCAGCGCGATCACCCGCCGGCGGCGGTCCTCGCGGATCTTCTCGCACTCGAAGAAGTTGACGACGTCGCCCAGCCGGATCGCGGCGGTCATTCCGCGTCCTCCACCGCGAGCCCGTAGGCCTCCGCGAGGATCTCACCGGGGCGCCGGTCGAGGCGGGGCGGGCCGCTGTCAAGAGGGACGCGCGGTCGGGACGCTCGCTATTGAAGGCCCTCGGCCCGTCGAGTAGACTTTCCATCTCAGGAGGAGCGCTCGAATGTCCCAGCCGGTGTGGCTCCGCATCGAGGGAGCCCGGCAGAACAACCTGAAGAACGTCTCCGTCGACATCCCCCACGACCGGCTCACCGTGATCACCGGGGTCTCGGGCTCGGGCAAGTCGTCCCTCGCGTTCGACACGCTCTTCGCGGAAGGCCAGTGGCGCTACATCGAGTCGCTCTCGACATACGCGCGCATGTTCCTGGAGCGGCTCGACCGGCCCGACGTGGACCGGATCGAGCACATCCGTCCCGCCATCGCGCTCGAGCAGAAGAACCCGGTGCGGACCGCGCGGTCCACCGTGGGCACCGCGACCGAGCTGCACGACTACCTCCGCCTCCTCTTCGCCAAGATCGGCCGGGTCCACTGCCCGACCTGCGGGGCCGAGGCGCGGAGCGACTCCGCCGACCAGGTGGCCGACGCCCTGCTGCGCGATCACCCGGGCGCCCGGGGGATGATCTGCTTTCCCCTGCCCGCGGACCCCGCCCGCGATCCCCGCGCGCTCTTCGCGACGCTGCTCCAGCGCGGCTTCGCGCGCGTGAAGGCGGGCGACCTGGTGCTGGACCTGGCCGAGGTCCAGAGCCGGCCGGACCGTATTCCCGCCGACCTCGATCCCGCGCGCCTCGCGGTGGTGCTGGACCGGGTGGTGATCGGTCCGGACAGCCGGCGGCGCATCACCGACTCGCTCGAGACCGCACTGGCCGAGGGGGAGGGCCGCGCCTCGGTGGATCTGCTCGAGCGCGGCGCGGTCCCGGTCAGCCGCGACTTCCACTGCCCGGCCTGCGGAGTCGCCCTGACCCGCCCCCAGCCGCTGCTCTTCTCGTTCAACCACCCGCTCGGCGCCTGCCCGGAGTGCAAGGGCTTCGGCAACGTACTGCGCTACGACGAGGCCCGGGTGGTGCCGGATCAGACCATCAGCCTGGCCGACGGCGCGGTGGAGCCGTGGTCGCATCCTTCCGGCCGCTGGTACCAGAAGCAGCTCCTGAAGGCGGCCAAGAAGCGTGGGGTCGACGCGACGGTGCCGTACGCGGCGCTGCCCGAGGAGGATCGGCGCTGGGTGTACGACGGCGGCGGCGGGCTCACCGGGATCCGCGGCTTCTTCGAGGAGGTCGAGTCCTACCGGTACAAGCTGCACGTCCGGGTCTTCCTCTCGCGTTACCGCAGCCAGTCGCCCTGCCCGCGCTGCGAGGGTCGGCGGCTGCGCCCGGAGGCCCTCGCGGTGCGGGTGGCGGGGGCCAGCGTGGCCGACTTCGGGCTCAAGACGGTGGAGGAGCTCGACGCGCTCTTCGCGAGCCTCTCCCTCACCGAGTGGGAGGCCACCGTGGCGCGCGACGTGCTCAAGCTGCTGCGCGCCAAGCTCTCGTTCCTGCTCCGGGTCGGCCTCGGCTACCTCACCCTCGCGCGGCAGACGCGCACCCTGTCGGGGGGCGAAGCGCAGCGGATCAACCTCGCCAACCAGCTCGGGGCCCAGCTCACCGGCACCCTCTACGTGCTCGACGAGCCGTCGATCGGCCTGCACCCGCGGGACACCGCCCGGCTCGCCGAGCTCTGCCGCGAGCTCGCCTCCGGCGGCAACACGGTGGTGATGGTCGAGCACGATCGCGCCCTCATCGAGGTGGCCGACTACCTGATCGAGATGGGCCCCGGCTCGGGCGAGCGGGGCGGCCGCGTCGTCTTCGCGGGCACCCAGGACGAATTCCGCCGGGATCCGCGCTCGCTGACCGCTCGCTACATGAGCGGCCGCGACACCATCGCCCTGCCGCTCAGCCGGCGGCCGGGCCGGCGCGCCCTCGTGCTGGCGGGCGCGCGCGCGAACAACCTGAAGAACCTCACCGTGAAGATCCCGCTCAACACGCTCACCTGCGTCACCGGGGTCTCGGGCTCCGGGAAGTCCACCCTGGTGCACGACACGCTCTACCGGGCGGTGGCGCGCCACTTCAAGGCGGACTTCGCGGTGCCGGGCGCCCACGACGAGCTGCGCGGGCTGCAGCACCTGAAGGGGATCCGGCTCATCGACCAGGAGCCCATCGGGCGCACCCCGCGCTCCAACCCGGTCACCTACGTGAAGGCCTTCGACGAGATCCGCCGGCTCTTCGCGGCCCTGCCGCGCGCCCACACCCTGGGGCTCGGACCCGGCGCCTTCTCGTTCAACGTGCCAGGCGGGCGCTGCGACACCTGCGAGGGCGACGGGTTCCAGAAGCTCGAGATGTACTTCGTGGAGGACGTCTACGTGACCTGCCAGGAGTGCGAGGGCCGCCGCTATCGCGCCGACGTCCTCCAGGTCACCTACAAGAACCGCGACATCAGCCAGGTGCTCCAGCTCACGGTGGACGAGGCGGTCGACTTCTTCGCGTCCGAGCCGGTGCTGCAGCGGCGGCTCAAGATCCTCCGCGAGGTGGGGCTCGGCTACCTGCGCCTCGGCCAGCCCGCCACCACCCTGTCCGGCGGCGAGGCCCAGCGGCTCAAGATCGCGGCCGAGCTGTCCGCGCGGCTCACCACCGATCACCTCTTCATCCTGGACGAGCCGACCACCGGGCTTCACCTCGACGACATCCGCAAGCTGCTCCTCGTCCTGAATCGCCTGGTCGACGCGGGCAACACGGTGCTGGTGGTCGAGCACCACCTCGACGTGATCAAGACCGCCGACTGGGTGGTGGATCTGGGCCCCGAGGGTGGCGAGGCGGGCGGCGAGCTGGTCGCCGAGGGCACGCCCGAGCAGATCGCGCAGGTGAGCGGCTCCTATACCGGCAAGTTCCTCCGCGATCTCCTGCCCCGGCCGAACGGCCGCTCCGCGTCCGGGCGGGGGTGATGGACTATCACCACCTGCTGGAGGCGACCGGCACGGTGGTCTCGGGCCTCCTGTTCTACTCGCTCGCCTACGGCTGGTTCGCTCCGGACGATCCGCCCCGGCGCCCGCTCTGGATCGTGGTGATGGGCCTGGGCTGGGGCGGGCTCGCGGTCATTCTCATGATCTCCCGCATCCAGACCGTCGAGGGCGTCTTCGTGGACGCCCGCGTGGTCCCGGTGGCGATCATCGGGCTGTTCGAGGGCGGCTGGGCGGGCCTCATCGCGGCGCTCACCGCGTCGGCGTACCGAGTCTGGCTCGGCGGGAGCGGAGCGGCCGCGGGCGTGATCACCCTGCTCGCGGTGGCGGCCGCGGCGGGCCTTGTCCACTGCTGGGCCGCGGTCGCCGAGAAGGTCCGCTTCCGCCACGCGTTCGTGCTGGCGGTGGCCACGTTCTTCATCACCTTCGGCGGCTTCGGCCTCCTCGGGGAGCGCGGCCGCACCCTCTTCGCGCGGGTGTGGCCGTCCTACCTGGCCCTGATCGCGGTCGGGATCCCGGCCATGGCGCTCCTGATGGCGAGCATCGTCGAGCGGCGGGCGCTCGCCCAGGAGCGGGAGCGCTTTCGCGCGGTGCTCGACGACGCCACCGACGCGGTGCGGGTGGTGAACGTGGACGCCCAGCGGATCATCGACTGCAATCGCGCCGACTGCGACCTGTCCGGGCTCTCGCGGGCGCAGCTGGTGGGCCGCGACAACCGGGAGTTCTGGCCGAGCCCGGCCGCGGACGCGGCGGCCGGCGGCCCGCCCGCGGGCGCGACGGGGGACGGCTCGATCGCGCGGGCCCTCGGGGTGCCGTTCCAGACCACCTCCGGGCGACTGCTCGCGGTCGACTCGAGCCGCCGCGTCGTCGAGTATCGCGGCCAGCGCTACGAGATCATCATCTACCGCGACGCGGCCGAGCGGCTGGCCGGGGAAGAAGCCCGCCGGGAGGCGGCCTCGCTCCGCTCGGTCAACCTGCTGGCCCAGGCCGCCGCGCACGAGATCAACAACCCCCTCGCCATCATCATGGGCTACGTGCAGATGCTGGAGGATCGGCTGCCCCCCGGCAGCGAGGAGAGCAACTGGACCCGCACCTGCCGGACCGCGGCGGTGCGCACCCGGGACTCGGTCGGCCGGCTGAGCCGCATCGTCCGGGTCGAGAGCACGCATCCCCACGGCACCGTCCCCCCGATCCTCGACATGGAGCGGTCCACGACCAAGCGCCCGGACGATGCCGGCGGCTAGTCCCGGCGCCCCGCCGGGAGCGGTCGCTTGACGCCCGCCGCCGCGCTCGCGTACAGTGGCGCGGCCTGATCCGGTCGATCGTCACGCGGTCATCGTCGAGGAGCGTTCCATGGCATCTCTCAAGGACAAGTACTGCATCGTCGGAGTCGGAGAGACCGAGTACAGCCGGCAGTCCGCGCGCAGCACCCGCGCGATGGCGGTCGAGGCGGTCCGCAACGCCATGCGCGACGCCGGCCTCGGCAAGGACGGGGTGGACGGGATGATGTCCTACCAGAGCGGCGACTCCATCTTCTCCAACTTCGTGGCGCCCGACCTCGGCATCCGGCTCAACTTCTACATGGACGTGTTCGGCGGCGGCTCCTCCACCGAGGCGCTGGTCGGCCTCGCGATGGGGGCCATCGAGGCGGGCATGTGCCACACGGTGGCGATCTTCCGCTCCATGAACGGCTACTCCGACTTCCGCATCGGCGGCACCGGCGCTCGCGCGGCCCAGCCGGTGCGCGGGCTCGACCTGGCCCAGGTGCCGTTCGGCATGCGCAGCGCGGGGCAGAACTTCGCTCCGACCTTCATGCGCCACATGTACGAGTACGGCACCACCTCGGAGCAGGTGGCCCACGTGCGAGTGGCCCACAGCAAGCACGCCTCGCAGAACCCGAAGGCGTTCCTCAAGGAGCGGGTCACGGTGGCCGACGTGATGGCCTCGCGCTGGATCTGCAAGCCGCTCCACCTGCTCGACTGCTGCCTCGAGACCGACAACGCCACCGCCCTGATCGTGACCAGCGTGGAGCGGGCGCGCGACCTGCGCCGCAAGCCGGTCCACATCATGGGGGTCGCGGGCCGGGTCAACAAGCCGCGCACCGATTTCCACTGGGCCCACGGGCCGATCACCCGGGTGGCCGGCTATCACGCCAAGGACATCGTGTTCGGCCAGGCCGGCGTCAAGCCGGAGGACGTGAACGTCACCGGCTCCTACGACGCGTTCACCTTCACCACCATGCTCCAGCTCGAGGAGTACGGCTTCTGCCAGAAGGGCGAGGGCGGCCAGTACGTCTCGAGCGGCATCATCGAGCTCGGGGGCAAGCGGCCCAACAACACCTCGGGCAGCCACCTCTGCGAGGGCTACACCCACGGCATCTCGATGGTGATCGAGAACGTGCGCCAGCTCCGCGGTCAGGTCGACGACTACTGCCCGGGCTGGGAGGACGGCAAGCACAGCTACGACTACTCGCCGGGCAAGTGCCGCCAGGTGAAGGACGCGCGCGTCACCATGAACCTCGGCTGGGCGATGCCGCCGACCGGCTCCGCCCTCATCATGAGGAACTAGCGATGGCCTCGGTCGAATATCGCGGCATGAACCTGGTGATCCCCGAGAACGACTCGGAGTGGCGCGAGCACTTCAAGCTGGCCCGCGCGAATCATCGGCTGATGCTGCGCGCCTGCAAGGGGTGCGGGCTCATGCGCTACCCGCCGAGCCACGGCTGCCCGTGGTGCATGTCGCTCGAGTGGGAGTGGAAGGCGGTGAGTGGCCGGGGGCACATCTACTCCTACGAGGTGGTGCACCACGCCATCCAGCCTGGCTTCAAGGAGTGGACTCCGTACGCGGTGGTGCTGGTGGAGCTCGACGAGCAGCGCGGGCAGCCGACGCCCGGCGAGGCACTGCGGGTCATCGCCAACCTGGTCACCCCCGAATTCCGTCCGGAGCCGGAGCAGAACGTGGCCATCGGCAAGCGGGTGCGGGTGGTGTTCCAGGACCTCTCCGCCGACTTCGCGCTGCCTCAGTTCACGCTGACCGACGAGCCGGCCGAGGGCCGGGCCTGGCGCTTCCCCGGCTAGCCCGCGACGCGAGGCCGAGCCACACCACGCCCTGCACCGCCAGGCTCACGCCGAGCGCGAGCAGGAACGCGAGATCGCGCCCCAGCCCCACCACGCCGCAGGCGAGCACGAAGCAGAAGAGCGCGAAGCTCCACATCGCGGGCAGGAACGCCCGCAGGAATCCCACCGCGGCCGGCGCGCCCTGCTGGGCGTGGGTGAAGGCGAGCAGGATGGTGGTCGCGATCGGGAACGGGGTGATCGCTCCGCTCCAGCGCGGGCCGAGCCAGCCGGCCAGGCCGGTGACCAGCAGCACCAGCGCCACCGCCGCGGTCATGCGGAGCGGCAGGTCCCAGGCGGGCGCGGCCTCGGGCGGCGGCGCATCCGGGAGCGCGGGCAGCCCAAGCGGCGCGATGCCGAACGCGGCGAGAGCGAGCGCGAGGCCCGCGCCGGCGGTCCACCGCACCGCCTGCAGCGCCACCGTGAGGCCCGCGAAGGCAACCCACCCGACGAGCACGCACACCCACCAGGGTCGCGCCACCGCCGTCCACGAGTAGATCACCGCGAAGGCCGCCACCGCGGCGAGACCGGCGAGGGTGGAGAGCGCGGCCTGCGCCACGAATCGATCGCCCTGCTCGAGGGCCAGGAAGAAGAGCACCGGGCCCGCGACCAGCGGCAGGGCGTTGAGCCAGCCGCCGATGCGCGGGCCGAAGCGACGGCCGACCACGGTGACCAGGGCGATGAGCCCCGGCACCAGGACCAGCTTGAGGAGGAAGGTCACCCGCGGGTCAGCCGGGCGACGATCTCGTCGTAGGCCTTGTCGGCCAGCGCGCGCACCTCGTCCCGGGTGAGCGGCTGGATCGGGTGCGCGACCATCACCGTCTGGTGGTCACGGGCGCCAAGTGCGTCGGCCTGGGCCCGCGCCGCCCGCTTGAACTCGGTCGAGATGACGGTGGCGGTGGGAATCCCCTGGTCCTCGAAGAACACGCTGTCGTGCACACTGCACGTTGTGCAGGACCCTCAGTCGGCGAGGGCCTCGATCACCGCGTCGCTGTTCTTGAGGATCTCCTGGCGCAGGTCCTCGGGGGCCGGGCGCGCGAACGTCGGCTTCTTCCGGCGGACGACCTCCCTGGGATGGGCCCGCTCGCGTAGCAGCTCCTCGACGCGGTCGAGCAAATGGTTGCCCTTGGCCTTCGAGATGTCGAGGAGGGTGATGGTCTTGCCCTCGAGACTGTCGAGGCGGGGCGCGGTCTTGCGGGGAACCGCCACCGAGTCGGTCGGATCCAGGAACTCTTCGTCGCTCATGATTCCTCCTCCGGCATGTCGATCCTCCTCCAGATCATGCGCGAGCTCTTGGGAAACGTCCAGCCCGGAATGACCGCCGAGAAGCGCCCCGCGGTGCCCCCCGCCACCACGAACTTGAGATTGCCCGGCTCGCGGAACTTGGCGATCAGCGTCTCGTCGGTCGCGGGGTGCGGGAACTTGGCGAGGACGTGGGCGGGCAGCCCCTCGCCGCCCTCCACGCCAGGCACCAGCTCGCGCACCGGCTTGCGCAGGCGCGTCCACAGGAACTCGCGCATCTCCGCCTTGCCCCACCCGTCACCCGCGATGGTGCGGGCGTGCTCGGGGGAGAGCACCACGAGGGTGTCGCCGTGGTGGGTCGACTTGTGGTGCGAGATCACCTCGAGCGACTTCGAGATCGTGATCAGGAGATCGCGCGCGGTGCGACTCATGTGGTCGTACACCCCGTGCGGCGCCTCCCCCGCGAAGGCGGCGATCACGCTCTCGCCGGGGGCGAAGCCGTGCTCGACCGCGAGGGAGTCCCACGGGTTCTCCTCCTCCGCCTCGCCGATGCAGTAGGTGTAGCGCCCCGGGTGGGCCATCGTGGACATGCTCACCACGCCGGGGATGGCCCCCCCCAGGTTCACCGCGATCAGCCGAAGCGCCCGCCCGATGGTGGCGTTGGCCCGCCACCCGGGCCCGAACAACCCGGCCCCGCAGTTGATGTCGAGGCGCGTGCGCGCCGGCCCGTTCACGATGAAGAGCGGCGAGGGGAAATTAGTGGTGGCCGAGACCCCGTGGAGATCGAAGCCCTCGTCGCACATCGCCTCCACCCCCGCCACCACCACCGGCAGGTACTCGGGACGGCAGCCCGCCATCACCGCGTTGATCGCGATCTTCTCGACGGTGGCGCGCCCGAAGTTGGGCGGCACCCGCGCGACCAGCGCGTCTCCCCGGCGTCCGCTCGCCGCCACCGCGGCGGCCACCCGCTCGCGGGTGGGGGGCACCACCGGCAGGCCGTCGGTGACCCCGCGCGCGTAGAGCACCTCGAACGGATCGGCGGAATCAGCCACCGCGGCCGGGCCTCACGACTTGCAGACTCTGAAGGACGCGTAGTCGCCGCGCGCGGTGCTCCTGGTGTCGTCGGAGTCGGTGAGCACCGCGATGCCCGCGGGGCGCGGGACGTCCGACCCGCCGAAGTACTTCCGGTAGTCCTCGCGGACGTTCACCTGCTCCTCGACCCACTGCCCGACCCGGTCGGTGCCGGTGCGCAGCACCCGCGCTTGCGTGTTACCCGCGCTCGACGTGAAGTGCGTCCCCACCGGCACTACCCGGCTCCACACGTACTTCACGCTCCTGACCGAGACCGCGGAGCCGGGGAAGACCGCGTACACCGAAACCGCGCTGTCGTTGGTCGACGACTTGCGCTCGTCGGAGCCGGCCGGGAACTCGATCGGGCGCCACGACCAGGCCAGGATCGGGTAGACGTCGAGGTTCCAGGCCACCTCGCGCCCGGCCTGGATGCCGAGCCGGGTGGCCGCGGCGTGGAGGAAGCGCTGGCCCCCCTCTTCCTGGATCGAGTACACCGGCCGGCCCGCGTCCTTCCGGGGCTTCCAGTCCGGCGGGAACTCGCCGATGGCGCCCCGGGAGAAGTCGTCGAGGGCTACGCACTCCGCGCCCGGCGCGGAGCCCGCGCCGGCGCCCGACAGGGCCACCACCAGCAGGAGGATCAGCGCCCGCGGCGCCACCATGAATGGACGAGCTGGTCCACCACCTGGACGAGCTGCCCCACCGTGCGGCACTCCTTCACGATGTCACAGGACGGGGTGTAGAGCGGCATCACGCTGTCGCCGATGCCCCAGCCCCACTGGCCTTCCGGATTGAGCCAGATGATGCCCTTCACCCGCTCGCGGATCTGCCGGATCGCCCACGCCTGGGGATCGTTGTAGTTGTTGCGGGCGTCGCCCAGGATCAGCACGGTGGTCTTGCGGTCGAGCGAGTCGAGGTCGGTGCGCACGAACCGGCTGAACGCGTAGCCGAAGTCGGAGCGGCAGTGGTAGTCGACCGACGAGGACTTCAGCGCCCAGTCGATCGCGGTGTCCACCGGGTAGGTGGCGAAGGCCTGGGTGACCTCCGCGATCTCGGAGACGAAGACGTAGGAGCGCACGCGCGAGAAGCACTCCTGCAGGCTCCACACCAGCTGCAGCATGAAGCGGGAGGCGTTGCGCACCGAGTCCGACACGTCGCAGAGGGTGACCAGCTTCGGCTTCTCCCGGTGTCGGCGGCGGAAGCGGATCTCCATGGGCACCCCGCCGTACTGCAGGCTCTGGCGGATGGTCCGGCGCGAGTCGAGGCGGCCCTTCTCCTCCTGGCGCTGGCGGAGGGCGAGCGCGTCCTTGATCTTGCGGGCCAGGCGCGCGACCACCGCCTTCATCTGGGCCACCTCGTCCGCGGAGAGGGCGAAGAGCGGCTTGTCGGTGAGAACCTCGCGGGTGAGCTTCTCCCCCTGGCGGTAGGCGCGGCGCTCCAGCTCGCGCTCCACGTGCTGGCGGATCATGCGCCGGAAGGCCTCGAGGCGCAGGTCGAGGTAGTTGCGGATGCGCGCGATCATGCCCGGGTCGAGCCCCTTCGACTCCAGGAGCTGCATGATCCTACTCAGGTCGCGCTCGATCGCCTCCCAGTCGAACTTGTCGTAGATGCGGCGCGAGAAGTAGCCGACCTGGAGGAAGTACATCAGCCGCTCGAGACCGGTGCCCTGGCCTTCCTGGCGGATGGCCATCTCCATGTCGCTCCCCTCGCCGCTCAGGAGGAGCTCGGTCAGCTCGTCCATCTCCATGCCCGCCTCGGAGGTGAGCCGGTCGAGCATCTCCTGGATCTTCGGGTCCTCCGGACCGAGCGCCTTCCTGAGCCCTTCGCCGAGGGCCTGCAGGTCCAGGAAGTAGAGGTCGAAGATGCGGTTGAAGGTGACGAGGTCGCGGGACTCCTTGACCAGGGTGGTGGCGAGCGCGCTCTTGAAGGTCTCGCGGTCCTCGAGGCCGATCTCGGTGGAGGCGGTGAGCGCGTCGAGGGCCTCGCTCGGCGAGATGCGCATCTCGGCGCGCCGGAGATCGCCGATGAACTCCAGGATCCGCTGGTCCATTTATAGTCCGCGTGCGTGAAACAGATTGGCCTGCGGTAGGGCCTCTTCGCCCCTTTGGGGCTCATCGGGGCGTCCGAGCAACCGGGAAGCCATTCGTATTCCTCGCGCCGCGTTTTCATCGCTCCGGCGCTGCCCATCGCGCGGCGTCATCGGGGCACGCTCGTGTTCTCTCATTTCGCGAAGTGGACCCAGGAGGATTTGAAGACGTCCTCGCCGCCATCGCGGGTGATCGGATACAGGCGGCCGTCCTCCAGCCGGATGAGGCCGTGGAACGAGCCCTGCGAGATCAGGTGGGTCATCGAGAGCTTCCAGCCGAGCGGACCCGCGGGGGCGTCCTCGTGCCGCTCCTCCGCGCGGGTGACGTCGGCGACGTCGCCCACCAGGTGCAGCACCCGCACCGGCCCCTCGCTGCAGCGGAGGCCGAGGACCACCTTGTAGGAGAGTCCCTGGCGGAAAGTCTCCACCGTCATCTCGCCGGGGTGGAGCAGGTGCGGCACCACCTCCGGCATGGTCACGCGGTAGAAGTCACGCGGCGACGGGTGGATGTAGTAGAAGTGCCAGCGCCCCGCCGCCGAGATCCAGAGCTTGGTGTACTCGCCGAGCTCGCCCGAGATGCAGCGGCCCCCTTCGATGAAGACGGGCCCGGCGGGGCCGAGCTCGGGCAGCCGCAGGCGCGGGCTCGGGAACCACAGCTCGCGGAACTCGGTGAGGGCGGACCAGCTCCCGCTCATGGGCGACTAGCCCAGGTCGGCCAGCACCTTGTCGAGGGCGCCCTTGACCCGGTCGAGATCCTTCTCGTGCTTGACGAGCATGGTGAGGGTGGACTCCACCAGATCGCGGTCGAGGGTCTCCGCGTTCAGGATGACGAGCGAGCGGGCCCAGTCGAGGCTCTCCGAGATGGACGGGGCCTTGCGCAGCTCGGGCCCGCGGATACGCTGTACCGCGGTCACCACCGTCTGGGCCAGCCGCTCCGAGACCTCGGGAACCTTGAGGCGAATGATCGCCAGCTCCTCGTCGGCGGGCGGGAAGTCGATGAAGAGGTGGAGGCACCGCCGCTTGAGGCCGTCGGAGAGCTCGCGCGCGTTGTTCGAGGTGAGCACCACCAGCGGGATCTGGGTGGCCCGGATCGTGCCGAGCTCCGGCACCGAGACCTGGAAATCGGACAGGACCTCGAGGAGGAACGCCTCGAATTCCGGCTCCGCCTTGTCGATCTCGTCGACCAGCAGCACCACCGGGTCCACGGACTCGATCGCCTGCAGGAGCGGGCGCGGGGCGAGGAAGCGGTGGGAGAAGAACGCGTCGTCCTGGCCCGAGATCCGCGCCACCGCGTCGGGCAGCGACGGCGCGTCCGCGATCAGCTCGCCGATGCGCTCGCGCAGCAGCTGGGTGTAGAGGAGCTGCTTGGCGTATTTCCACTCGTAGAGCGCCTTGCCCTCGTCGAGGCCCTCGTAGCACTGCAGGCGGATGAGATGCCGCGCGGTCACCTCGGCCAGCGTCTTGGCCAGCTCGGTCTTGCCCACTCCCGCCGGCCCCTCGATGAGCACCGGACGGCCCATGCGCTCGGCGAGGAACACCACGGTGGAAATCCGGCGATTGGCGATGTAGCGGGCGTTCTTGAACTGCTGCTGGACGTCCTCGACGGACTGAAACATGGCGGCTCCCTGGTTGTGAATTGGCGCACAGTGTAGCACAAACCGACACCCCGGTTGGCGGGCCTCCCGAACGGTGGGACACTCGACGCATGAGCCCCACCGAGGCGCCCGCAGACGCGCGGGCCCGCGCTTACCACCGCCGACAGCTCGCGCTGTCGCTCGCCGAGCTCGCGCTCTCCGCGAGCTACCTGATCGTCCTCGTCGAGACGCGCGCGGCGGTGCACCTGGCCGAGCGGCTCGCGACCTGGACGCCCCGCTGGTGGCTCGCCCTCGCGGTGGCGGTCTTGGTGCTGGGCGGCGGCTACCGCCTCCTGAGCCTGCCGCTCGCCTGGCTCGGCGGCTTCTGGCTCCCGCGGCGCTACGGGCTCCTGCATCAATCGCTCGGTCGCTGGCTCTGGGACGCCACGAAGACCGCCCTGATCGGTGGCACCCTTGGCCTGGTGGCGGTCGAGGTCGTGTACGGGCTGATGCGCTGGAGCCCGTGGTGGTGGCTGTGGGGAGCGGTGGTGTTCCTCGGTGGGTACGCGTTGCTGGCCCTGGTCGCACCGGTGTGCCTCGTGCCGCTCTTCTACCGCCTGACCCCGCTGGCCGACGGTCCGCTCAAGAGCCGACTCCTCGCGCTCGCCGCGCGGGTGGGCGTGCCGGTGACCGGGGTCTGGGTGGTCGACCGGTCCCGCAAGAGCCGCACCGCCAACGCGGCGGTGACGGGCCTCGGCCGCACGCGCCGCATCCTCCTGTTCGACACGCTACTCGACACGTTCACCGCCGACGAGGTCGAGGCGGTGCTCGCGCACGAGCTGGCGCACCAGCTCCACGGCGACATCCGTCGGGGCCTGCTCGTGCAGGGCGCCCTGACCCTCGTGACCTTCTGGGTGGCGTCGGGGGCGCTGCGGGCGGGCGGGGTCTGGCTCGGCCTCGACGGGCCGGCGGACATCGGCGGGCTGCCGCTCTTCGGCCTCGTCCTGCTGGTCGTGGGGCTGGCCGCGCTCCCGCTGGCAAACGGCTGGTCCCGTCACGTCGAGCACGCCGCCGACCGGTTCGCGCTCGAGACGCTCCCCGGCCCCGCGCCCTTCATCGGCGCTATGGAGCGACTGGCGACGCTGAACCTGGCCGAGCGGGACCCGCATCCGGTCGAGGAGTTCTTTCTCTACTCACACCCGCCGATCGGCCGGCGAATCGCGTACGCGCGGCAGTTTCCCGGTGGTCTGACCTGACAGAGTGTCCGGGCAGTACCGCTCTGCCCGGCGCACCCCTCCAAGCAACAAATCTAACTAGCTGGAATAGATGGTATTATTTGATAGCTACCCATGGCACTTGGCTTGCTAAGTACAGAGAACCGTCCAGCACACAACGATCATGGGGAGCCCACACGATCTAATGGCGCGAGTAAGTAACCGAGGCGGCACGACCTCGCTCATCCGGCACCTGCAGATCCTCCGCACGGTCACCGAGGCGGTCAGCCGGTCGCTCGACCTCAACGAGGTCATCCAGAAGTCGTTGAGCGCGCTCACCGACGTGACCGGCCACGAGATCGCGAGTCTCCATCTCGTCTCGGTGGACGGCAAGATGCTCCTGCTCCGCGGGGAGCGCGGGCTCTCGGATCGGCTGCGCGAGACCAACCAGATGCTGCCGATGGGCCAGGGCCTGATCGGGCGCGTCGCCGCGTCGGGCCGGGTGCGTCGTGTGGACGAGGCGAGCCGCGCCCCCGATCTCCTGCCCGCCGCGCGCGCCGCGGTCTCCGCCGACGGCATCCGCGGCTTCGTCTGCGTGCCGATCCGGGCGCGCCATCGCATCCTGGGCACGCTCTCGCTGGGCCGGCAGACCGAGGAGCGGTTCTCCAACGAGGAGGTCGCGCTGCTCGAGTCCACCGCCGACCAGATCGGCCTGGCCCTCGACAACGCGCGGCTGTACTCCGAGACGCGCCTGCAGCTCGAGGATCTCCGTCGCGCACACACCGACGTGATCCGGGCCGAGCGGCTCGCCGCGGTGGGAGAGCTCGCGGGCGGGGTCGCGCACGAGATCAACAACCCGCTCATGATCATTCTGGGACAGGTGCACCTGCTGCTGCAGTCCCAGGATCACGAGTCGGTGCTGAACGGGCTCAAGGTCATCGACGGGGCCACCAAGCGCGCAGCCAACATCGTGCGCGAGCTCGTGCTCTTCGCGGAGCGCTCGCCCCTGCGCCGCGCGCGATGCAAGGTGAGCGACCAGATCTACAAGGTCCTCTCACTCCACCAGTCGCGCCTCGAGGGCGCCCGCATCACGGTCCAGACCGACTTCGGCGAGGCGCCCGAGATCTGGGCTGACAGCAACCAGCTCCAGGAGGCCCTCTTCCACCTGGTGCAGAACGCGGAGCAGGCCATGTCCGCGTCCCGCGGCTCGGGCACCCTCGCCATCCGG
>DATGBR010000357.1:0-3306 GCA_035312605.1 Candidatus Methylomirabilota bacterium
CACCACCGCGTCGCGGTAGCGGAACTCGG
The DNA here is from genome assembly GCA_035312605.1 of Candidatus Methylomirabilota bacterium. Classification (GTDB taxonomy): domain Bacteria; phylum Methylomirabilota; class Methylomirabilia; order Rokubacteriales; family CSP1-6; genus CAMLFJ01. The sequence continues at coordinate 30 of DATGBR010000357.1, forward strand.
ACCCGATGTCGACCTCGGAGGTGATGCCGGTCAGGCGCTCCATCATGAAGCGGCCGACGATGGCCGCGTGATAGGAGGTCCCGCACGCCACCAGGACGATTCGCTGGATGCCTGCGACCACGTCCGGATCGAGCTGCACGTCGGGCAGCACCACCGTGCCCCCTTCGAGCTGGACGCGACCCCGCATGGTGTCGGCGGCGGCGCGCGGCTGCTCGAAGATTTCTTTCAACATGAAATGGCGGTAGCCCCCCTTCTCGGCCATGATCGGGTCCCACAGGATGCGGCTCGGCGTCCGCTGCACCGGCGCGCCGTCGAGGTCGGTGATCTCGACCCCCGCGCGGGTGATGACCGCGACGTCTCCGTCCTCCAGCACCACCACGTCGCGGGTGTGGGAGAGGATGGCCGGGATGTCGGAGGCGAGGAAGGTCTCGTTCTCGCCGAGCCCCACCACCACGCTGCCCGCGCCAAGCTTGGCCGCCACCAGGCGATCCGGCATCCGGCGGTGGAGCACCACGACCGCGTAGGAGCCGCGCAGCTCGCGGAGCGCGCGGCGGACCGCCTCGTCCAGGCGCGGGACGTCCTTGAGGTACCGCTCGATCAAGTGGGCGATGACCTCGGTGTCGGTCTCCGACTTGAAGACGTGCCCCTCGGCCTGCAGGCGCTCCTTGATCGGCAGGTAGTTCTCGATGATGCCGTTGTGCACCACCACCAGCTCGCCCGAGCCGTCGGTGTGGGGGTGCGCGTTCTCGTCGGTGGGGCGGCCGTGGGTGGCCCAGCGGGTGTGGCCGAGGCCGATGGGGCCGTCGATCGGCCGCTCTCGCAGGATCCCCTCGAGCACCTTGATGCGCCCGGCCGCCCGCCGGATCTGCAGCCCCTCGGGCCCGATCACCGCCGCGCCCGCCGAGTCGTAGCCGCGGTACTCGAGCCGCTTGAGGCCCTCGATGACGATGTCGATCGCGCTCTTGTCCCCGACGTAGCCGACGATTCCACACATGGGCCTACTCCCCGTGCTCGGCCTTCTTGTCCTTGTGCTTGCGCGAGACCCATCCCTCGCGCGTCTCCTGCCGCCCGCGAGCCACCGCCAGGGAGCCCGGCGGCACGTTCTTGGTGATGACGGAGCCGGCCGCCACGTAGGCGCCCTCTCCGATGGTGAGCGGAGCCACCAGGCTCGAGTTCGTCCCCACGAACACCCCGTCCCCGATGACGGTCTCGTGCTTCTTGGCCCCGTCGTAGTTGCAGGTGATGGTGCCCGCGCCGACGTTGACCCCTTCGCCCATCTGGGTGTCGCCCACGTAGGAGAGATGGGGCACCTTCGAGCCGCGGCCGATCCTCGACTTCTTGAGCTCGACGAAGTTGCCGATCTTCGCGTTGGCCCCCACGTGGCTCAGCGGCCGCAGGTGGCAGAAGGGACCGAGCTGGGCGCCCGTCTCGACGGTCGACTCCGCGAGCACGCAGTACGGCTTGAGCAGCACCCCGTCGGCGATCGTGGTGTCGGTCACCTGGCAGCCCGCGCTCACCACGCACTCGGCCCCCACCACGGTGCGGCCGGCCAGGCTCACGTTCGGGTGCAGCACCGTGTCCGTCCCGATCGTCACCGTGTCGTCGACGTAGGTGGTGGCCGGATCGATCACGGTCACGCCCGCGGCCATCAGCCGGTCGAGGATGCGACGGCGCATGATCCCGCCCAGCTCGGCCAGCTGGCTCCGATCGTTCACGCCCAGGCACTCGCTCGGGTCGTCGGTGATCACCGCTTCCAGGCGCTCGCCCTGACGGTGCAGGATACCGATCACGTCGGTGAGGTAGTACTCGTGCTGCTCGTTGTCGGGCGTCACCCGGGCCAGCGCGGGCCAGAAGCGCTGGGCGTCGAAGCAGTAGACGCTGGTGCCGATCTCCCGGATCTCCCGCTGCGCCGCCGTCGCGTCGCGGTGCTCGACGATCCCGATCGGCCGGCCCTGCTCCCGCACCACACGGCCGTAGCCGGTGGGATCCAAGACCTCCGCGGTGAGGAGGGTCGCGGCCGCGCGGCTCGCGACGTGGTGCTCGACCAGCCGCCGCAGCGTGGCCTCGGAAAGCAGCGGCACGTCGCCCGGCAGGACCAGGATGGTGCCGGCGGCGTCGCCGCAGGCCACGTGGGTCTGCAGGACGGCGTGCCCCGTGCCGAGGCGCTCCTTCTGCTCGACGAAGGACGCCGCGGCCTCGGGCGCGACCGACGCCCGGACCTCGTCCGCCGCCCGTCCCACCACGACCACCACCCGGGCTCCGAGGGCCCGCGCGGCGCCGACGGGATAGGCGATCAGCGGGCGTCCGCAGAGCGCGTGAAGGACCTTGGGTCGGGCCGAGCGCATACGCTTGGCCTCTCCGGCGGCGAGAATGATGGCGGTGAGCTGATTCATGGTATCGCCCATGTTAGCACGCGGCATGCCACGCGCCGGAGGTGCGTCGCGATTTGGAATGGGCCGTTCTGACGCGGTGTTGACTGGCGCCGGCGGCGCGCCGGCCGGCCACTCAGCCGGCCCTGTTGCGGAGATGAGACAGGATCCGCTCGATCCTGTCGGGCGAAGGACACGTGAAGCTCATCGGCGCGCCCGTGACCGGATGCGTGAAGGCGAGGCCGGCCGCGTGGAGCGCGACGCCGCCGAGCTCCGAGACGAGATCGGCGAGCACCGGGTCGCCCGCCGGCGCCGGGCGCCGTCCCCGGTAGGTGTCGTCGCCCAGGAGGGGATGACCGAGCGAGGCCACGTGGACCCGGATCTGGTGGGTCCGACCGGTCTCGAGCCGGCACTCGAGGAGGGTCACGGCCAAGGCGCCGCGGCCGAAGCGCTCGAGCACCCGGTAGTGGGTGACGGCCCGCTTGCCGCGCCCCTCGGGCACGATCGCCATGCGAATCCGGGAGCGCGGGTCGCGGCCGATCGGCGCGTCGACCACCCCCTCCGCCCGGCGTAGCGCCCCCTGGGCGAGCGCGAGGTAACGCCGGCTCACCGTCCGCCCGGCGAGCTGCGCGGTGAGCCCGTCGTACGCGGCCTGGGTCTTGGCCAGCACGATCAGCCCCGAGGTGCCCTTGTCCAGGCGATGGACGATCCCGGGCCGGCGCGCGCTGCCGACGCCCGCTATCTCCGGAGCATGGGCCAGCGCCGCGGCGGCCAGCGTTCCGTCGATCCGTCCCGCGCCGGGATGGGTCACCATGCCGGCGGGCTTGTCCACCACCAGGACGTGGGCGTCCTCGAAGACGACGCGAAGGGGGACCGCTTCGGCCTCGAGACCATCCTGGGGAGGCGGG
>DATGBR010000358.1:0-2883 GCA_035312605.1 Candidatus Methylomirabilota bacterium
CAGAGCCTCCTGGAGCGCCACCGACGGGAGCTTCCCCGAGGGGACAGACAGTGGGTTGAGCGGCTCGACCGCGCTCGCGGAGCTTGCGCTTTGCACCGGAAGTTGGCACCAGAGGAGCCCCGAGGGGACCGGTGCTGCGGATGTTCCTGAAAAAAAGGTGAGCCGTGGTGGGATCGAACCACCGACCCCCTGATTAAAAGTCAGGTGCTCTACCAACTGAGCTAACGGCTCGCGCTCGTCTCGTCACCGATGATGCGCGAGCCGGAGTCTATCACGGTGCCGCGCCGGCCCGCAGAGTCCGCCGCCGCGCGCGCGGCGTCGCGCGCAGGCTACTTGGGCAGCTTGGCCGCGAGGACGTCCACCTTCTCGATGGCCGGCGGCCTCGCCAGGAGCTCGCCGGCCTTCTGCATGAGCGCGGCCGCAACCCGGCCGGAGAGGTGGGCCTGCCGCCCCGCCTCGTCCGGGAACGCGTCGAAGATGCCGAAGGTGCTCGGGCCCAGCCGGAGCGCAAACCAGGCGGTGGTCGCCGGCTCGCCCTGCACGATCGCCAGGCCTCCCTTGAGGAATGTCTCGACTTCGGTCTCCTTGCCGGGCTTCGCCTCGAGTCGGACGTACAGGGCGACGGTCACCATGTGGGTTCTCCCTTGCGCGGCGCGAGGCCGTCGCAGAGCAAGCGCTACTTGGCCGCCGGACGCGTGAGCGGGGCGAGGACGTCCGCCATGGTCGGCGGCGTGGTGGCGTCCTTGTACCCGGAGAGGCGCTCGTAGATCATCGCGGCCGCCTCGTGGAAGCCCCCCGGGAGGCCCGCGGCCTCGAAGGCGGCTGCGATCTCCTCCATCTCGCCGACGAAGCGCCACGCCTTGCGGGCGTTGTCGCGGGCGGCCGACTCGGACCGCTTGGGCAGGTCCGGTTGCGAGCGCCGCCACTCCGCGAGCAGCGAGTCGTCCACTCCCTCCGAGGCGGCCAGCGCGCGGATCGCCATCAGGAGCGCGGAGGAGCCCTTGGTGTAGGCGGCGTAGGCCATCTTGAGCGCGGAGGCGGCGCCCGCCCCGTCGCCGATCGCGATGGCCTCGAGCGCGCTCGGCGCGAAGAGGGCGGCGGCTCGCTTGGCCTCACGGCCCGACAGGTAGAGCCGCGTCGAGCCCGCGTTCCGCGGGGGCGGGCCGATGAGGCCTCCGTCGACGAAGGTGGCGCCGCCCGCCTCGACGGCCGCGCCGATCGCGCGAGCGGTCGCGGGCGCCACCGCGTTGGCGTCGACGAAGAGGCCGGCGAAGCCGCGGCCCGCCACGTCACGCGCCAGGTCGAGCGCGGCGTGCGGCGGGCACACCGAGAGGATGACGTCGCTGGCCGTCACCAGCGCGGCCACCGTGCTCGCGTCCTCGAGCCTGGCCGCGGCCGCGCGGTCGCGAGTGCCCGCGCTGCGCCCCTCGGAGGCCCAGAGCACCCGCGCCCCCGCAGCCACTGCGCAGGCACCCACCACGCTCCCCATGTCTCCCGGATGCAGGATCCCGATCGTCGGCATCGTCTCTCCTCAGTCGTCCTCTCCGGCCAGATGGGCGAAGCGCCCGGACGAGCGGCGCGGGGGCGGCAGCTCGTCCGCTCCGTGGATGGCCTTGATCTCCACCTCGCGCACGAGATCGCCCAGCAGCACCGCGAGGAGACCGAGCATGGCGAGCAGGGGCGAGAACAGCAGCGCGGACAGGATCCAGACGAAGAAGCCCTGCACCCCGCGGGTGGCGCCGCCGACCATCCCGACGAAGATGGCACCGAACACCCAGCCGGCGAGCAGGAGGACGAGCCAGGGATACGCGATCAGCGTCGTGGCCACGGACGGCATGGTACCGCAGTCCGCAAGGAAGGAGTAGGCGGCGGGCGGCCGCCCGGGAGGGAGCGGTCAGGCGGTCAGCGGGCGGAGGTGCTGGTCACGACCGCGGTGTCGTCCACCGTCGGCACTTCGGCGTCGGCCATCAGGAACATCGCGAGGAGGAAGAAGGTCACGAGGACGCCAAAGCCGATCGTTGCGCGCTTCATGCTGGTGCGGTCTCCGGGCGCAGGGCGCGGACGATCGTCCGCAGCTCCCGCGGGTTGATGGGCTTCTCGAGCAGGCGCGCCCCGAGGCGGAGCGCTTCGTCCTGCGTGTGGGGTCGGCATTCGGCCGCGATCAGGATCAGCGGCAGGGTTGGGCTCGCGGCCCGCAGGAGGTGCACCAGGTCCCAGCCGTCCTCGGCGAGACCGTGGGTCGGCGGGAGGTCAAGGTCGACGATGGCCAGGTCCACTTCCCCGGCCTGCATGGCAGCCATCGCCTGGGAGGCGCCCTCGGCGGTCTCGACCAGGACACCGCCGCCGCGGAGCGCGGCGCCCAGGCCCTCTCGGCTGTGGCCATAGGGATCGACGAGAAGCAGGCGGTACCGGCTGCCCGCCTCCACGCCGCCGTTGAACCCGATCGTCGCCATTGTCGTCGCGCTCCGGTCCTACCGTAGGCAACCGCAATGCCACCGGCGAAACGCCCTCGCGGCAGGTGCCGAACATTCAGAATTCCGATCAGTTAGCTTTTCGACCCTGAGCGCCGCCTGGACGATCCGCGTCACCGCGCTGACACTTGTCGTGTAAGCGTTACAAGGAAACGAGTAATTTTTACTGTCTGGCGCGGACTTGGGCGGCACCCGAAAATGCGAGCCGAATGCGGCGGCGCGCGTAGCTCTCACGTATCATGCGTCCGAAAGGAGGGTCCACGCTATGCGCGTGCTGCTGGTGCACCCGAGTCCTCTGATGTACTCCGAGCTCTACCTGAGGCTCGAGCCGCTCGGCCTCGAGCGGGTGGCCGCGGCGATCCGCGCGGCCGGCCACGAGGTCCGGCTCCTCGACCTGCAGATCTTCAGCCAC
>DATGBR010000359.1:0-3043 GCA_035312605.1 Candidatus Methylomirabilota bacterium
GCCCGTGCGCCACCAGCTCCGCCACGATCCGCGGCAGGCTCTTGGCCCCCATCAGTACCACGATGGTGTCCACGGAGGTCGCGAGCCGGGCCCAGTCTACTCCCGCCGCGGCCTTTCCGGAATCCTCGTGGCCGGTCACTACCGCGAACGACGAGGCGAGCCCGCGGTGAGTCACCGGGATCCCGGCGTAAGCGGGCACCGCCACCGCCGCGCTGACCCCCGGCACGACCTCGAACGGCACGCCGGCCTCCGCGAGGGCGAGCGCCTCCTCGCCCCCACGGCCGAACACGAACGGATCGCCCCCCTTGAGGCGCACCACGAGGCGGCCGCGCCGCGCCTGCTCGATCAGCAGCGCGTTGATCTGCGCCTGGGGCAGGCAGTGGGCGCCCGCGTGCTTGCCCGCGAAGATCCGGAGCGCGTCGGGCGGCGCCTCGTCGAGCAACACCGGGTTGACGAGGCGATCGTAGACGACCACCCCGGCGCGCCGCAGCACCTCGAGCCCGCGCACCGTCATGAGGCCGGGATCGCCGGGCCCGGCGCCGACCAGATAGACGCGCCCGGGAGCGATCATGCCGACTCGAGGCTTCGCGCCAGGTGCGCGCGGGCCTGACGATAGCGTCGGGCCGCGATGAGCCGTCGCAGCCGGCCGTCGAGCGCGCCCCGCCAGCCGGCCGGACCCGGCGACCGCCCGCGCCGGCGCAGGTCGTCCCGCGCCTCCGCGGCCAGCTCCACCAAGGCCGCGTGCTCCTCGGTCAGGTAGCCCTCCAGCTCCTCGCGGATGGCCCGCGCCGCCGCCGGGCTCGCGCCGCCCGTCGACACCGCGACCACCAGCCGGCCGCGCCTGATCACCGAGGGCAGGATGAAGTCGCAGCGCGCCGGCTCGTCGGCCGCGTTGACCCAGATCGAGCGGGCGCGGCCGTCGTCGGCCACCGCGCAGGTGACCGCCGCATCGTCGGTGGCCACGAACGCGACCTGGTGGCCGCCGAGATCCTCCGCCCGGTACGCGTGCGCCAGGTGGGTCAGGCGTCCCCCGGCGGCCCAGCCCGCGAGCCGCGCGGTCACGGTGGGGCTCACCACCGTGACGCGCGCGCCCGCGGCCAGCAGCCCCTCCACCTTTCCTTCCGCGACCGGACCGCCGCCGACTACCAGGCAGGGGCGGTCGGCGAGATCGAGGAAGACCGGGTAGTAGGAGCTCGTCGTCATCGCTGGGCCGGCTCGGCCGCCTCCCGACCGGGCGCCGGCGTCAGCCGCAGGTACGGCTTCAGCGCCCGCCAGCCGGACGGGAACTTGGCCCGCGCCTCCTCGTCGGAAACCGCCGGCACGATGATCACGTCCTCGCCCGGCTTCCAGTTGACCGGCGTGGCCACGCGGTGGCGATCGGTGAGCTGGAGCGAATCGATCACGCGCAGGATCTCGTCGAAGTTCCGGCCGGTGGTCTGGGGATAGGTGATGAAGAGCCGCACCTTCCTCTTGGGATCGATCACGAACACGGTGCGGACGGTGTAGACCTCGTCGTGGGCGGGATGGATCATGCCGTAGAGGTTGGCCACCTTCCGGTCCGGATCCGCGATGATCGGGAAGTTCACCGCGTGCCCCTGCGTCTCCTGGATGTCGGCGGCCCAGCCCTTGTGCGAGTCCACCGGATCGATCGAGAGCCCGATCGCCTTCACCCCGCGCCGCTCGAAGTCGGGCCGTAGGCGCGCCACGTAGCCGAGCTCGGTGGTGCACACCGGCGTGAAGTCGCGCGGGTGGGAGAAGAGCACTCCCCAGCCGTCGCCCAGCCACTCGTGGAACTGGATGGGGCCGGCGGTGGTCTCGGCCTGGAAGTCGGGAGCGGTGTCACCGAGGCGTAGTGTCATGGTCGTCTCTCCTCTTCGGTTCGGTCGATTGGGTATCAGCCGTCCACGCCGTGCGGGACGGGTCCCGCGGGGGCGTCGCGCGCTTCCGCGGGAACCTCGGTTCCGGCCAGGAAAGTCCGTAGCTCGTCGTCGGTATGGGCCGCGCAGAATGCGCGGAAGGTCTGCCCGTCGCGCCGCCCGGCGAGGTAGGCGCGCAGCAGCCGCTCCACCGCCTCCGGCACGTGGGATGCGGGCACGCGGTAGCCGACCGGCCGCGCCACTGCCTGGTGCTTGCCCACCGCGCCGCCCACGCAGAAGTAGTAGGCGTCGACCAGCCGGCCGTCCACCTTGACCTTCTTGCCCTCGATGCCGATGTCGGCGATCCAGTGCTGGCCGCAGCTGTTGGGGCAGCCGGTGACGTTGAGGCGCACGTGCTCCTGGAAGCCGGGCAGCCGCGCTTCCAGGTCCTCCACGAGCCAGCGGGCGAAGCCCTTGGTCTCGGTCAGCGCGAGCTTGCAGAACTCGCTGCCGGTGCAGGCCACCGTGCCCCGGCGGAAGGGCGAGCCCTCGAGGCGCAGCCCGGCCGCGGCCGCGTCGTGCTCGAGCTGGGCCGCGCGCGCCGCCGGCACGTTCACCACCACGAGGTTCTGCATGGTGGTGGCGCGCAGCTCGCCCGAGCCGTGACGCTCGGCCAGATCCGCGATCGCGCGCATCTCGTCCGGGCCGAGCCGCCCGCGCAGGATCGGCAGGCCCGCGTACACGAGCCCCGCCTGCTTCTGCGGATGAACACCCACGTGGTCGCGGTAGGCCTCCTCGGGCAGGACCTCGGGCACCGCGGGGTCGAGGCGGAAGCCGAGCCGGTCCTCGAGCGCGGACTGGAAGCGCTCGGGGGTCCATCCGTGATCGAGAAAGAGGAACTTGAGCCGGGCCTTCTCGCGGTTCTGGCGGAGCACGTCGCTGTCGCGGAAGATCTCCGACACGCCCTTGACCACCGCCAGCACCTGCTCCGGGCGGACGAAGGCGGGCAGGCGCGGCGCCAGGTGCGGCCGGGTGGAGAGGCCGCCGCCCACCCGCAGCGAGAAGCCGACGCGGCCCGAATAGAGGTCGCGCACCGCGGTGAGACCCACGTCGTTGATCTCGGGATACGAGCACCAGACGCGGCAGCCGGTGATCGAGACCTTGTACTTGCGGGGCAGGTTGTAGAA
>DATGBR010000360.1:0-23365 GCA_035312605.1 Candidatus Methylomirabilota bacterium
GGCGGGGGCACGACTGGTGGGACGCGCCCGGCGAGTCGCTCCTCTGCTCGGTGCTCCTTCGCCCCGACCGCGAGCCGGCGGCGGTGCCCCAGCTCTCCCTGGTGGGCGGCCTCGCGGTCGCGGAGGCGCTCGTCGCGTCGACCGGCGTGAGCGCGCGGATCCGCTGGCCCAACGACCTCCTGGTCGACGGGCGCAAGGTGTGCGGCATCCTGGCCGAGGCCGCGTCCGGGGCCAACGCGCGGGTTCACCACGTGATCCTCGGCATCGGGATCAACCTCCGGCAGTCCGCGTTTCCGGAGTCTCTCGCCGGGCGGGCGACGTCGCTCCGGCTCCTCACCGGCCGCGATCACGACGCGGCGGCGCTCCTGGCCGCGGTGCTCGCGCGGCTCGAGGCTCGCTATGCCGGCTGGCGGGGCGGGGGATTCGCGGCGCTGCGGGAGTCGTGGCTCGCCCACTCGATGCTGCCGGGCCAGCCAGTGCGCCTTCCCGACGGCGCGACGGGTCGAGCCGAGGACGTGGGAGCGGACGGGGTCCTACTAGCCCGCGCCGGGGACGGGGCCATGGTGCGCGTCGTCTCGGGCGTCGCGGTCGACGAGGGGACGGTCCATGCTGCTGGTCATTGACGTCGGCAACACCAACACCTCGCTCGGCATCTACGAGGTGGGACGCCTGCGCGCCTCCTGGCGCCTCACCACGCGGCGCGAGCAGACCGCGGACGAGTGGGGCGTCTTCATCCAGACCCTGCTCGCCACCCGCGGCATCGAGCAGCAGCACATCACGGGCGTGGCGATCTCCAACGTGGTGCCGCCCATCCAGCAGGCGCTCGAGTGGATGTGCGACCGGTACTTCGGGGTGAGTCCCCTCACGGTGGAGCCCGGGGTGACCGTCGATCTCCCGCTCAACGTGGACGTCCCCCGCGAGGTCGGGGCGGACCGGGTGGTGAGCTGCGTGGCCGGCATCGCGCTCTACGGGACCCCGCTCATCGTGGTGGACTTCGGCACCGCCACGCGCTTCGACTGCGTGAACACGCGCGGCGAGTTCATCGGGGGCGCGATCGCGCCCGGCATCAATACCGCGGCGGAGGCGCTGGTCTCTCGCGCAGCGCGACTCTTCCGCGTCGAGCTGGTGCGCCCGAAGGACGCCATCGGGCGGCACACCGTGACCAACATCCAGTCCGGCATGATCTACGGTTGGGCCGGGCTCGTGGACGGACTCGTCGAGCGGATGCGGCGGGAGATGGAGGGCGACGTGAAGGTCGTCGGCACCGGTGGCCTGGTGGACCAGATGCGCGAGGTGGTGCAGTGCCTGCAGTTCGTCAACCCCGACCTCAAGCTCGAGGGCCTGCGGATGCTCTGGGAGCGGGCCCATCCCGGCGCCTCGGTGTGAACCCCGGTTGACACCCGGGGCGAGCCGCTCGTATACTGCACCCCTACCTACAGTAGGTCGACGCGGACGGTTCTCTACATACGGGGTCTCGGCGGCGGGAAGCGGCGCCGGGCCCAGGCCGGGTGAGGCCAGGAGGCGGGGCGTATGGGGATGTGGGTCGGGCGAGGGCGGAAGGCCCGGGCGGCGTACGGCTTCGACGACATCGCGCTGGTTCCCGGCGCCCTGACCATCAACCCCAGCGAGGTGGACATCTCCTGGGAGCTCTGCGGGCATCGCTTTCCGATCCCGATCATCGCGGCGGCCATGGACGGGGTGGTCAGCCCCTCGTTCGCCATCGAGATGGGGCGGGTCGGCGGACTCGCGGTGCTCAACCTGGAGGGCATCTTCTCCCGCTACGAGAATCCCGACGCGGTGCTGGACCGCATCACCTCCGCGAGCCTCGAGGAAGCGACCAAGATCATCCAGGGCATCTACAGCGAGCCGATCAAGGAAGAGCTGATCCACAAGCGGATCAGCGAGATCAAGAAGGGCGGCGGCCCGGTCCTGGTCTCCTCGATCCCGCAACGGGCCGAGCGCTTTGCCAAGATCGCGGAAGAGGCGGGGGCCGACTTCTTCGTGGTGCAGTCCACCGTGACCACCGCCCGACACGTGGCGAGCGAGTACACCCCGGTAGACCTCCGCCAGCTGAAGAAGCACCTCTCGATCCCGCTCATCGTGGGTAACGTGGTCACCTACGAGGCGTGCCTCGAGCTGATGGGCTGCGGCGTCGACGCGCTCCTGATCGGGGTGGGGCCGGGCGCGGCGTGCACGAGCCGCGAGGTCTTGGGTCTGGGCGTCCCCCAGGTGACCGCCACCGCGGACTCGGCGGCCGCGCGGGACTTCTACTACAAGAAGACCGGCCGCTACGTGCCGATCATCACCGACGGCGGCATGACCACCGGCGGCGACATCTGCAAGGCGTTCGCCTCGGGCGCGGACGCGGTCATGATCGGCTCCGCCTTCGCGCGGGCCAAGGAAGCGCCGGGCCGCGGCTACCACTGGGGCATGGCCACCCCGCACTCGAACCTCCCCCGGGGCACGCGCATCCGGGTCGGCGTCGCCGGGTCGCTCGAGCAGATCCTCTTCGGGCCGGCCTTCACCGAGGACGGCACGCTCAACCTGGTGGGCGCCATCCGCACCTGCATGGGGTCGGTGGGCGCCATGAACATCCGGGAGCTGCAGCAGACCGAGCTGATCATCGCGCCCTCGATCAAGACCGAGGGTAAGGTCTTCCAGCGCGCCCAGAAGCTGGGGACGCCGCGGTAGAGCTCCCGGTGCCCAGCCGGGTCGCGATCCTCGATTTCGGGGGCCAGTACACGCAGCTGATTGCCCGCCGCATCCGCGAGCTGGGCGTCTACTCCGAGATCCTGCCATGTACCGAGCCCGTCGAGCGCGTGCTCGGCGGCGGCTACACCGGCATCGTGCTCTCCGGCGGGCCCTCGAGCGTCTACGAGGCCGACGCCCCGCTGCCCGACAAGCGCCTGCTCGAGTCCGGGATCCCGCTGCTCGGCATCTGCTACGGCATGCAGGCGATGGGCTACCTGATGGGCGGCCACGTGGTGCCGGCTCCGGTGCGGGAGTACGGCAAGGCGCACCTGCGGCTCCTCGGCCGCGAGGGGCTGCTGGCGGGCGTGCAGCCGGAGGCCGACGGGCTCGTGACGGTGTGGATGAGCCACGGCGACACCGTGCTCGCGCCCCCGCCGGGCTTCACGAGCCTGGCCGCCACCGACAACTGCCCGGTCGCGGCCATGGCCGACCCGACCCGGCGGATCTTCGCGGTGCAGTTCCATCCCGAGGTGGCGCACACCCCCCAGGGCAAGACCGTGCTCAAGAATTTCCTCGACGCGGCGGGGGCGACGGCGGACTGGTCCATGCCGTCGTTCGTGGACGCGGCGGTCGACAGCATCCGGCGCCAGGTCGGCAAGGACCCGGTGCTCTGCGCGCTCTCGGGCGGGGTGGACTCCTCGGTGGTGGCCGCCCTGATCCACAAGGCGGTGGGCGCCCAGCTCACGTGCCTCTTCGTGGACAACGGCCTCCTGCGGAAGGGCGAGGTCGACGGGGTCGTCCGGACCTTCCGCGACGCCTTCAAGATGAACCTGATCCATGTCGATGCAAGTAAGCGATTTATAGACAAGCTGGAAGGTATCTCGGATCCCGAGGTCAAGCGGAAGACGATCGGGGCCGAGTTCATCGCGGTGTTCGAGGACGAAGCCCGCAAGCTCGGCCACATCCCGTGGCTGGCCCAGGGGACGCTCTACCCGGACGTCATCGAGTCGGTGTCGTTCAAGGGCCCGTCGGCCACGATCAAGACTCACCACAACGTGGGCGGCCTGCCCCCGAACATGCGCTTCAAGCTGGTCGAGCCGCTCCGGGAGCTCTTCAAGGACGAGGTGCGCGAGCTGGGCGCGCTGCTCGGCCTGCCGGAGGAGATCATCTGGCGGCAGCCGTTCCCGGGGCCGGGTCTGGCCATCCGGGTGCTCGGCGACGTCACCGAGGAGCGCCTGGCGCTCCTGCGCGAGGCCGACTCCATCGTGCAGGAGGAGGTGCGCCGGGCCGGCCTCGAGCGGCAGGTGTGGCAGGCCTTCGCGGTACTGCTCCCGATCCGCACCGTGGGCGTGATGGGCGACTTCCGCACCTACGCCCAGGTCATCGCCCTGCGGGCGGTGACGAGCCTCGACGCCATGACCGCCGACTGGGCGCGGCTGCCCTACGACCTGCTCGGCAAGATCTCGACCCGGATCATCAACGAGGTCAAGGGCGTCAACCGCGTCGTCTACGACATCTCCTCCAAGCCCCCGAGCACCATCGAGTGGGAGTGACCCCGGCGGTCGCGGCCGCATCGGCCGAGCCGGCGGCCACGCGCGCAGCAGGGATGAGCGCTCGCGCGAAGGAGCCCAACCGCCAACCCGTCTTCCACATTCGAGCGGGAGATGGGCGCGCGGCGAGGCAGGTCGGATGAGCGCTTGCGCGAAGGAGCCCAACCGCCAAACCGGACTCCTCCAGTCGAGGGGCATGCGCGAGGCAGGTCGGATGAGCGCTTGCGCGAAGGAGCCCTACCGCCAAACCGAAGTCTTCCACATTCAGGCTAGATAAATGAAACACGCGGACTTCGTGCACCTGCACGTGCACTCGGAGTACAGCCTGCTCGACGGCGCGGCCCGCCTCGAGAAGCTGGTCGATCGGGCCAAGGCGCTCAAGTTCCCGGCGCTGGCCCTCACCGACCACGGCAACCTCTTCGGCGCGGTGGACTTCTACACCGCGTGCAGCAAGGCGGGGGTGAAGCCGATCCTGGGCTGCGAGCTCTACGTGGCGCCGGGCAGCCGCTTCGAGCGGTCGAGCCAGGACGGCGGCTACGAGGGCGCGAGCCACTGCACGGTGCTCGCCCGCACCGCGGCGGGCTACGCCAACCTCATGAAGCTCGTCTCCAAGGCCTACCTCGAGGGCTACTACTACAAGCCCCGGGTGGACCGCGAGCTGCTCGCCCAGCACGCGGACGGGCTGCTGGTGCTCTCGGGCTGCCTGAACTCCGAGGTGAGCCGCCAGCTCTCGGCCGGCGACGAGGCCAAGGCGCGGGAGACGGCGAGCTGGTACCAGGAGGTGTTCGGCAAGGACTACTACTTCATGGAGGTGCAGTCGCACGGTCTCGAGCAGCAGGTGGCGGTGACCGAGGGCACCGTCAAGATCGCCCGCGCGATCGGGGCGCCGCTCTGCGGGACCAACGACTCGCACTACCTGGAGGCCGACCACTCGCGCGCCCACGAGGCGCTGCTCTGCATCCAGACCGGCACCACCATGAGCGACCCGAACCGCTGGAAGTTCTCGAGCAACGAGTTCTACGTGAAGTCGGCCGACGAGATGCGGGCCGTTTTCAAGGACCTGCCCGAGGCCTACCGCAACACCCTCGCGGTGGCCGAGCGCTGCAACGTGGATCTCCAGTTCGGCCAGTTCCACCTGCCGAACTACCAGGTGCCCGACGGCTACACTCTCGACTCCTACCTCGAGCACCTGGCCCTCGAGGGCCTCGGGCGCCGCTACGGGGGATCGCCGGGCGACGCGATCGTCGAGCGCCTGCGCTACGAGCTGGGCGTGGTCTCCAAGATGGGCTTCTCGGGCTACTTCCTGGTGGTGTGGGACTTCATCGCCCACGCCCGCCGCCAGGGCATCGCGGTGGGCCCGGGGCGCGGCTCGTCCGCCGGCTCGCTCGTCGCCTACTGCCTCGGCATCACCAACGTCGACCCCATCCGCTACGGGCTCATCTTCGAGCGATTCTTGAACCCCGAGCGGATCTCGATGCCGGACATGGACATCGACTTCGCGGACGACCGGCGCGACGAGGTCATTCGCTACGTGGTCGATCGCTACGGGGCCGACCGGGTGGCCCACATCATCACGTTCGGGACCATGGGGGCCAAGGCGGTCATCCGCGACGTGGCCCGGGTGCTGGGCTTCTCCTACGGCGAGGCCGACCGCATCGCCAAGCTCGTGCCCGGCTTCCCGCTCAATATTTCGCTGGACGAGGCCATGGAGAAGTCCCCGCCGCTCGCCGAGCAGGTCAAGCGCGACCAGCGGGTGGGGGAGATGTGGGGGGTGGCGCGCGCGCTCGAGGGCTGCACCCGCCACGCCTCGGTGCACGCCTCCGCGGTGGTCATCTCGGACGAGCCCCTGATGGAGCGGGTGCCGCTCTACAAGGACCCCAAGCGGCCGGAGCTGATCACCGGCTACGCGATGGGGCCGATCGAGAAGCTGGGCCTGCTCAAGATGGACTTCCTCGGGCTCAAGACCCTGACCGTCATCACCGACGCCCTCCGGCTCGTCAAGGAGGCGCGCGGGATCAGCCTCGACGCGGACGCGCTCCCGCTCGACGACGCGGGAACGTATCAGCTCCTGGCCGAGGCCCGCACCTTCGGGGTGTTCCAGCTGGAGTCGGCCGGGATGCGGGACGCGCTCAAGCGCCTGAAGCCGCAGCGCATCGAGGACATCATCGCGATGGTGGCGCTGTACCGGCCGGGCCCGATGGACCTCATCGAGGACTTCGTCAACCGCAAGCACGGTCGCGCCGCGATCGCCTACGAGCACCCGCTCATGGAGAGTCATCTCCAGGAGACCTACGGGATCATGATCTACCAGGAGCAGGTCATGAAGCTCGCCGCGGACCTGGCCGGGTTCTCGCTCGGCGAGGCCGACACGCTGCGCAAGGCGATGGGGAAGAAGGACCGCGAGCTGATGGCCCAGCAGCGCGAGAAGTTCGTCTCGGGCTGCCAGGGCAACAAGATCGACGTCAAGAAGGCCGAGCGCATCTGGGACCTCATCGAGAAGTTCGCCGGCTACGGGTTCAACAAGTGCCTGACCGCCGAGACGCGCATCGAGATGGCCGACGGCAGCCACAAGGCCATCACCGAGATCCGGGCCGGGGACCTGGTCCTCACCAAGGACGGCCCCTACCGCGCGCGCGCGGTGCGCCCGAGCGGGGTGCGGCGGGTGGGGCGGCTCCACCTCGCCAACCGCATGTCGGTCCGCTGCACCCCCGACCATCCGATCTTCACCCAGCGGGGATGGGTGAACGCGGAAGACCTGGCCGGCCACGATCTCGTCGCGGTCTTGCGCCGGCTCGCGCCCGGCGAGAGCGAGGATCTGGTGCCGGTCGAGGTCTACGGGGACGCCCTCGGCGAGAGCCTGACCAAGGTCTACGCGACCGTCGAAGCGGGCGGCCGCGCCCTGCGGGTGCCGTGGAAGCGACCGATCCGGCGAGGCACGCTGGCCCGGCTGGCCGCGCGCTTCGATTCGCCGGCCCTCCACGCGCTGGCCGAGTCGCCGGTCGGCTGGTCCCGGCCGCGGGGCTTCGCGCTCGAGGGCGAGGAGGCGACCTACGACTTCGAGGTGCCGGGCGCCGCGAGCTTCATCGCCAACGGCATCGCGGTCCACAACTCGCACGCCGCGTGCTACGGGGTGGTGGCGTACCAGACCGCGTATCTCAAGGCCAACTACCCGACCGAGTTCATGGCCGCCCTGCTGACCTCCGAAATGGAGAAGACGGACAAGATCGTCCAGTACGTGGAGGAGACGCGGGCGATGGGCCTGCGGGTGGAGCCGCCCGACGTCAACGTCTCGCGCGCCCAGTTCACGGTGTCGGGCGACGCGATCCACTTCGGGCTCGCCGCGATCAAGAACGTGGGCGCCACCGCGATCGATTCGATCGTGAAGGTGCGCGAGACCGACGGGGCGTTCGCCGCCCTCGACGACTTCTGCGCCCGCGTGGACCTGCGCCTGGTCAACCGGCGCGTCATCGAGTCCCTCATCAAGGCGGGCGCGTTCGACTCGCTCCGCAGCACGCGCGCGGGCCTCCTCGCGTCCCTCGATCAGGCGATGGAGGGCGGGCAGCGGCGGCAGCGCGACCGGGAGGAAGGGCAGGTCTCCCTCTTCGACGCGCTCGGTGGGGGCGACACGCCCAAGGCGGCGGCGGTGGCATCGCCCGCCGCGCGGGTGCCGGAGTGGCCCCAGGAGGAGATGCTGGCCTTCGAGCGCGAGGTGCTGGGCTTCTATCTCTCCGGCCACCCGCTCGAGCAGTACCGGGAGGTGGTGCGCCGGATCGGGGCCCTGAACGCGGCGGACCTCGCCGCCCGCGCGACCGGCTCGCGCGTGCTGCTGCTGGGGCAGGTGAGCGCGTTCACCGAGAGCGCGACCAAGAGCGGCAACCGCATGGCCTTCGCGACGCTCGAACTGGTCGACGGGAGCGTGCCGCTCACGATCTTCCCCGAGCCCTATCGCACCTGCGCGACCGCGCTGCGGCACAAGGGGCCGGTCATCGTGAAGGGCCGCGCGGACGACAGCGACAAGGGTCGGGTGGTGCTCGCGGAGGAAATCAAGCCCCTGGAGGAAGCGGTGGCAAACGGGAACGGAAATGGAGACGGGAACGGCCACCGCGGCGAGGAGGCCGCGCACGCCTGCCGCATCCGGGTGAGCGCGGCGGCGGAGTCGCTCGGCGCCCTGTTCGCCTCGCTGAAGGCGGCCTGCCGCGAGCACGAGGGGCGGACCCCGCTCTTCGTGCACGTGCTGCTCCCCGAGCAGGAGGTGGTGCTGCGGGTGAAGGAGCTGGGCGTGGAGCCCGCGCCCGCCCTGGTCGCGAAAGTCGAAGCCCTCCTGGGGCCGGGCAGTATACTCGTCGAATATGCCGGACGAGCTTGAGTTCGAGAAGCCGCTCCTTGAGCTCGAGAATCGCATCGCCGAGCTGCGCGCCTCCGAGGATTCGCTCGCCGCGCGCGATGAGATCGCGAAGCTCGAGGAGCGCCTCGCCCGCCAGCAGCAGCGCATCTACTCGGGCCTGACCGCCTGGCAGCGCACCCAGATCGCGCGGCACCCGAAGCGCCCCCACACCCTCGACCTCGTCAACCTGCTGCTGGAGGACTGGGTCGAGCTGCACGGCGACCGGGTCTTCGGCGACGACAAGGCGATCGTGGGCGGGCTCGCCACCTTCGACGGCGAGCCGGTGGTGGTGATCGGCCACCAGAAGGGGCGGGACACCCGCGAGAACATCGCCCGTAACTTCGGCATGCCGCATCCGGAGGGCTACCGCAAGGCGCTCCGCCTGATGCAGCTGGCCGGCAAGTTCGGCAAGCCGATCATCACGCTCATCGACACCCCGGGAGCCTTTCCGGGCCTGGCCGCCGAGGAGCGCGGGCAGGCGGAGGCCATCGCGCGCAACCTGCGCGAGATGGCGGGGCTGCCCACGCCGGTGGTCTGCGTGGTCACCGGGGAGGGCGGCAGCGGCGGCGCGCTCGCGCTCGGGGTCGGCAACCGGGTGCTGATGCTCGAGTACGCGATCTACTCGGTGATCTCGCCGGAGGGCTGCGCGGCGATCCTCTGGGGCGAGGCCGCGAAGGCCCCCGAGGCCGCCGAGCTGATGCGGGTGACCGCGCCGGACCTGCTCAAGCTGGGGGTCATCGACGCGATCGTGCCCGAGCCGGTGGGCGGCGCCCATCGCAACTGGGACGCGACCGCGGCCAGCTTGCGGGAGGCGCTGCGCGAGCAGCTCTGGCAGCTCCGGTCCAAGTCGGAGGCGGAGCTGATCGAGGAGCGCCAGGAAAAGTTCCGGCGGATCGGTGTCTTCGAGGAGACCGCCTGAGCGATCCGATCCGCCCGGAGTTTGACATGCCGGGGGGCGGATGCTACCGTAAGTCCCGACCAATTATGCAGAAAAATCCTCCGCCGTCGCCTCGGAAGCTCCACCTCATCACCTACGGCTGCCAGATGAACGAGTACGACTCCGAGCGCGTGGCGGGGCTGCTCAAGCAGGAGCGTTACGAGCTGACCGATTTCGCGGAGGAGGCGGACCTGATCCTGCTCAACACGTGCTCGATCCGCGAGAAGGCGGAGGACAAGGTGTTCTCCCAGCTGGGCGCCCTCCGGCTCCTCAAGCGGCGGCGGCCCGACCTCACGATCGGAGTCATGGGCTGCATGGCCCAGCTCCAGAAGGGCCGCATCCAGGAGCGCGCGCCCTACGTCGACCTCGTGTTCGGCTCGCCCGCGATCGCCCGGGTCGCGGAGCTGGTCGAGCGGGCGCGGGAGGGGCGGGGACCGATCCTCGAGACCGGGGAGAGCCCGCTCGTCAAGATCACCGCGCGGCCCGACGGCGGCCGGCGGCTCAAGGCGTTCGTCACGGTCATGGAGGGCTGCGAGAAGTTCTGCACCTTCTGCGTCGTGCCGACCACTCGGGGCCGGGAGCGCAGCCACGCTCCCGAGGTCATCGTCGAGGAGATCCGAGGCCTCGCCGCGGCGGGCTGCCGGGAGGTGACCTTGCTCGGGCAGACCGTCAACGCCTACGGGCGGGACCTCGACCCGGCCACCGACCTGGCCGCCCTGCTCGGGCGGGTGAACGACGTCGACGGGATCGAGCGGATCCGCTTCACGACCTCGAACCCGTACAACCTCACCCCGCGTCTGATCCGCGCCCTGCGGGACGTCCCCAAGGTCTGCGAGTACTTGCACCTGCCGCTCCAGTCCGGATCCGATCGCGTGCTCGAGCGGATGAACC
Organism: Candidatus Methylomirabilota bacterium; assembly: GCA_035312605.1. Classification (GTDB taxonomy): domain Bacteria; phylum Methylomirabilota; class Methylomirabilia; order Rokubacteriales; family CSP1-6; genus CAMLFJ01. Next base: position 10,454 of record DATGBR010000360.1, read on the forward strand.
GCGGCTACAGCCGCGCCCGCTACCTCGAGCTGATCGCGGAGCTGCAGGAGACGGTGCCGGACCTGGCGCTCTCCACCGACCTGATCGTGGGTTTCCCGGGCGAGACCGAGGACGACTTCGCCCGCACCATGGAGATGGTGGAGCGCGTGGGCTACGACAACGTGTTCGTCTTCCGCTACTCTCGGCGGCCCGGCACGCCCGCCGCCGACATGGCGGACCAGGTGCCGGACGAGGTAAAGGCTCTACGCAACACGCGACTCCTCGAGGTAACGGGCCGCGTGGCCGCGGCGCGGAGCCTGCGGCTCGAGGGCCGGACGCTGCCGGTGCTGGTCGACGGCGTCTCGCGCAAGAATGCGGGGGAGGCCGCGGGCCGGACCCGCTGCAACCGAGTGGTGAACTTCGATACCGGAGGCCGCGACCTGCTGGGCCGGGTGGTGGAGGTGCGCATCGCCCGGGCCCTGCCGCACAGCCTTCGTGGTGAGCTGGCCGATTCGCCCGCCGACCCGGGCGCGATGGACCGGCTCCCGGTGGGCCTGGCCGAGCCCGCGTTACCGGCCTAGGAGGAGGCGCACCATGGTGCTGGAGATGAAAGTGAAGGGGCTCGCGCTGGATCCGCTCTCCAACATGCCCATGATCATCCTCCGCGACGAGGAGGAGAAGCGCTCCCTCCCGATCTGGGTGGGTCTCTTCGAGGCCAACGCCATCGCGCTGGAGCTGGAGAAGATCTCCACGCCGCGGCCGATGACCCACGACCTGATCAAGAACATCCTCGAGGCGCTCGACGCCCGCGTGCAGAAGGTCGTGGTCAATGACCTGCGGGACAACACCTTCTACGCGGTGCTCCACCTCCGGCTCGGCAACGCCGACATCACGGTCGACTCGCGCCCCTCGGACGCCATCGCGCTCGCCCTGCGCGTCGGCGCGCCGATCTTCGTGGAGGAGGAGGTCGTGGACAAGGCCCGCACCGTCGAGGTCGCCAAGGAGACCGAGATCGGCACCGGCAAGGGTGACGACCAGGCCAAGATCAAGGAGTGGCTCGAGTCGCTCAAGCCGGGCGACTTCGACCGGCTCGAGCGCGACAAGGACCCGAAGCGCCCGGACGAATAGTGGATGCGCGTCGGGCTGTTCACCAACAACTACCTGCCGTTCCGCGGCGGGGTCACGACCGCGGTCGAGACCCTGCGCCTCGGGCTTGAAGGGCTCGGCCACCGGGCCTGGGTCTTCGCGCCGGCCGCCCAGCACCCGCATCTCGACCCCCCGTTTGTCTTCCGCTACCCGTCGATCCCGGCGCCGACCTATCCCGGGTTCTCGCTGCCGCTGCCGGTGTCGCGGCGCCTGCGCCGCCTCGCCCGCTCGCTGGACCTCGACGTCGTCCACGTCCACCACCCGTTCCTGCTCGGGGTGACCGGCCGGCGGCTCGCCCGCGGCCAGCGGCGCCCGCTCGTCTTCACCTACCACACGCGCTACGAGAAGTACGCCCACTACGTCCCCCTGCCGCCGCGTCTCGTGCGGAGCCTCGCGGTACGCCTGGCCTGCCGCTTCGCGGACTCGGCGGACCTCGTCGTCGCGCCCTCCGATCACGTCGCGGACACGCTCCGGCGCCGCGGCGTCCGCGCGCCGGTCGCGGTGGTCCCCACCGGCGTCGATCTCGCGCTGTTCAGCCCGGGCAGCCGGGAGCGGGCGCGCCGCCGGCTCGGCCTGCCCGCCGAGGGGCTCATCTGCCTCTACACCGGTCGGCTCGATCGCGAGAAGAGTCTCGAGCGCGTGCTCGACGCCTTCGAGTCGGTGGCGGCGGCGCTGTCCGGCGCGACCCTGCACCTGGTCGGGAAGGGAAGCCACGGGGCGGCGCTCGAGGCGCGCGCCGCGGCGGGACGGGCCGGCCGGCGCGTCGTCTTCCACGGGGGCCTGGCGCGCGAGGCGCTACCCGACTACTATCGCGCGGCCGATCTCTTCCTCTTCGCGTCGGAGACCGAGACCCAGGGCCTGGTGCTGGCCGAGGCGCACGCCTGCGCGCTGCCCGCGGTGGCGGTCCGCGCGTCCGGGGTGGACGAGGTGGTGACGGACGGCGAAACCGGGTTCCTCACCAAGGGCGAGACCGGCGAGATGGCCGACGCGGCGATCGGTCTTCTCCTCGACGCGGAGCGCCGGGCCGCGATGGGGCAGGCCGCGCGCCGGCTCGCGGAGGCGCGCTTCTCCATCGGGCGGCAGATCGAGGCGATGGTCGGGCACTACCAGGCCCTGATCGCCGGGCGGCGGTGATGCCGGGCACGACGCTCGGACGCACGCTGCGCGTCGGGTTCCAGACCGACTGGGACCCCCACACCGCCGAGCCCGGTCACCAGGGCCTCCTGGCGTGGGACCAGCGGGTCCGCACCCTCCTGCGGGTGCTGGTGTCCTACCCGGAGGTGCGCTACGTCCTGCCGGATCGGATCAGCCTCGACGCCTCCGCCGACCCACGCACGCTCGAGACCATGGCGCGCTTCCTCGAGCGGCAGAGCTGGCTCGTGCGCCGGGTGGCGGTGACGTGAGCGCGATGATCGGGGACCGCGCGTGATCTGGAACCGCGACGTCGAGACCGCGCCGCGCGCCGCCCTGCGCGCGCTGCAGGCCGAGCGGCTGCGCGCCACCGTGGCCCGCGCGCGGGCGCGGGTGCCCTTCTACAAGGACGCCTTCGCGGAGGCCGGCGTGCGCGACGGCGACGTCGACCTCGAGCGGCTCGGCGAGCTGCCGTTCACCCGCAAGGCGCACCTCCGTGACCACTACCCATTCGGGCTCTTCGCGGTGCCCCGCCAGGAGCTGGTGCGCATCCACGCCTCCTCGGGCACGCGCGGCAAGCCCACCGTGGTCGGGTACACGCGCGGCGACCTCGTGGTGTGGCGCGAGGTGATGGCCCGCGCGCTTGCCTCCGCCGGCGCGGAGCCCGGCCAGCTCGTCCAGATCGCCTACGGCTACGGCCTCTTCACCGGCGGCCTCGGCTTCCACGACGGCGCCGAGCACATGGGACTCACGGTGGTGCCGGTGTCCTCCGGCAACACCCTGCGCCAGATCCTCCTCCTCCAGGATTTCCGCCCCCACGGGCTCGCCTGCACGCCGTCGTTCGCGCTGCACATCGGCGAGAGCATGCGCGAGCAGGGGATGGATCCGCGCGACCTGGGGCTCACCTACGGCCTCTTCGGGGCCGAGCCGTGGACCGAGGCGATGCGCGCGCAGCTCCAGGCCCTGTGGGGCTGCGCGGCGGTGGACTTCTACGGGCTCAGCGAGATGATCGGCCCCGGGGTCGCCACCGAGTGCGTCGAGGCGCGCGACGGCCTCCACCTGAACGAGGACCACTTCCTGCCCGAGATCGTCGATCCCGAGACCGGCGCGCCGCTGCCACCCGGCCGCGAGGGCGAGCTGGTGCTGACCACGCTCACCCGGGAGGCGCTGCCGATGATCCGCTACAGCACCGGCGACGTGACCCGGCTCGATCCGTCCCCGTGCCGCTGCGGGCGCACCACCGTGCGCATGGCGCGGATCAAGGGACGCACCGACGACATGCTGATCATCAAGGGCGTGAACGTCTACCCCTCGCAGCTCGAGGCCGCGCTGCTCACCGTCCCGGAGCTGGCCCCGCACTACCAGCTCCTGGTGGACCGGCGCGGCGCGTTCCCGACCCTGGCGGTGCACGTGGAGCCGGTGGAGCGGCTGGTGCAGGCGTGGGGCGGCTTCGAGGCGGCGCGGGCCGAGGTGGTGGCGCTCGGCGCGGTCGTCGCGGAGCGGCTCCGCGGCCACCTCGGGCTCAACCCGGTGGTGACGGTGGTGGCCCCGAAGAGCATCCCGCGCAGCGAAGGCAAGGCGGTGCGGGTCGTGGAAAGGAGATAGTCATGGCCGAGCGCGATGAAGCCCGACTGCTGGCCCGCATCGAGGCGGGGGAGCGCATCGAGTCCCCCGAGGAGATGACGGAGGAGTACCGCCAGAACCTGATCCACCTCATGACCATGCAGGCCGACTCCGAGCTGGCCGGCGGCTACGGCTACGTGCCGTGGATCGCCAAGGCACCCGGGGTGGAGGAGAAGCACGTGGTGGCCCAGATCGTGAAGGACGAGCTGCGCCACGCCACCGTCATGTACGGGCTCCTAGCCGACCTGGGGGTCGACGTGGACGCCCACGTGCGGGCGCACGACGAGGTGCTCACGATGCGGATCGCGGCCGACGCGGATATCGGGACATCGCGAATCACCGCGGACAAACGGGTCAACATTTTCTACTATCCGATCGATACGTGGGCCGACTTCATCTTCTTCAACTTCTGCATGGACCGCGGCGCGGGGCACCAGCTGGAGGACGTGCGCACCTGCTCCTACGGACCCTGGGTGCGCGCCATCGAGGGGATCTTCAAGGAGGAGAAGTTCCACATCCGCCACGGCGAGTTCTGGGTGAAGCGGCTCGCGGAGGATCCCAAGACTCATGACGAGGCGCAGGAGACGCTCAACCGCTGGTACATCCGCACCATGAATATCTTCGGGCGGCCCGGATCGGCCAGGAACGTGCTGTACCGCAAGTATCGGCTCAAGCTCCGCGACAACGACGAGGTGCGCCAGACCTTCGCGCGCGAGGTCGCCGAGAAGGCGGGCGCGGTCGGGCTCACCCTGCCGGAGTGGACGCCGGTCTGGGACCGCCTGCCCGAAGAGGCGCAGATCCCCGGGTAGCGCGCGTGCGCCTCGCGAGAATCCTCGGGCTCCTGGTCCTGGCCCAGACCGGGCTCGTCGCGTCGGACGGCGGGGCGCCGGCCGCGCGCGCCCAGAGCAACCGGCAGGTCAAGGTGCTGCTCGAGTTCCGGCAGCAGGCGCAGGGCAGCCGCCAGGGCGTGCAGGGGCAGGGGAACGTGATCGTCGAGCAGCGCAAGAGCGGCGACCCGCGGGTGCGCGGCCGCGGGGGCTTGGCGGTCGAGGACACCACCACCCGCATCACCCGCTCGTCGGGGCTCTTCACGGTGGTGCAGGACGGGGGCGCCGGCTCGATCATGGTGGCCGACGACGTGCCGACCGTGCAGCTCGCCTACTACTACGACTACGCGACCGGCAAGGGCTACGTGGCCCAGGGGGTCGCGTGGCAGCGGGTGGGCACCGCGCTCGCGGTGCGCCCGGTGATCCTCCCCGGCAACCAGATCCGGGTCACGCTCACCCCGGTGATCAGCTACTTCACGCCCGCCGGCGGCGGCACGATCGAGGTCGTGGAGGCGGCGACCCAGCTCATCGTGCCCAACGGCGGGCGCATGCAGTTCGGCGGGAGCACCGGTAGCCTGCACGCGGTCACGCGCCAGGTGCTGGGCTACCGCGCCGAGCAATCCTCGCAGGATACCGCCCTGACGGTCACGGCCACGATCCAGTAGGCGCGCGGTGACCGCCCACGCGCGACGGGACGACGTACCGGACGGGGTCGCGGCCGCGCGACGGCGCGCGCCGTGGGCGCGGGAGCTGGGCGTCGAGGTCCCCACCCCCGTCGGCGGGCCCGCCGCGGCGGTCCACTGCCTGGCCCACCGGGTCGGCTCGCCGTGACCATCCGCTACACCGGCAACGGGGCCTACGGCTACGCCAACAGCCTCTACATGGCGCTGCGCGAGTCGGGGGCCGCGCCCACCGAGCTGCCCGAGCCCGGCTTCCTCGAGTGCCTGACCACCATGCCCTTCGGCACCGACTACCTCCGGGTGGGCCGCGACCTGCTCGTGTACTTCAGCTCGCCGCTGGCCAACCCGGACCAGGGGCTCTCCACGGCCCTCGACGCGCTCGGCTGGGAGTGCCGCGAGGAGCGCGACGGCACCGCGGAGGCGGCGCTGGCCCGGCTCGGCGAGGCGGCCGCGCGGGGCCCGGTGCTCGCGGGCCCGCTCGACATGGGGGCGCTCGGCTACATGCCGCAGCACGCGCAGCTCTCGGGGAGCGATCACTTCGTGGTGGTACTGGGCGTCGAGGGCGAGCGCGTGCGGGTCCACGATCCCGACGGCTACCCGTGCGTGGCGATGCCCGCCGTCGAGTTCCTGCGCGCGTGGCGCGCCGAGCGCGTGCGCTACGCGCCGACCCCGTACGCGATGCGCTCGGGGTTCCGGCAGACGCGCCGCCCGACGCGCGAGGCCATGATCGCGCGTACCCTCGGCGCCGCGCGCGCGGGCCTGGCCGCCGACCCGGGCGGGCCCGATCGCTACGGCGGCCCGCGGGCGTTCCGGCTGCTCGCGGCCGACCTGCGCGGGGCGATGGCCAAGCGGCTCGGCGGCCATCTCACGTCCTTCGCGCTGCCGCTCGCGGCCCGGCGCAGTCACGACGCGGCCGCGTTCCTGCGCGAGGCCGGGCACGCGGAGGCCGCGGGGCTCTTCGAGCGGAAGGCCCAGTGCTTCGGCGAGGCCCAGTACTGGGCCGTGCAGGAGCGCTGGACGGACACCGCGGACCTGATGGAGGCTCTCGCCGACCTCGAGGGCGCGCTGATCCACGCGCTCGAGCCGGCCGACGCGTCCGGCGGCTGAGCGGCCCGCGCCTCAGGCCGGGTCCGCGAAGTAGGGTCCGAGCGGCACGTCGGCGACCGGCACCAGCACCGCCTTGAGCACCACGCTCGCGCGCAGGCCCGCCAGCGCCTGCATCTCTGGATCCCGCCGGGCCGCCGCGAGCCCCGTCGGGCTGTCGAAGCGCAGCAGGTGGATCTCGTCCGGGGTCTCCGGATCGTGCGGCGCACCGGGCTCGGCGGGCGCCGGGCTCCAGATCCGCTCGAAGGCGCCGCCGTGCCGCTGGACGACGGGGAGGACGCGGCGCTCGTACCCGCGCAGCGCCTCGCGCTGGCCGGGCTCGAGATAGATGAGGGCCAGATAGCGGACCGCAGCCCTTGGCCCGGTCCGGCGGGAAGTTGACATAATGTATCTTATCGGACTCTACGGAGAGGCGCCAGGGGACCGCCGGCGGCTACTTCCCGCGGCCCTGAAGCTCGGCGATCTTGGCGCGGATGTCGGGCGCGCGGCGCGTGTCGGGCACATCCTTGAGCACGCGCTCGTACGTGGCGAGCGCCTCGACCGGCTTCCCGGCCAGCGCCTGCGCGCGCGCCAGATCCAGCAGCGCATCCTCGAAGTAGAACTGCTTGGCCGGCACGGCGCGGGCGACGGCCTCGTAGGCCGTCACCGCGTTGGCGTAGTCCTTCTGGGCCTCCCACGTGTAGCCGACGCCCGAGGCGGCCAGCGTCCGCAGGCTCCCGGCCGCGCCCTTGGCGAGCGCGATCTGGTAGGCCCCGCGTGCGGCCCCGTAGTCGCCCGCCTGGTACTGAATGTTGCCGAGCTCGTAGGCGGCCTGCACCGCCGCCGAGGAGCGCGCGTGCTGGGATAGGACGGTCTGCAGCGCGTCGATCGCCCGGGCGCGGGCATCCGGGGTCGCCTGCGGGCCGTCGGCCTGCTGCACGAGGTCCGCGGAGGCGGCCAGGGCCGCCACGCCGCGCGCGTCCTCCGCGCGCAGCCAGAGCCAGGCCGCGAGGCCCAGCACGACCACCGCCAGGGCCACGCCGCCGATCTTGAGCCCGAGCCGGGCGCCGCCCGAGGCGAGCAGCTCGCCCAGGTCCCTCACGCGCGGCGCTCCGGGTCCCGGCAGTCGGCGGCCCGCTCGATCCAGATCTCTCCCTTGACCTCGGCCCCGTCCGCGGCGGAGAAGCTACCGGTGCGGAGCGTGCCGGTCAGCACCCCGGTGGGCAGGATCTCGACCCGGGTCGCGGCCGACAGGTTGCCGCGCACCGTGCCACCCACCACGATCGCGCGCGCGTTGATATTGGCGTCCACCTCGGCTCCTTCGTCCACGAACACCCGGCCCGTCACGTTGATGTCACCCTCGAAGCGGCCCGCGATGTGAAAGTCCCCGTCGCCGCCCAGCTCGCCCTTGAACACCAGCCCCGCGCCCAGCGCGGCGGCCTCGTGGCGGCTCCCACGGTGCGCGGCGAGGTCGGCGGTCAGCGAGTCGGATTCGGCGGGTCCGGCCAGGCCCAGGTAGCGGAGCGTCCGGCCGAGCGCGCCCACGCGCCCCGCTCCTTTACAGGCCCGCGGTCGGCGTCTGCGCGAGCCCGCGCTCCGTGGCCAGGCGCCGGAGGCCCCACCCGGACCACAGCAGGAGCAGGCAGGAGCCGGCCAGCAGCACGGTCGCCGCGCGCGGAGGCGGCACCACCGGGTACTCGGCCAGGCCCAGCGTGACCTCGACCGGCACGCCCACGCAGGCGAGCAGCGCGAGCAGCCCGACCCCGGCGCGAGTCCAGCCCGGGAGCGCGTGCGACGGGTGCGGCATGCCGCGTAGTGTAGCCACCGAGATACGGGAAGGCAACCCCGGCGCCTTGACGGCGGGGCCCACCGGGCATAGGCTGCAGCCGCACATGACGGAGAACGGGCCCCGCTCGCGGGTGCTGCACTGGGTCATCTGGCTCGCGACGCTGTTCTTCGTCGCGATGCTCTTCGTCCCGCTCGTCCGCGAGGCGCTGCGTCGCGCCGCGCTGGTCCCGCCCGGCCACTTCTAAGCGCCTAAGCGCGGGTGCGCTACCCGGTCGGCTCGTCGGGGATCCGGCGCTTGGGCGAGCCCCCGGCCCCGTCCCGGCGGCGCGTCAGCTCGAAGGCCATGAGCCCCACCGTGAGCGTGAGGATGATCCAGCCCGCGGTGTCGAGGTTGACGATCAGCCAGCCGATGAGGCTGAGCGCGGCGAGGAGCCACACCAGGGCCACGGAGCGGGAACTGGGCCACTTCATCGGACCCTATTGTCGCGGCGGCCGGCGCCGAAGTCAAACCGACGCGCGCTCAGAGGCGACGGAGGAAGCGCTCGGGATCGTCGAGGAAGGCGCGCGTGATGCGGACGTGCTCGACCTCGCGGTAGTCGATGGGCGCGATCGTCTCGCCCTCGAGCAGCAGGATCTCGGCGCCCGGCAGCGCCATCAGGATCGGCGAGTGGGTGGCGATGACGAACTGGCAATCCTGGGCCGCGCGGTCGCGCAGGATCGCGAGCAGCGCCAGCACGCGGATCGGCGAGAGCGGGGTCTCCGGCTCGTCGAGGAAGTAGAGGCCGCGCGGCTGCAGCCGCTGCTGGAGCAGGTGCAGGAACGTCTCGCCGTGCGAGCGCGCGTCGGGATCCGCCCCGTAGCGCCGGATCAACGCCGCGCGCTGCCCCGCGGCGGCGCCGGTGGCGAGCCGCTGGCCCAACGAGCCCTCGCGCAGGGCGCCCCGCAGCTCGTCCTCCACCTCGCCGAGCCCCTCGATGTCGCGTCGCACGCGCAGGGTGAAGCCGAAGACGTCCTCCGCCCGCAGGAAGAGCGTGGCGCGCGGGTGCCGGGCTCGCCGGCACCGGAAGGCGCGGGCGAAGGCGCGCGCCCCGGCCAGGGTGGGGTCCCGCTCGAGGTCGCGCCCGCCCGCGGCGACCGCCCCCGCCCCGGCGGCCATCCCCTCGAGCAGGGTCGACTTGCCGCAGCCGTTCTCCCCCACCAGGAAGGTGACCCGCGCCCGGAGATCGAGCCGCTCCAGGGCCCGGAAGAGCGGGATCGTGAACGGAAAGCGATCGGGCTCCCGCAGGCCGCCGGCGCGGCGGATCCCGGTGAGGAAGATCCCCGACGCCGGCGCCGCCTTGCGGGAGCCCGCCCGCTTCACGCGGTCCGCGGCCCGGCTACTGGCGCAGCTCGGGGATCACCCAGAGCGGTCGCTCGCCGCGGGCCACCCGCTGCACGTTGTCGAAGGCGTTGCGGAACGCCTTGAACCAGTTGTCCCAGGTGGGGCCCGCGGTGTGCGGGGTGAACGTCACGTTCTCGAGCGCGAACAGCGGATGGTTGGCGATCGGGGGCTCCTCGACCATGACGTCGAGGCCGGCCGCCGCGATGACCTTGGTGGTGAGCGCGGTGTGGAGCGCGTGCTCGTCCACCACCGGGCCCCGGCAGGTGTTGATGAGCACCGCGGTGGGCCGCATCATGCCGAGCTCGCGCGCGCCGAACATGTTGCGGGTGACTGGGTTGAGCGGCACGTGGAGCGAGACGATGTCCGCGGTGCGCAGCAGCTCGGGCAGGAGCACGAAGCGGACGCCGAGGGCGTCCTCGGCGTCCTCGGCGAGGCGCGCGATGTCGTAGTAGACGATCTTCATGTCGAAGGCGGCGGCCCGGCGCGCGACCTTCTTGCCGATCGTGCCGAGCCCGATGATGCCGAGAGTCTTGCCCTCGAGCTCGTAGGTCCGGTTCGAGGCGAAGTCCCCCACCCGCCACTTGCCGGTGATCACGTTGCCGTGGTGCCAGGAGAGCTTCCGATAGACCGCGAGCATCAGCATCAGGGTGTGCTCGGCCACCGCCACCGAGTTGGAGCCCCCGTTGTTGGCCACCGGCACCCTCGCCCGCTTGGCCGCCGCCACGTCGAGACGGTCGTAGCCCGCGCTGATGAGCTGCACCAGCTTGAGGCCCGAGGCCGTCTTGAAGAACTCGCCGTTCAGCTCGGGGCGCGGGAAGCCGACGTAGTACTCGGCGTCCGCGAGCGCCGCGGTGAACTCGGGCGTGCCCGCGTCCACCACGACCATCTCGAAGCCGGCGGGCACGAAGCTTCGCGCGATCTCGAGCATCGCGGCGGGGAACTTGGGAGAGACGAGGATCTTGGTGGCCACGGGAGCCTCCTTTACCTGACCGGGGTGATCGGCGGCATCACGCGCGCCAGTATACGGCTTCGGCCGGCGTCGCGTCCGCCGCGTGTGCGGCCGGCATCTCTTGCGCGGGGGCGGTCGCCCCAGGCTGGGTACTGGCCTGCCCAGGCTCACACCCCGGCTTCTCTGGGGCTCTGAGCCGAGCGTAACCAAGTGTCCGAAAGACCGTCTGTTTTCAGATGGTCCCAAGCTTGCTCTACCCGGGGCCCACGAAGGGGGATTCCGTGAAGCGATTCGTCCTGACGCTGGCCTGGGTGCTGTGGGCGCACGAGATGGCGACGGTGGGCGACCGGCTCGTCGACCGGGGATACACCGCGGTCGACTCGTTCGAGACCCGGCAGCAGTGCCACGCCGCCCTGGCCGACTACTCGGCCCTCAAGCTGGTCCGTCAGGGCAAGGTGAAGGTCGAGTTCACCTGCCTGCCCGAGAAGACCGAGCCGCGGACTTCGCGGAGCGCGATCGGCTGAGCCGTCCCCCGCCCGGCTCAGGCCCCGTTGCGGTGCCCCGCCGGGGCCGGCTGGCTGATGCTCACCGGCGCGTTGGCCTCGAACGGGCTCCACAGCCCGAGCTCCTTGCCCATCTCGCGCACCGCCGGGAGCACCTCCTGGCCGAGCAGCCGGATGCAGGTGGTCGCGTCCTGGTTGGACACGAAGCCGTCGCTGGCCCAGAGGCCCAGGATGGACGGCCGCGTCTCCTCGAGCAGACGCCGGAACTTGGGGAGCACCGTCTTCGGGGTGCCCGCGATGATCTGCTGGTCGCGGATCTGGTCCTCGAACGAGGCGGCCCGCGGGTTCGCGCCGCGCCCCACCGCGTACTCCACGAACGCCTTGCGGTAGGACGGCGAGAAGTAGCCGGACGGGCTCGACCACACCGGGTGCGCGAGCCCGGTGAACTCGCCCTGCATCCACATGAACTGGCGCGCGTTGGCGAGCGCCTTCTCCTCGGTCTCGGCCACGTGGCAGCGCTGCAGGTACCCGCGGTTCTCGGGGCCGCCGGTGTAGCCCACCTCGGCCGCGACCGAGTCGTAGAGCTCCCAGATCTTCTTGGTCGCGTCGATCGCGGTGCTGAGCGCGATGTAGGGATAGCGCTGGCGCGCGGCCCAGATGATCGTCTCCTTGCTGAGCACGCCCGGGATCCAGATGCGGGGGTGCGGCTTCTGCAGCGGCACCGCCCACGGGTTCACCACCCGGTGCTGGTAGTGATTGCCCTCGAAGCGGAACGGGCCTTCCTGGGTCCACGCGCGCACGATCAGCTCGTGGGCCTCCTCGAAGCGCTCGCGGTTGAAGGCGGGGTTGACCCCGGTGGCGAGCTGCTCCTGCCCGCCCCCGCGCACGAAGCCGGAGACGAGGCGGCCGCGCGAGACCATGTCGATCATGGCCAGCTCCTCGGCCAGCCGCACCGGGTTGTCGGCGAGCGGCAGCGGGTTGCCGAGCAGCACGATCTTCACCCGCTTGGTCATGGCGGCCAGGATCGACGCGAACACGTTGCACTTGGCCTGCATGCAGAACGGCGCGTTGTGGTGCTCGTTCAGCATGATGCCGTCGAAGCCGACCTCCTCGGCCAGCCGGTAGTGCTCGAGGTACTCGTTGTAGAGCCGGCTGCCCGCGACCGGATCGAAGTTACGGTTGCTGAACATCAGCGCGGTGGCGCCGAAGTCGCGCCCCTCCTGCTCGGGATACGCCGACATCGGCTGCTCGGTGAAATACATGAGGTGCATCGGATCTCCCCGTCAGGCCTCGTTCACGAATCGGGTGACGAGCTGCGCCAGCTCGTCGGGTTGTTCCATGTCCACGAAGTGGCCGGCGCCCTCGACGATCGCCAGGCGCGCGTGCGGCAGCGCTTTCGCGTACCGCTCGCCGCACTCGAGCGGCACGATGCGGTCGTCGCGGCCCCACACGACCAGCGTGGGGGTGGCGACGCCGCCGAGCAGGTGCGGCAGGGTGGAGCCGTACATGTACGGCTTCCACGCGATGCGGAACGTCATCTCGCGATTCAGGTCCCACTGCTCGAGCTGGGCCGTGGACGGCTCGGCGCCGAAGAGCCGGTCGAAGGCGCGCTGATCGGCGAAGCCGAGCCGCACGTAGTCGATGTAGGACACCAGCGCCTGGTCGGCGATGTCGCCGCGCTCGGGCTTGATCCCCATCGCGCCCACCAGCACCAGGCGCCGGAACGCGCGGGGCGCCATGGTCGCCATCTCGGCGGCGATCCAGCCGCCGAACCCCAGCCCGACCAGCGTCAGCTCGCGCATGAGATCGCGCTCGCCGAGCA